>JAUVBB010000585.1 GCA_030591445.1 Deltaproteobacteria bacterium | reverse complement strand
GTGTGCGGGTGCAGGCTGAACACAAAGTAGAGTTCAAGAACCTCAATCACCTGCTCGAGGAGTACACCGAAAACATCTCCCAAGGTGGTTTGTTTGTTTGCACGGATTCGCCGCCGGAGATCGACGATGATGTTCAGCTTAGCATTCAAATTCCCGAAGCGAGTAGAAACATCGTGGTCAAAGCCAAGGTGGTGCATCGGGTACCACCCGAGGTGGCCCGGATGCAGGGTAGTGAGGCTGGGTTCGGGGCCGAGTTTCATAGCCTGGCGCCAGAAGACCGGAATTTGATCGAGAAATTGGTGCAAGAAGTGCGCACCGCGCAAAGAGCGGGAATGGAACCGCCAACGACGGCTACGGTCTGGGTGGTTCTGGTGGGATTGCAGGTGCTGCCGATTGTGGGCCGGCCCAGTTTTTTGCTGCGCAGCGATATCCGGGTTATCGAATTTCCTGATTTGTCGGTGGCCGAGGAGTTCTTGTCCCGGCAAAAAGTCAATCTGGTGATCGTGGGCGAGAAGGCTTTCGGCAGCGGCGGTTCCGAGGAAATCATGCGCCAGTTAGACGGCATGGTCGACGCCGGTACCCAGCGCATGGTGATGCTGGATCAAATGCGGGATCTGCCCGCGGTGCTGGCCCAGGGATTGTGTCATGTTGTGGTCGACTCCTCGCTGACGATGGAGAACCTGCTCGATGAGCTCTCTCATCGCCTGGGCGTGCGCAAACGGGAAAACCTACGCGTGTTTCAGCGCGCCAGCATAGCGGTCAAATCGAATGACAATGATTTTACCGCCAATATGATCAATATCAGCAGCGGCGGGATGCTCTTTCGCAGCGCGGTTCCCTTGACCATGGGCACCAGTCTGCGTTTGGATTTCGACCTGCCGGATTTCGAAGCGCTTTCCTGCCGCGCCGTGGTAGTACGGCGAAACAAAGAGCCGGAGACCAACGAATTCTCCTATGGCGTGATGTTTAGTGAATTCATCGGCGATGGCGAAGACCGAATCCGGCTCTTTGTGCAAAAACAAGTCAACTTTCGCGAGTTTTTCCGCTGGATGAAAAAGCGCTATTTTGAATGGCCATAGAGTGGCCATAAACGCCTAAAGACAGTCGATTACTCCCTGGCGCCGCCGGACCAATAGGATCCAGCCCAAGCCCAGGAGCCCTAGCGAGCCCGTACTTGGGGAAGAGCTTGCGCAGTTGTTACTTCCGCTTGGGTCATCAACCGGTGCCTCGTCGTCCGGTTGGTCGTTGGCGCCATCGGCCATGGTCCCACCATCCTCTTGCGGACCGCCATCGGCATCGCTTTGCCCGTAGCAAGTCGGTGGATTGGCCAAATAGGCGTCAAGATAATCGTGCAATTCGGTCAGTGGCGCCAAGGGCAGACCCCACCACTCGCCACCCGGGGAGAACCAGCCCCAATTTTCGGCTCTTTTTACCATGCCGTCGCAGTCAATCACGAAGCCGGAGTAGAAACCGCCGCCCCGATAGGCGCCGCGGACCTCATCGTTCTGATGGGGCGGGTAGTTGACGTAGTCGACCATCATGGGAATCTCAAAGTCGGGATTCGGATCGGTCTTCATCCACTTGGCCCGTTGGGCCCTTTCCTGCATCTCCAGGGAGATGGTATAGGGATGTTCCCAGCCAAGATCTTTCGACTCGTAGCCCGACTGAAAAGGATGCTCTTCCGGATGAGCTTCGCTGCCATAGACCCAAAGAAAATTCACCTGACCTTTGTACTCTTGATAGCTTTCTTCCAGGACCTGGAAGTTAAGGTACGAAGGTTGTCAACTGGCCGAGCCTACCAGTAAGACCAGAGGTTTTCCCTGGATCATGCTTTGCATGTCGACGATTTGCATATTCTCGTCAAGGCTTTGGAACAGGGGTGCCGTGTCGCCCACGCCCACGATTGCGCTTGCCGGTCCGGACACCAGCAAGAACGCGCCTAGCACCAAGGCGCTAGCCATTGTTTTTTTCGTTTGTCTCATTTTTCACCTCCTGCGGCTGCTAGCCTGCTTCCCCTCGTTGGCTGTTTGCAGTGAGTGTGCCAATCACTTAATATTTGTAAGTTGCGATAATAAAAAGTAAAGAAGCTGGGCAACTTTTCTTGCAAATAACGAATTTACGTTGGAATGACGAAAAATAGTTCTAAATAAACGAAATATCGTTTATTGTGGATAGATGCAACTGCCCAGCGACTACCAACCCGAATTCGAATCACTCAAAGAACTACTGATAGATTTAGCGCAAGAGAGTTCTCTGGATGCGCTGCTTACGAAGATTGTGCAACGCTTTGCCGCCCGGCCCCACCTGGCATTGGCCCGTGTTTGGTTGCTGGAAAAGGCAGATCGTTGTGATCGCTGCTCGATGGCCAAAGACTGTCACCAGCAAAAACGCTGTCTACATCTACGGGCGAGCGCGGGTTCTTCTCGCTTGGAATCGAACGAAGATTGGACTCGCCTGGATGGTCGATTTTCTCGTTTGCCCCTTGGGGTGCAGAAGATCGGCCGGATAGCGGCCACCGGAGACTCTATCGAGGTCGCGGATTTCTCCAAAGATCCTCGTTGGCTGGTGGACCGGGAATGGGCCGAGCGAGAGAAAATCTTAGGTTTTTCCGGCCAAGCTTTGGTCCATCGCGGAGAAATCATGGGCGTCTTGGCTGTCTTCGTGCGCATCCAGATTCCGCAATACGCGCAAGAGGCCAATTGGTTGCGTCTGGTCGCCGACCAGGCTGCTTCGGCCATAGCCCATGCCCGCGCTTTCGATGAAATCGAGCATCTTCGGCACCGGCTGGAGCAAGAGAACGCTTATTTGCGCGCCGAGGTTGACGAAGCCCATGCTTTCTTTGAACTCATTGGTCAAAGCGGCGCCATGAATCATCTTCGGCAGCAAATTGACTTGGTGGCGCCCACGGATGCCAGTGTCATGATTCTTGGTGAGTCCGGTACCTGCAAGGAGCTGGTGGCGCGCGAGATTCACAAGAAGTCTCTGCGGCGAGATCGGCCTTTGATCAAGGTCAACTGTGCGGCGATTCCGGTGAACCTTTATGAGAGCGAATTCTTCGGACACGTGAAAGG
>JAUVBB010000306.1 GCA_030591445.1 Deltaproteobacteria bacterium | reverse complement strand
TGCAGGCGCAAGCGATAGGATTCGCCTTCTTTCCGAATTACGGCCGGGTGCGTTGCCCCAAGAATCACATAGCTGGCCTTCGGATGTTTCTTTACTATTTGGGGCAGGGCTTCGATCATGTATTCGATGCCCTTGGCGGGCGCGAGCAGGCCGAAAGTCAGCAAAACGCGACGACCCTCAACGCCAAATTTGTCTTTGTAATAACTAGGATCGATAAATGGTACATCGTGGATACCGTGAGGGATATGCACAATTTTCTTACGAGCTATGCCGTATGTGTTCTCCAAGAACCCGAACGCGAGTTCACTCATGACCACTAGTTTTTCCGCGTGCTCCGCGATTTCGCAGAGTACTTCTCTCTGAATGGGAAGGGGCTTATCAAGCACGGTATGACAAGTGACCACCGCTGGACGGTTCAGGTCACGGAGAAAAGTCAAAACATTGGAGCCATAATCGCCACCGTATATGCCATATTCATGCTGTAGGCAGACGATGTCGGTGTGGCTGAAATTAATGAAGTCGGCAGCGCGGGAATAGTCAACCTGATAGTCCTGCCTCAATTCAAATTTTACCCGGTCCGGATAGGTATATCCTTCGGGCAAATCGTTCATCGCCGCCACCGTGACCGGCTGATCGTCGCCAGCCTGAGAGGCCACCGCGGTCGCCAAATCGTGCGTGAAGGTGGCAATGCCACAAGCTCTGGGTGGATAGTTACCCAGAAATGCAATCCCTCTGAAGTTATGCAACGGTTGTGTCCTCAAACATGATTATTTCCCCAAACGGTAAAAGTGTTTTTCTGCCAGATGAGCGTAGGGTGCGAAGTATACTTTCAAAAGAGAAAACAACAAAAGGAAATAAAGGACCCCCTTGGTTCTGACCGGAAATCCAGGGTCTCTGGTTATCAATTCCTGAGAAGTGACCCCTCATAAGTCATATCCCCGAGTCGTTTCGGGAATAATGACTTGTTTGTTTAGAACGTTTTTGCAAAATAACGAGTTACTTCTCAGGAATCGGTTATCAGTTCCCGTCCCGCGTGCGCGGTGAAAAATCATGGGTCTTTTGGCACTTGAACACTTGAAAAGACAGCCCCAGTGTGCAGATAGTCTTTTCGTCGGAGGACCACTCATGTATGTAAAGATTACTACCCTTACCGAGAACACCGCGGGTTTCGGTTTTTTGGCCGAATGGGGCCTGAGCTTGTTTATGGACCTCAATGGGTTCAAGGTATTGATGGATACGGGCATGGGCAACTCGGCTGTCTATAACGCAAGCTTGCTGGACGTGGATTTTTCGGAGATTGACACAATCGTGTTGAGCCATGGTCATATAGATCACACGGGCGGCCTGGCCCAGGTTCTCAAACTCTCTGGTCCCAAGCGAATCATCGCGCATCCGGATGTTTTTGCCGCAAAGTATTCTGACCGGCGAGGGCGACCCGATCACAACATAGGCATCCCCTTTTCCCGCGAAGAGCTGGAAAAGCTCGGAGCTTCGTTCGAGCTGAGTCGAGAGCCTGTGGAGATAGCTCCTGGTGTCTTTACCAGCGGCGAAGTTCCCATGAAGACAGCATATGAGAAACTTGATGAGGGACTGTTTTGGCAGTCGGATCATGGGGTGGAGCCCGATCCCATGAGAGACGATCTCTCCCTGGCCCTAAGAACAAGCCAGGGGCTCATCGTTATACTCGGCTGCGCCCACCGCGGTCCTGTGAACATCATCCGACATCTGCAGCAGGTAACGGGCGAGGCTCGGGTATACGCTGTGGTGGGAGGCACCCATCTGGTGCATGCCAGCGACCAACGCATACAAGATACCATCGGTGAGTTCAAGAAAATCAATATCAGCAAGATAGCCTGCTGCCACTGTACCGGCATGAGGGCCAGCGCCATGATGGCTGAGGCTTTTGGTGATCGCTTTCTTTACAATAACGCAGGTTCCAGATTGAGTTTCGACATGGACCAGGGAGTTGAGCCATGAGCAAGGAAATTAGAGTATCGCAGAGGGTCGAGTCCATTCCCAAATCCGCCATTCATGAGATGACTCGCCTTTCAAGGGAGATTGAGGATGTGGCTTTTCTTTCATGGGCAAAGCCAACATCCAATGCTCCCTCGCATATTGGCAAAGAGGTAAGCAGGGCGATAGCAGCGGGGCTCACCGACGGGTATTCCGAAAGCTCAGGCTTGGTGAAGCTGCGCGAAAGGATCACGGAGAAGCTCAAGAGGGATAACAATGTTGAGGCAAGTGTTTCACAGATTGTGGTCACCGTTGGTGCAATCGAGGGGCTGGCCGCCGCGGTGATGAGCGCTGTGGACCCTGGAGACGAGGTGATTCTTCCTTCACCCACATATTCAACCCACGCAAACCAGGTGGCTCTCGCATCTGCAAAGCCGGTCTTTGTCCCGCTCATCGAGCAGGAGAACTTTCGTTTGGATCTCGATGGCATAAGAAAAGCGATAACAGCCAAGACCAGGGCTATCCTTTACTGCAGTCCCAGCAATCCCACCGGGACGGTGTTTTCCGAGCAGGAGCTTCGGGAGCTTGCCGAGATAGCGCTGGAGCACGATCTGGTGGTCATCACCGATGAAGCCTATGAGTACTTTACGTTTGACGGCAGCAAGCATTTTTCCATCGCGTCCATTCCCGGCATGATGCGAAACACCATAAGTTGCTATACCTTCACCAAGACCTATGCCATGACCGGATGGAGGATTGGCTACCTGTGCGCAGACCAGGAGCGGGTTCCGCAGATCGCAAAAGCTCATATCCCCTTTGCCATATGTGCCCCAGTGGCCTCTCAGTATGCGGCCTTGGCTGCCCTGGAGGGACCTCAGGATTGCATAGCGGATTTCAGAGATAAGTACAGGTCCGCGCGCGACCTTATGTGCCAACGACTGGACCGTCTTTCGAATATTTTCGAGTATCACAAACCCCAAGGATCGTACCTGATGTTTCCCAGGATTTTGGATCCGGCAGGGGCTGACTCCATCGCGTTTTGCAAAAAGCTCCTGAGAGAAGCAAAGGTGTCCACCACGCCTGGCGTGGATTTCGGGCCCACGGGCGAGGGCCACTTGCGGTTGTCCTTTTGCGTACCAGAGGAGATGATCAACAGGGCTTTCGACCGCATGGAAAAATATTTTTAGGACCCACCCAAATTTCTTCAAGATTAGCGCGAGATGGGGGTTCCATGAGGGAGCTTGAAGAACGCTTATCTGAAGTCACGTCAGTAGTTGAGATTGGTGATGTGGCTCTTGACGCGTCACAATGACTGATCGGATTTTCTTCAGCGAATTTCGCTCCCATTTCCAAAGACCCATTCCCTAAGAAACCTATCCCTGCCGGGGGGGGCAGGGAGTTTTAGAATTTTATTCCGGCCAATCCACATACTCGTATACGTACTCCAATTCCAACTGAGGAGGTGCGCGTGGCGGCGCCTGTTCACACTCCTCGATATGTTGTACCAGCGACAGCTGCCAGTACGGCTATTGCGAGCACGGCATTATTGAAAACTGTTGCCGCGACGACGACGAATGCGCCGACACGGACCCCTGCACCGAAGACCTTTGCCAGGACAATCTCTGCGTGTACCCAGATAAATGCCAGGATGGCGGCGTGGACGGACAAGACGGTGCCGACGGACAGGACGGGAGCGACGGTGGGGCGCCTGACTCTGGACCGGCGGATACGGACATCGCCGGGGATGATCAAGCGGCTCAAACCGACCAACCGGTCTCCGGCCCCCCAAGTGGCTGTGGCTGTGCCCCCAACCGGGGCAACGGCACGTTCGGCGGATTGCTTCTGGGCCTGGCGCTGTGTCTCCTTCGCCGTCGTCGCGCTGTTGGGGCATGAACAGGGTGCTCATGCCTCAAGATTTCAGCGCTCGGATTTCTCTTGGCGAGGCGGTAAGCCCTTGATGTTGGGCAGGCAGAAGGAAAAGTCCATCAGCTTGTTACAGTTTGGGCACTGGTAGCTAACTTGTGCCGAACGACATTTGACCGAATCTTTGATATCGGTATGAATGTCCAGCCGGGATCCGCAAGCACATTGTTCAGGAAACACCAGCACAAATTCTACCCCGCCGACATCCATCATGCGAATGGAATAGCTGCCCAAACCCAGCTCCTGCCACTCTTCCATCAGCCCCCGATAAAAAAGGTCTACTCTGGCGGCGCGCGTCTCGGCTAGCTTGCGCCCGGTTGGCGTCTTGAGGGTATGGGGCGCGTGATGGGCGTAAGTCAGTTCGATGCTGGCGCGCAAGAACAAGTCGTTGCCGAGGGATTTGCGCCTCAAGGCGTTTTTGGCAAAGAACTGGGCCACGCCCATGTTGCCGAGTTTGTCGAGACGGTCGGCATCGTAGAGCACCCGCCCAACGCCGCCCGGTTCTACGTCTTCGCGATACAGTGACAAAAGGCCTTCCTGGATAGCGGGAATCAGATCGGCCTGCCGGGTGTTTTTTAGCAAGCTCTCTGTCATCTGGGCGGCCAGTTCTTCTTCCGCCACGTTATCGACATGGTACTTACCACCGGCAAACTTTCCCAGGTCGTGCAGCAGGCCGGCCAGAAAAGCGGCATCCTGGTTGGTGTCGTCTTTGCTGGCCAGAAAACGGGCTATCTGCGCCACGCGCAAGCTATGATGCCACAGGCTGTCATATACCCCGGCAGACTCATTCTGAAGCAGGGTCTCGTTTTCAACCAGTTGCCTTTTGATCTGGGCCAGCAGCGCGGGCTCGATCAGATCGGGCACAGCCATGGTCAGCTGCTCGTCTTTGCCCTTGCGCCAGCGTTCGTAGTCCGTTGGTTTGTTGATGTTGACAAAGGCCATACCAGCAATATCGGTAAATTCGTGAAGCGCAAACCAATCGTCTTTCAAATGCTTGATGTTGCACGATTCATGCAACGAGTCGATCTTGTATATCCCGGCGTCCAGATGTCGCTTCACAATCGGCATACAGGATTGTCGATAAAATGCGTGCAGAAACTCGGGGTATCCATCGGGATAGGGCACCAACACATCACAGCCGGCTATCTCTTCGAATTCGGCCCGGACGATATCTTCTTGCACGAAAGGCATATCGGCGGCACAAGCGAAGACAGTTTCATGACCCAGGGCTTGAAACCCACTGTAAATCCCCATCAGCGGCCCACAACCTGGACGCAGGTCAGCCACACAGGGAATCCCGAGATACTCGTATTTTTCCGGAGTATTGGTAACGATTACGATCTTGGCAAAGAGTTTCTCGACCACGCGGCAGACGCGTTCAATGATGGGCAGACCATCGACTTCAAGCAGGGGCTTGTCAGGCGAAAGCCGCCGGCCTTCTCCTCCGGCCAGAATCATGCACCCAGCATCAATTTTGGCTTTGTCTCTTTTCATAACCGCCATACTAGCCCGCCGGCAGTCCTTAGGGCATATTTTTAATTTGACTGTCCGGCCAATTTGGGTAAAACCAGGCGAAATTATCCTGCCATATCAAAGGAGCTCAAATGAGTATTGTGGAAAAAGCAAAAGAGATGAAAAAGAACTTGGAGGCAGGCGAAGTGACTTTGGCGGAAATCGTCGCCTGGGCCGACCAGGAGATGGAACAAGCGGACCAACCCCTGGACGAGATCATTGAGTTGTCGATGGTCCAGAGCGCAAACGACGCCATAACTTGGTTGAGCAACCTGCTGCACAATCACGATTCCTGATTGCTGTTTGAGGATCTTCTTTTCAAAAGTGCTTGGCCCAAAGCACGCCCCACCTCCGTCCCCGAGTTTCCCCGCCTCTTGCCAGCACTGTCCCTCTTTGCTAACGTTATCTCAATCTTGATTCTATCGTAACGGTCTGACTTTTGAATATTGAGGACTGCGGTTGAGGTTTCTTGCCGCATTTCTTGAGAACAGGAGATGCACTACATGTACCGCAATCGCTTATCTTTGAGGCATCGTTGGATCGCTACGGTAGCTGCGAGCTTGCTGCTGTTGGTCTCGGCTATCGTACAAGCCCAGCCGGCTCCCAATGTTTACAGCATCGACCCAAACTACGGCCCAACCACCGGCGGCGTGATGCTCACGATCACCGGAAGCGACTTCGGATCTAATCCAACCGTCACGCTTGGGGGGCAGGATTGCCTGGTGACCGGCGTCGGGCCCTGGCAAGACACGCTCGGGTGCGTTCTTCCCGCGGGCGAGGGGGCCGCGCTCGACGTGGTAGTCACCGCCAACGCTCAAGAGTCCACGCCGGTAACATTTAGCTACCACCAGCCAGAGATCACGGTCATCATGCCGTTGCACGGCGCCACCCAAGGCGGCTATCCGCTCACGATCTTGGGAAGCGACTTCGGACTTAGTCCAATCGTCAAGATTGGGGGGTGGGACTGTGCGGACATCAGCGTAGGGCCCTTGCACGATACCATCACCTGCACGATCCCCGCGGGCGAAGGGTTAGATCTCCCCGTGATGGTCAATGTCGGCGGTCAATCGCCAAGCGCGGCGTATAATTTTGATTACCACGCGCCAGTGATCTATAGCATCTCGCCGCTGTCGGGCCCCACCGCCGGCGGCGGTGAGCTCACGATCACCGGAACCAACTTTGGACTCGGAGCTGATCTATCCCTCATGCTTGGGGGCAACACCATCATGAATCCCATCGTTGGGCCCTTGCACGACACCATAACGGGCGATGTCCCCGCGGGATCGGGGACCGGTCACGCCGTGGATTTGGTGGTGGCGGGCCAACCCGCCAGCTATTTAGGAGAACTGTACGACTACTTCTCGCCGTCCATCGCCACCGTCAGCGGCTGTGCCACCATCAATGGTGACGGGACCGCGGACTGCTCCACCTCCGCGGAACCCAGGCTGACGATCGTAGGAGCGGACTTCGGCAGCGATGTGGTCGCAGACCAGGTTTCGGTTGAGGTGGGATGCAACAACGGAGGCGGAGTGGTGTGGCAAGCGTGCACCTCGGTAGCATTCGAGGAAGACGATCCCGCCTGCGATCTGGTAGAGTGCCTCACCTGCAATCTTGCGGCATGCGTGCAAGGCGGCTGGGACCTGCCGGTGCGGGTCACCGTCAACGGCAGTAGCTCCGCCTCCGAGTACCTGGTCTCGTATGCCGGACCGAAGATCAGCAGTGCCACCGAGGTGGTGGACGCCGATGTCGACGGTGGCGAGATCTTGACCATCACCGGGACGAACTTCGGGGTGGATCCTGCCGCCGTCACGGTGAAGATGGGTATGCCAGGCACGGATTATGACGATAAATCTTTTGATTGCATCGTCGACGCCGTCACCGGCAACACCCAGATCGACTGTCACATCGGGCCCGGCATGGGCACTGGCTTGGTGGTCCAGGTCAAGGTGGACCTGAACGTCTCGCAAGAGTCAAGCCCCACCATAAGCTACCTGGCCCCGGAAATCGTGGACGACAGTTTGAGAAAGGACGACGCGCTTAACCCTCCTTCGGTCGCTGTCGTCCTCGACCAGATGAATCAGGTGGTCTTTTTCGATTGTAGCAACATCTTCGACGAACCTAGTTTCCTCTCCGTCACCTATAGCAACGGATCGGAGGCGTATCCGTGTACCGTCCTGAGCTCAACGCGCGTGGCTTCCGACCCCGATATCTCGACCATCGAGTGTCAGGTCGGCCACTACTTCGAAGGAATCGCCACCTTCCGTGTCACCGCCTACAATCAACAGAGCGACTCCGGAACGGACACCTTCAAGTATCCCACGGTGCCCGTCATCGCCAGCATATCCGGTTGCACCGACGATGGGGACACCACAGTCGATTGCCCGACGAATGGAAACAGGATGATCACCGTGTACGGGTCCAACTTCGTCGAGGATGACCTGTGGATCACCCTGGACGGCATCTCGGTGCCCCCAAACTTTGTCAGTACCGGCGAAGTCAGGTTTACCCTGGACGAGGGGGCCGGCTCGAAGGAAGTGGTGGTGGGTCACCACGGTCTCTGGTCCCAGGCCCACACTATCTATTATGCCTCAGCGAGCCTCATCTCGATCGAAGGCTGCAGCCCCGATGGCGTCGATACCATCGACTGTGAGCGCGGCGGAGACACCTTGCTCACAATCACCGGCGAGAACTTTGATCCCAGGACCCCTCCCCGGGTCCAGGTTTTCATCGGATCGAGAGAGTGCACCGATGTTGTCCTCGATCCCGAAAATCCCTCGACCAAGCTCAGCTGCCGTACTCCTTTTGGGACCTTGCTTGACCAGGGTGTGACCATGCTTTCCGGCAACAAATTGAGCGTAAACCAGCGAAGCCTGTCGTACCGACAGTGCGCGGCGGGTCAATACGCCGCTCCGGGCGTTGTTGCTTGTAGTTACTGCGACCCTGGCAGCTACTCGAACATCAGTGGCGCGAACTGGTGCCTACCTTGCGACTCGGGTTACCATGCCAGCGCCACGGGTCAGACATCGTGTCAGCCCTGTGAAGCAGGCAAGCACCAGCCGGCTACGGGTCAGGCCGAATGTGTTTCATGCCTCGCCGGCAGCTTCACCAACACCAGTGGCAATAGCGTGTGCACCCCATGCGACATCGGCACCTACCAGTCCGTCGAGGGTCAAACAGCATGTGAACCGTGCGGCGAAGGCAGCTATCAGAACGCCACCGGCCAGGCAGCCTGTATCGATTGCGAGCCCGGCTCCTATCAAGGTGGCTGGGGCCAAGGGAGCTGTCTCGCCTGCGACCCGGGTAGCTACCAGCCCGCCTCGGGCCAGACGAGCTGCATCGACTGTGCCCCGGGTAGCCACCAGCCCAGCTCGGGCCAGACCAGCTGCGGCGACTGTGTCGCGGGTACATACCAGAGCTTGGAAGGGCAACTCGCCTGCCTGCCCTGTGGTGCGGGCAGTTACCAGCCCATCTCGGGCCAGACCAGCTGCGTCGACTGTGACCTGGGCACGGCCCAGCCCGCCGCCGGCGAGACCAGTTGCATCGCCTGCACGGCGGGTTCGGTGGCCCAGACTACCGGCCTTCTGGAATGCGTCAGCTGCCCCGCCGGCGAGTACCAATCCGCCCC
>JAUVBB010000097.1 GCA_030591445.1 Deltaproteobacteria bacterium | reverse complement strand
GACGGTTATGGCAAAAACTGTGAACGCGGCGACGATTGCGACGACACTAAGCGGGCGGTCAACCCGGCGGCCTATGAGGCCTGTCATGACGGCATCGACAATGACTGTGACGGCGAAATAGACGAGGCCGACTGTGGCTGTGAGTTGGGCGATCGGCGCAGTTGTTACTCAGGCTCCATCGAGACCCAGGCCGTGGGCCTGTGCCGCAACGGGGTGATGGTCTGTGGCGAAGACGGCGAGTACGGCGAGTGCTTTGGCGAGCGCTTGCCCGAGGCTGAAGTATGTGACGCAGAAGACAACGACTGTGACGGAGAAATCGACGAAGACTTGCTAAATGTGTGTGGCCAGTGCCCGGTGGCCGGCGAGCCGGACCCGCCGTTGGAAGTATGTGGCGATGGCTTGGATAACGACTGCGACGGCGAGATCGACGAGAGTTGTTCCTGTGATCCGCAGTGTTTGTGCGACAGCGATCCGGAGGCGGGCAGTAACTGTGAGTGCCATCCGCCGGTGAAGCAGCCTTGTTATTCGGGGCCGCCTCCTACCATGGGCGTGGGCTTGTGCAAGGGCGGGCTGCACGACTGTGTCGAGCAAGGGGCCGACTACGTATGGACCGCCTGCGTGGGCGAAGTGACCCCGGCGCCCGAATGTGCCGCTGGCGTGGCTGACGGCCTGGACAACGACTGCGACGGTTTTGTGGATGAAGACTGTTTGGCCGATGAAGACGGAGACGGCTACCGGCCGCCGGAAGATTGCGCGGAAGGCAATGCGGATATTCATCCGGATGCGACGGAAAGTTGCAATGAGCTCGACGACAATTGCAACGGGGTGGTGGACGAGGGCGTGAGCAACGCCTGTGGCGGCTGCGGGGTGGTGCCGGACGAGGTGTGTGGCGACGGGCTGGACAACGACTGCGACGGCATGGTCGATGAGCTGTGCGGTGGCTGTGGCGGGGGCGACGAAAAAGTATGTTACGCCGGGCCGGACGGGACCCAGGGCGTAGGCCAGTGTGTCAGCGGCTTGATGAGCTGTGTGGACGGTGAGTTCTGGTCGGAGTGTATCGATGATGTGATTCCGGAGCCCGAGGTTTGCGACGGGGAAGACAATGACTGTGACGGAGAAGTGGACGAGCAGTGGGCGCTGGGCTCCAATGCTTGCGGCTGGTGTGCCGGCGAAGAGGTTTGCGACGGCGTGGACAACGATTGTGACGGCTGGATCGACGAAGGGGTAGCCAATGCCTGTGGCGACTGCGGCGAGCTGCCGGTCGAAGTTTGCGATGGGCTAGACAACGACTGTGATGGATTGATCGACGAAGGAGTATTGACCGCCTGTGGCACCTGTCCCGACGTACCTTGTTACGAAGAAGAGTGGGCCGAGCCGGGCCTGTGCGATGCCGATCACCGCAACTGCGATGGCACCGAACCCGATCCTGGCGACCCTAGCTCGGTGACCCTGGGCCAGGGATCGGTCCAAACACCGTTCATCTACCTGGCGGTCAACGGCAAGGACCAGGTGGCCAAGTTGGACACCGTGACCGGAGAGAAAATCTGGCAGGTTTCTTCTCATGGAGATGACCCTTCCCGCACCGCCGTGGCCCTGGACTACTCGGTCTGGGTGGCCAATCGGGGTAGTTCAGGCATCAACGATGTGAGCAAATCAAACGGGGTCCACCTGGGTGCCGACGGCCAGTTGATTTGCAAGGTGGATACCCCGGGCCGCAACCGGGGCGTGGCCATCGACGGTGACGGCAATGTGTGGTTTGGCACCTGGGAAGGACAAACGCTCTATCAGGTAGACGGAAAGGCGGTCAATGACACCGATTGTACCCAACCGCCTTGCTGCAAGCTTCTCAAGGTCATTCCCATCGCGGCCAGCGTCTATGGTCTAGTGGTAGATGGCAATGGCATTTTGTGGACCGCCTCGGGATCGTCCCATGCCGATACCACCGACAACGTGGTTCGGCTAGATACCGCCACCGGCGATTTTGTGCGGGTATCGAATCCTTCCTGGTACGGCATTGCCGTCTCGCCGGTGGATGGTCGCATTTGGTATGGCAACTGGTGGGGCGGCGGCTGTGTCCATAGCCTCACCCCCGATCCGCCCTACACCGTATTTCAAACCCAAGTCTGTACCGGTAACGTCACCGGGGTAACCGTGGACCGCGACGGCTTTGTCTGGGCCAGCTCGCACAGTGAGAACAAGCTGTACAAAATAGATCCTGTGACGGGTGCCATTCTGTGCTCTCCTGATGTTCCCATGATCGGCCCCAGCGCCAACGATGCTCGCGGGGTGGCCATTGATGCGGCCGGAAAAGTATGGGTGGTGCAACGGGTAGGCGGCTATGCTCACCGCTTTAATCCAGATTGCACCCTGGATAAGACCTTCGAAGTGGAGGACGGCTCCGGCATGTATACCTATTCGGACATGACCGGCATGCAATTGATGACCGTCACTACCCGAGAAGGACACTGGATCCAGAACTTCGATTCTGGTTATGGCGCACCTTGGTGGCACAGCGCTAGCTGGGAAGCCACCGTGCCGGTCGATACCTCGGTGAGCGTCACCTTTACCGCCGCCGCCACCGAAGCCGAGCTGATTACCAATCCCAGTGCTGCCTGCGGCCCTTTTTCCGTCTCTCCCGCCGATCTGCTTTCCTGCCCCGATTTGCAAGGACTCCGCTGGCTGCGCGCCGATGTCCAACTCAACACCACCCGCGACGGAGTGCGGCCCAGTTTCTCGGGTTTGAAGGTGTCTTGGAGTCGGTAGTTTAGCTACCAGCGATTGCCACGGAAAAAATAGATAGCCAATAGCATGAGCCCCAACAAGGCCGTGCCGGTGTGGCTGGGAGTGTGAGTGCAGCTGCAACCTTCATCGGCAGCAGATGCCTTTCTGATCTGAAAGACCGCCGGCGCCGCAATCTCCTGCGCTGCGGTACGCAGGGTCAGGTCGCGGGTGCCCAAGGGCGCGTCGTCGGCGATGGTGGCAGAAACCGTGATTTGATCAGGAAGGGAAGGATCGTAGATGGGTGCCGCCAGGGTCATGCCCGCGCCCGAAAACGAAACTTGGCTGGCAGCGTCCAGATCCAGATCCACCGTGTTGATGAGCAGAGTGAGCGCGGCGCCCTGGAGACCAAAGGCGGGAACAATTCCCTCGAAGGCTGGTTGCAATACATCAATGATGCCGGTACCCATGGCCACTTCGGTGTCGGTCACCGTCTTAGCGTCGCGGGGATTCCCATCGGCGTCTACGGAAATATGCAAGCTGGCGGTCAAGTGGTTTTCATCTTGCACGGTCAGGGAGACGACTTCGATGCCGTCTTCCGGTTCGATTAACAGAACGGTTTGCGCGGAATCGAAACCGCCATCTACGGCGGAAATGGTAAGCTCGGTGGTTTGACCGGGCGCAAGTTGGGGCCCGTCGTAGGCCAACACACCGGGTGCGGTGAGCTCGAAGCCATCGTTCAAGAGAACCGATTCACAGTTTTCGCATCCCTGGCCGAGGCCCAGAGAGACACTGATATCGGCCGGGCCCAGCTTGGCCGTCGCGCCGATGCCCAGGCTTGCTTCCATCTCGGTGGCACTGAGCACGTTTTCAAGCAGAATCGAAGTACCGGCGGTCGAGAGGCTGGCCGTTACATCAGCGTAGTCGAAGTGGGTATTTTGTCCTTGCAGCAAGAGCGACAGGCCGGGATGGCCAAGATCGCCGTGATTGGGGCTGACCGAAAGCAGCTTGGTGTCCGGCCCTTGGATCACGGTAAAGGCGTTGGTCACCGTAACCGCCGGCGTGCCCACTACCATATTGTGAAAGCCCACCGGCGCGTTTACGGCAATGCTCACATCGACCAGAATCAAGGAGCTGCCTTCGTCTTCAATTTTCACTTGCCCGATGGTAATCCCGACGCCCAGGCTCACGGTAGTCGAGGCAGAATACTGATACGATCCGCCGGATATCACCACGTTCAGCGAGTCACCCTGGCTGCCCGAAGCCGGGTGTAGCAGCAAGGGGGGGGCTTCGATCCGAAATAGCGACTTGCCCGTGACCTCCTCGCTGCCGGTGGCCACCGTCACATCGACTAGTTGTGGCGTGGCCGAAGCCGCGATCGAAAGCCGGGCGGTTAGGCTGGTCGGTCCGGTCACTGCCACATTGTCGGCCGTGATCTCTGCCTCGGAAAAGGACAGTTGGGACTGTCCTTCGGCAAAATGAGTATCGGCGCCGGTGACTTTCACTGAAACAATGTCGCCGGCAAAAGCCGCGCTGGGCGCCACCGAGACCAAGCGGGGCTCGGGCGTGGTCTGGCATTCTACCTCGAATAACTTTTCGCCCAGGAAGGTCCCCAGGGAAGTAGTTACGCTAAGGTCTTGCCAGCCACACGCGGTATTTTCCGGAATGCTTATCCGCGCCTGTAGCTGATCGGTGTCGAGCAGATCCACCTCACTGGCGCTGATTTCACCTGCTGGACTGAAGGTGATGGTGGCCGGTAGGGCGAAAGAGTATTCCACTTCACATTGGATGACGGCAGAAAAGCTGTCGCCCGCTTTTCCGGTGGCCGGTTCCATGTCGGTAAGCACTTGTGAGCGGCAGGGCAGCCCAATCAAAGCCACCAGGACGGTCATGAACAAGGCAAAAGCACGTGAATTCATGGGCATGTTCCTCCGCAGCCGGTTTCTCTTTGTTGCTTGGGAGGGAGCTTAGCAACCGTTCGTCTCTTTCACCAAGCTATTTTACCAGTGAAATCGGCAGGAAAGATCACACTCTCAGGGCGCCGGGCAGTGGTAACCCTCGGCCAATCCGCAGGAGCGGCCAATAATGCAGGCGCCATAATCGACACCATCGAAGAGCTCGCAGGTGATCACACAATCTGCCTCGCTCTGGCAGGGTTTGCCGGAATTGATGCAAGTCTTGGTGACAATGCCGCAGACGTCTGGGGGACAGGGGTTGGCGGTATCGTGACAGGTACAGTAGCCCCATTCAGAAACGTCGCCTTTCACACAGGGAGCACCCGCTGGACAGTCTTCGTCAGTCTGACATTGGTCGGCTGGATCGACGATCCGGACCGAGCTGCATTCGAAGCCGACTGGGCAATCAAGATCGGCTTCGCAATCCGGGGCGCAATACTCGTAACTCTGTTGGGCGAAGGCATCATCGGTATAGGGATAAATCATACATTTGCCATTTTCTCCGCAAGGGGAGTCGGCGGCGCTAGCGTCGCAGGGCTTGCAGAAAGGAGCAAGTTCTTCGTCGTAGGCATCGGTGCACAAGTGATCCGCACTGCAGCTTTGCATGAAATCGCATTGGCCACATTGACCGCCACAGCCATCGTCGCCGCATTGCTTGTTGCTGCAACTGGGTACGCAGGTCATACAGCGGCAGGTGTCAGTTTCGCAAGTCTGGTGGGGAAAGCAGCCTCCGCAGCAATCGGTCTGGCCGCAGACGCCGTCGTAGTTGATGACCAGTTGCCCGCTGGGCTGGGGCAAAGCCTGCCGGGGCAGGAACAGGGTGTAGGAGTAGGAATCAAAGGTCCAACCGTCGAGGCAGTTGCGGCAGCTGGCCGGGGGCAGGATTTGATCATTGTACTTTACGCTGACCGTGCCTTCGATCGGTCGTTGGGAGAGAGGAAAGTGCTCGATGGGCCGATAGAGTACATCAGCTACGGCCGCGGCGTCCCAACTGGCGGCGCAAATCGACTGAAAACCGGCCCCGGTGCCCTGGCCCAGATCGAACAGGTTTTGGCTGCATTCTGCCGAACAAGCACTCGGACAGCCATCGCTGATCACGCCGATGCCCAGCCGATCGAGGTCGCGCGTTCCATGAAGCGAGGCGAAAAAATCCTGGTAATAGCTAAGAGCAAAAGGCGATTCATCACCATCACTGACGAAAACCAGGCCCAGGGAAGCATCGGCTCTCAGGAAACCCGTGTTTTCTTGGGCTAGCAGGGGCAAGCTCAGGGCCAAGTAGGCCGCTTGTAGGCCTTGCTCATATCCCGATCCCCAGGTGCCTACGCTGCCGTTTTGTCGGAAGGCAGTCTTGGGGTCGGCAAGGGAGGCGGTAACAATCAAGGGATCGCCTTGCAGTTTTCCCGAATAGGACTCGTTATCTACTTCAGTGGTAATGACGCCCAGCTGATAATCCACCGCGCGGGCCTGGGTTTCATCGAAAAAATCGGAGAGAAACTCGGCCAGGGCCAGCTGTTTGTCCTGCATGGATCCGGAGTTGTCCAGAACCAAGAGCACGTCGGAGCGGATACCGGGTGATACCGAAAATGAATCGTTGATTGGGCAGACATTCTGGATGGGCTCGCAAGTGGCTCTGGTGACAAAGGGGCCTAACTGGTCGGCCACCCGACCGTCGACCACGGCCAGGTATTCGCCGGCGGGAAGGTTCAGTTGTAGTTTTTCGATCCCTTCCGGGCCGACGGCATCGGCGCAGGCCAGGGTCTGGCTGGCATCGCAGCTGCCGTCGTTGGGCAGCAGGGCCAGGACCATATCAAAGTTGTCGAGCGCAGGATTGCCGATCCAGGTCAGGCTGGAGGGCTCGGATAAGGACAGGGAGAATGTCGTCTCCGGCCCGGCGGTCATGCCCTCCAGGCAGGGAAATTCTGCAAAATTCATCGCGCCGGTGTCATTGGAAGAGCCGATGAAAGGGCCGTTGCAGGTTAAATTGTCGGAGATAAGCGAAGGACAAAACTCGCCGCATTCATGGCTGGCGAAATGGCAGACTTCGGGGAAAGTGCAATCTTCATGGGCATCGCAGCCGGCCTTGCACATGCCGTCAGCAAAATCGCACCACTGTCCCAGCCCACAGCTTTCTGGAGTGCAGCCGTCAGCTTGGCATTTGTTGCCGACACAGTCCTGGTCCGGGGCACAGGCAATGTTCTGACTGGCGTATTGGCAATCGCCGGCTACACATTCACCCACCGGGTCGTAGACCTGCAAGGTATTGGCGTCGACACAGACATTGGCGGGGGGATTGAAGCAGCTCATGGGGCTACCCTGGCAAACGCCATTGGCGCAGCTGTCGCTCACGGTGCAATCGTCGAGATCGTTGCAGGCGTTGCCGTTGAGGTAATCGTAATCGCACACGCCGCTCGCGCAGTGGCCCAGGGCTTGGTAACAGATATTGGGCGGATCATCGCAAACGACTTCTTGGCAGGGATCGCCTGCGCAGAAGCCGTCGCTGCAACCGAAGTCGCAGACAATTTCTTCAAACTGATAGGCACAACTGCCCTGCTGGCAAAAACCGTTGCGGCTGTACGTTTGCAAGCGGTCGGCATCGAGACACTTGCTGGCCGGGGGATGGTTGCAAACCAGGGGAGCACCCAGACAAGCCCCGCTTTGGCATTGGTCGTCGGTCGTGCAGTCGTTGCCATCATCGCAGGTAGTGTCGTTCTGGTATCCGTAATGACAAACGCCTTCGACACAGACGCCGTCGGCTAAGTAGCAATCGTTGGGTGGCTGCTTACAGCTTAGGCCGGCGCAAGGATCTCCCTGGCATAGTCCGTCTTGGCAACCCGAGGCGCAGTTGACTTCCTGGTAGCCGTAGGAGCAGACACCTTCTATGCACACGCCGTTAGCGGCAAAGCTGCGCATCTGATCGGCGTTGACACAAACATTGTCGGGCGGCTGGGCGCAAGTTTTTGGGATGCCATGGCAACTGCCGCTCTGGCAGGCATCGGCCGTGGTGCAATCATCGCCATCGTCACAGGCGAAGCCGTCCAGATAGCCATAGTGGCAGATGCCTCTTTCACATTTACCGGTGGACAGGTAGCAGGCGCCGGGTGGCTGGTCGCAAACTACGTCCTGGCAAGGATCGCCCAGACAAACGCCATTTTCACATTGCTGACTGCAGGTCACTTCCTGCGCCTGGTAGACACACGCGCCCGCTTGGCAGCTACCATTGCCCAGGTAACTCAGCAATACTGAGTCGGACTGGCACTCGTTGGCCGGCGGATCATTGCACAACAGCGGCGTGCCTTGGCAGGGCCCACCTTGGGCCAGACAACGGTCATTTTCGCTGCAAGGATCTTCGTCATCACAAGCTGTCTCCGCTGCCAAGGGAGGATAGCCGCATACGCCATCCTGACAAGTTCCCTCGTTGGCAAAACAAGACCCGGGGGGCTGATCGCAGATCACTTCATAACACGGGCCACAGGTCTCGTCGGTATCCCCGTCGCAGTCGTTGTCCAGCTCATCGCCACAAATCTCCTCGGGCTCCGCCGCGCATTGGCCACAGACATTCAAGCTCTCTGGATCCTGCTCACAGATACCGTCGGTGCATTGCTCGCAGGCGTTGCAATCGGCCTTCGAAGAACAGACCGGCCGCGCGGTCGGCGTGCAGCTGGTGATAAGAAACAAGACAGCGGCTATCGTCCAGCCGGCTCCTGCTGTTGCGAAATATTTTTTCATCCTATTGATTCCTTCCTGATCCAAGCTCATTCTCAACGAACGCATTTAGCTCTGGCTAAGTGTTGCTGATAATTTCCCTGCATTAAGCAGGCGTCCCCAAAATGGACAATCCAATACAAACCATCTTTATCAAATGTCGTGGTCCAGTACGCGCCGACGGACACACAATCTTCTTGGCCCAACTCGGGTGGAAAGTGACAGCCATCTTCACAGTTACAACAGTCGTTGCTATAACAATCGGGGCAGCTTTCTGATACTTGACAGCTGCCTGATTTATTGGTGCCGGCACAATCACGAATGAGGGTCCGCGCTTCATCGATGTCCGGTAGTCGCCAATCATCAAAACCGAGCAGGGTAAGGTTCTGGCAGTAGGCGATGGCGTCCTGTAAAAAATAGGACAACGTCGACCCCTGATTTTCCCAGGTGAGACCCGTAGCCGGATCCTGCCAGAAAAGATCTTCGACACACTTTTTTTGGTAGCATTTCTCTCCCACTGCGCAACACAGATCATCGCATGGTTCCTGGCCTTCCGGACAGACCGTGACCGGCATGCATAGCAGCACGTATGAAAGGTACTCGCCGAGGGCCTCCATTCGGCGCCATTGGCACTCGTAGCCCTCTGGGCAGTCTTGGCTTGTCGATTCACATCTTTTGCGGCAGGTAAATGTTGCTGGATAGTCAGCGGTACAGGGGATACATAGAATAGCGTTGTCACATAGAAGATCTTGGGCTCCATCACATTCACTATCCCAAAAACAACTATCACCTTCGTTCCCAGGGCTGGAAGATTCGCACTTATTTTCGACACATTGCCAATTGGCCGGGCAATCTTCGGCAGTCGTGCAATCAGCGGGAACACAATTGCCGCTGCTCAAGTCACATTGAGATCCGCTGGGACAGGTGATCTCTTGATGGTCGTATTGGCAAGCGCCGGCCTCGCAGTGGCCGGGTGAGACAAAGACCTTAAGGTGTTTGCTGTCTAGGCATAGATTTTCGGGAGGATTGTTGCAGCTCAAGGGGATCCCTTGGCAGACGCCATTGTTACAGTTGTCGCCATCGGTACAGGCGTCTTGATCATCGCAAGCGCTGCCGTTGGCATAGTCGTAAACGCATACTCCGCCGGTACAGGTACCAGGGCTTTGGTGGCATTGCTGGGGTGGATCATCGCAGGCGACGTCCTGGCAGGGATCGCCTGCGCAGAAGCCCTGCTGGCAACCGAAGTCGCAGACAATTTCTGCAAACTGATAAGCGCAACTGCCCTGCTGGCAATAACCGTTGCGGCCATAAGTTCCCAGACGGTCGGCATCGAGACATTTGCTGGCCGGTGGATGGTCGCAAAGCAGGGGGGCGCCCAGACAAGCTCCGCTTTGGCATTGGTCATTGGCCGTGCAGTCGTTGCCATCATCGCAGGCAGAGTCGTTCTGGTAGCCGTAATGACAAACGCCCTCGATACAAGCGCCGTCGCTATGATAGCAATCATTGGGTGGCTGGTTGCAGGTCAGGCCGGCGCATGGATCGCCGGTACATAGCCCGTCTTGACAGCCCGAGGCGCAGTTGACTTCCTGGTAGCCGTAGGAGCAGATGCCTTCGATGCACACGCCGTTAGCGGCAAAGCTGCGCATCTGATCGGCGTTGAGGCAGACATTGTCGGGCGGTTGCCCGCAAATTTTCGGGATTCCCTGACAGCTACCGCTTTGGCAGGCGTCTGACCCGGTGCAATCGTCGCCGTCATCACAGGCGAAGCCATCGAGGTAACCATAGTGACAAATGCCCCGCTCACAGTTGCCCTGGGACTGGTAGCAAATATTGGGCGGCTGATCGCAGAGCACATCATGGCAAGGGTCGCCCAAACAAGCGCCGTCTTCACATTGCTGGCTACAAGTTACTTCCTGCGTCTGATAGACACATTCGCCCGCTTGGCAGCTACCGTTGCCCAGGTAACTTAGCAATACCGAGTCAGACTGGCACTCGCCGGCCGGCGGATTATTGCACAACAGCGGCGTACCCTGGCAATGCCCGCCCTGATCCAGACAGCTATCATTTTCACTACATGGGTCTCCGTCATCACAAGCCGTTCCCTTAGCCAACGGCGGATAGCCGCAAACGCCATCCTGACAGCTTCCCTCACTGGTAAAGCAAGGACCGGGCGGCTGATCGCAGAGCACTTCATAACACGGGCCGCAGGTCTCGTCGGTATCCCCGTCGCAGTCGTTGTCCAAGTCATCGCCGCAAATATCCTCGGGCTCGGCGGCGCACTGGCCACAAGCGTTCAAGCTCTTCGGATCCTGCTCGCAGATGCCGTCACTGCACAGCTCGCAGGCGTTGCAGTCAGCTTTGGAAGAACAAACCGGCCGCGCCGCCGGTGTGCAGCTGCTGGCCAGAAACAAGAGAGCCGCCATCTTCCAGCCGGCGTAAACGATTGCGGGTGCTTTGATCATGGGGGCGAGTCCTTTCCTGTCCAGAATTGTACGTCCAAGCCGGCAGTTTATGCACGGGCTTTGGTATATAGAACGGAAAGAAAGCAAAAACGAAACCTAGCTTCGACGACAATGAAGATAACTATCGAGAATCACGCCTAAAAAAAGATTCCGGGTATGCTCAGGCCGATTTCAAAGGCAGGGTCGAAGGCGCGGTGGCTTTCGGTATCGTCGCGGGCGATGCCTTGGCTCAGGCGCATGCCCAGGTGGACCCGGGCGGAGAGAATGAGCCAGGGCCGTTGGAAGGGCAGGGGCAAGGACAAACGAGTGCCGCCGCCGAGCCAGCCGCCGCGGGGATGACGGGTCTGGCCACTGGAATATTTGAGATCGAAAAAGCTAAGCGCGCCGGCCAGTTCTAGATCCCAGCGTAGGGTGCCCAGGTCGATGCCATAGCCGGCCAGCCCGCGCAGATCCCATTGGTTGAGGCGGTAGTTCCAGGAATCAAAGTGCTGCACCATGCTGCCATAGCCTGCTTGCAGACCAAAAGAGAAGGGACCGTAGCAGAGGGACGCGCCGAAAACGGCCAGGTGGGGATTGCCCAGCAGGCGGCTTTGGATCAGGCTGTAACGGTAGCCGGTCTCCAGGGCCAGGGCGGGTTGGTAATTGCGCAGGGTCAGTTCCAGGTCCGGTATTTGGCCTTTGCTTCGGATGGGAACATCCTGGTAGCCGATTCTCTCGCGCTTCTGGGCTATGCCCCGGGGCCGGATGCGGACTTCGGCGCCCCGAGCCAGTTGAAAGTGCTGGGTGGCGCGGTCCTCTGCGCGGGTCTGGTCCAGACGGGATAGTGACAGCTTGCCGTGGTAGACGGGCACCTCCAGCCGGCGGCCGGCTGGTTTGACTACTTGCTCGACCAGGGCACCGTATTGGTAGCGGAGCAGGAAGGTGCCCTGGGTCATGGGGTCGAAGACCAGCCGCGCCGATCGCTGTTCGGGAAAGCTGAAATACAAGGGGCCGCGGGTTTTGAGGCTGCGTACGAATTTTTCCGGGGTTTGGCTGCGGCCGTACTTGGCCACCATGCGCAAGGTGCGCCGGCGGGCGTATTCCCACATGTCGTCGAGGGTGATGCCCACGCCATCGCGGTCGGCCCCGGTGAAGGCTTCGATAAAGAAATGGGTAAACAGACCGCCCAGCTCTTGATCCTCGTAGCTGAGCTCGTTGGGTCGGGAAGAGGCAAACCAGACCGTGCCCTCGGTGTTGAGCAACTCTTTGGGCAATTCGGTGACCGGGTTGAAACCGGGGGTGCTCTCGACGCCCTTGGATTTCAAGGCATCGAGATCCAGGCTGCCGGCGTAACAGGCGTCGAAAAAACCCAGGTTCAAGGTGGCGTGCATGTCTCGGAATAAGTTGGCCAGATCCTTTCCGGTTAGGGGATCGTCGGCGGTCAGCAGCTTTCCCGATAGCCCGTGCCCGGTAAAGAACAAAGCGAACAAGGTGGGTACCGTGCCCAGTCGTTCTTGATCTTGCCGGCGCAGGCGGATCAGGCCTCGAGCCGCGGCCAGGATTTCGTCGCGGCCCTGCCCGGTGACCAGCACTACCCGCTCGGCCGAGAAATTGCCATATTGCACCAGGTGCCGGCGCAGACGTTTGGCCTCTCGCTCGGCATGATGCAGATTTTCGAGTTCCAGCAGGGAAGTGTTGCCGAAGTTATTGCCCACCACCAGGGCATAGCGAGCGGCCGAACCGGCCCAGACCTGCTGGCTTCCAAGGCCCAGAGTCACGCAAAAAGTGAGGAGAATCAAAAGTACTCGCATTGAAGTCATCATCGCCTGACCTGTATCACCTGAATGTCCACATCGTCTAGTCTTGCCGCCTCTCGATTCAGGCGGCATGAGCTTCGTCGGGCCCACATTCTGTTTACGGCCTCGCCCAGCAAGGCTTCACTCAGCTCTCGTCGGGAGAAGATCCCCACCACCCATTCGCAGCCCCTGCCGGTTTTTACCAGGGCTCCGTCCGGAATCGACAGGTTGATACCTTGAACCACGGGACTGGACAAGACATCCTCTGCTGGATAAAGACGGACAAGCTCTCCCGATTCGTCGATATAGAGAATCATCAGATAACCGGCCTGGGTAGCCGAGTAGAAAAATCCCAGCCGATCGCCTTCGTTGAGTACACTGCCGTTTTCCACTCGAAAAGTATGTCCCTTGCGCTCGGCCGCCACCAGCAGCTCAAAGGCCCCCTTGGGGATCAATTTCCGCTCGGGGCTGCTGGGCGAATCGGGGGGCAAGAATAGCGCCAGGGCCAGCAACAGCATGGCTGCCGAGGCGGCCAGCGCTAGCCGGGGCCAGGAGCGGAACCATGCTTGCATAATACCGGCTTTTGATGCCTGGTCCTGCCATGCGCCGGCCAATTCTTCATATCTGCGCATATCCGCTTGGCAGGCCGGACAAGTTTCTAAATGCCGCTTAAAGTGTCCTTGCTCTTCTTCACTCAGGTCCGCGGCCACATAGCGGGCCAAATCCAGGCCCTCTGGGCAAGGATCTGGATCGATTTCGGCATAATGCCGAAAAAGTAGCTCTTCCAACTCGGCACTGTGCGCGGTCACGGTTCACCTTCCATACATTTGTGCAGCTGTCCTAAGCCCTTGTTCAGCACCCGGCCCACGTATTGCCGGCTGACCCCCACCGCCTGGCCGATTTGTTCTTGATTGAGATCGTTGCGGTAACGCATTCGGAATATCTTTTGCACTTTGCGCGAGAGCTGCTTGAGACAAGAGGCCAAGCGGGTGGCTTGCCGCTGTCGGTCAATGTCATCGGCCCGTTCAGCTTCCGAGCCGGCCATCAAGGGCGCTTGCTCGCCCGCTTCTTCATGCCGGGCCCGAAAGGCCCGCAGGCGGGTACAGCGCCGAACCGTCATCATGCGCAAGTAGGAAGCCAGCGCCCCTTCTTTCCTAATCTTGCCTATATGTTGGTAAAAAAAGTCCATCCAAATATCCTCTGCGGTCTCCTCGGCCAACAACGGGTCTTTGAGCACCGCCAGGCACACCGACAAAACTTTCCCGCCCAGGCGCTTACGCAAAGCCTGCTGCGCACGCGGATCGTTTTGGCGCAATTTTTCCAATAATCCTTCAGCCACCTGTTTTCTTCGCGCCTTTCCTTAGCTGATCTATAGAACCCGAGCCCCCCGACAACGAAACCTAGACTGCTCGCTTCGATTGGAAATGTATTTTAGTTTCAGCCTGTTGACAAGATTATGTTTTTATACCCCTGGTTTTTTTAATTGAAATTCCCATGTTGCCGCCATAGATTGCTTTTGGCATGGGGAGGAAGGAGTTTTTCATGGGCGCTATTCGAGATTTTATGCAGCGGCACTACCTGCACTTCAACAGTCGCGAGGTGGTGGATGCGGCTCGGGCATATGAGGAGCACATAGCTGCCGGCGGCAAGATGCTAATCAGCTTGGCGGGGGCGATGAGCACGGCCCGCATTGGGCGGAGTTTGGGGCGGCTGATTCGCGCGGACATGGTCCATGCTATCTGCTGTACCGGTGCCAACCTGGAAGAGGATCTCTTCAATCTTATGGCCGCCGAGGATTACGAGATCATCCCCAATTGGCGAGCGCTCAGAGCCGAGGATGAAAAAGCGCTCTGCGATCGGGGCATGAACCGGGTGACCGACACTTGTATCCCCGAGACGGTCATGCGCCACCTAGAGGGTCGCTTGTATGACTGCTGGAAGCAAGCGTCCGCGCAAGGCGAACGCAAGCTGCCTTATGAGTATATCTACCAGGTTTTGGATGATCCGACCCTGGCCGAGCATTTTCAGATTCCGGCCGAAGATAGCTGGATGTTAGCAGCCAAGGATAAGGGCATTCCGGTATTCAGCCCCGGCTGGGAAGACTCCACCACTGGCAACATGTTTGCCGCCTACGTAATGCAAGGCAAGCTGCCCGATCACAGCTGCGTCAAAACCGGCACCGAGCAGATGGAAGCTCTCATGCGCTGGTATCAAGAAAATCACGGCGCTCAGCAAAAGAAACCCTCGATCGGTTTCTTCCAAGTCGGCGGTGGCATCGCCGGCGATTTCGCCATTTGCGTCGTGCCCTGCCTGATCCAAGACATGAAGCAAGCCGACACCCCCTTCTGGGGCTATTTCTGCCAAATCTCCGACGCCATCACCAGCTACGGCGGCTACTCCGGCGCTGTGCCCAACGAAAAAATCACCTGGGGCAAGCTGGCCGTAGACACTCCCAAGTACATGATCCAATCCGACGCCACCATCGTGGCCCCGCTGATCTTCGCCTGGTTGTTGGGGGACTGATTACCGGGTTTCCAAGCTGCATGGGGGAAAGGGGTATTCGCTTTGAAGCGTTCAAGCTCGAAAGTCTTGTTTTTGGCGTTTTTGTTGGCGGTAGCGGGGCTGGCCTGTAGCGGATCCGTGTCATCAGGTATGGATGCCGGTGGGGATAGTGATGAGGGAGTGGATGGTGGTGATGCTGGGGCAGATGGGGGGACCGAGGATGGGGCAGACGGTATGTCGGGAGACGACGGCGGGGTGGTGATCAATCGCGCTTTTCCCACTGTTTCGGTGCAACCGGGGGGTATCTCCTATTGGGATACGCCGTATTTCTGCGATGCCTTGGCCATGGGTGGGACCTGGATGTCGTTTGCGCCGGGGGAATGGGGGCAGAGCATTGATTTCTGGCAAAATCCGCAGTTCGATGAAAACGGGCTGCCTCGTTATTTGGAGGGCGGCAAGCTGTTGCGGGCTTTGTTGTATGGCCTTCATGTGAACGACAACCGCCTGGCGCTGGTGCAAGGGCATATCGTACTAAGCTGGAAAGGCAAGGCTGATGTGCGTTTACCCGGAGGTTCTGAATATCTAGCGGGCGAATCCTCGGGGGCGGAGACAGGCTCGTTGACGGATGGACGGAGAGTCTATCGCTTCGCCGATGGTCATCTGCAGTGGTTGGAGATATACGCTATCGACGCGGAGCAGCCCATTTTTAAAATGAATGTCTGGTTGTCCGATCCCGCGGATGCCGCGAACAGTTCATTGGAAGATCGACTATTTCATCCTTTATTTCTCGATCGCTTGGCCGATCGGGATTGGGGAATGGTGCGGTTGATGGACTGGCTGCATACCAACGCCAGCCCATTGCAAGATTGGTCGGACCGGCGATTGCCCAGCCATGTGTTTCAGACCGGGGTGCTCAATCCTCGCTCTCCTGCGGATGGCTATGATGGGCATCGGGGCACGGGAGCTGCGTTTGAGCATTTGGTGCAGTTGAGCAACCAGGCCGATCTGGATCTGTGGCTCAATGTGCCTCATTTGGCGACCGATGATTTTGTCAGAAAGCTGGCCCAACTGGTTCGCTGGGGTTCAGACGGGGTGGATGCGTACAGTGCCGAGGTCCAGTCCCCTGTCTTTCCCGGTCTCAATCGCGATCTGCGCATTATTGTGGAGTACTCGAACGAGATCTGGTCTTGGGGCGATTCTTTTTGCCAGGGAGAATGGGCCTTCGACCAGGCCCAGGCTTTGGGCATCGGCAAGCCGGAGTTCAACGCGCGCCGAACCAGCCAGATATGGTCCATCTTTCAGCAGGTTTTCGAGGGTAAAGACAGACTGGTGCGAGCAGCCGCCGTGCAGGCTGGTGGTATGGCTTATACGACGCCTTTTTTGACCGAGCTGCGGGATTACGGTTCGACGCTGGATCCGCCGGTGGAGCCGGACATCGTTTGTCCCACCACCTATTTTGGCAATGGCATTCAGGATTTTGTCTACCAGCAAACCTGGTTGGATGGTCGGGAGAATGATGAAGCCTATTGGAGCAGTCCCGCGCATGAATCTCATCTCCAGACTACTTTCGACGAGTGGACCCGCCGGCTGCTCAGTGGGGATGCCCAAGCCGGAGCTGGTCCGGACGCGACTGGTCTGGGCGGGGGTTTTCCCGAGGAACTCCATCAGGCTGCCCTTACTTTGTTCTCCAGTCCCAAGCCCCTGGTGGCTTATGAGGGCGGGCCATCGATCTACACCAATCAGATGGAGGACAATGATTCGGTCAAGGGTCCCTTGGTGACTCGATTCATGAAGTCTCTCAACCGGCAGGCGAGAATGGCGGAAGTTTATGGGATTCATCTGAACATGGCGCTGTCTCATGGCCTGGTCAGCCACAATCCCTTTGTGCTGGTAAGTTCCTGGGGCAAATACGGTCAATGGGGACACCTGGAGCATTTGGACCAGGATCCAAGTCAGTCGGCCAAATACCAGTTCTTGCTGGATTGGGCTGAAGAAGCGCAAACGCTGGCAGCAGTGGATAATCCCGAAGGCGATGTTCCTGTTTTCGTAACCGATCGAACGCTGCCGCCAATGGAGCTAGGCGTTGCCGGCCAGATAGAAATAGAAGCCAGCGGAGGCGACGGCCCGGTGCTGGTGAAAGGTATCGGCAGCGTGCTGGCCGATGGCCTGGCGGTGCAAACGGTAGCCGGGGCTCCCAATAAAATACGTCTTATCGGCACGCCGCGGCAGGATGTGCTGAGCTATCTGTACCTGCGGGCCACGGACCAGGATGGGGATCCCGCCTGGCGCACCTATACCCTGTCTACTTTTGGCGGTACCGGCACGATGGTGGAAAGCGACTTTTCCGGCCAGGATCCCGCTCTTCATCTTCCCTGGACCAAGACCTACTTTTTAGCCGCGGGCTACCAATGGTCAGGCTGGCAAGCCGGCGGCGGATTGACTGCCGAGCAAGGAGACGGGGGGCTTTTCTTCTCGCTGGCCGCCCCGGCGGATGAAGCCCAGAGCACCCTGGATTTGGCTTTGTCCGATGGTGAATACTGGAGCGCCAGCCTCTCGATTCCGGACGGACAGACACTCAACCTGCGCCGGGCCCAATGGCGGTTTACGGTCCGGCGGGTGGATTACCATGCCCCGCGACGCTTTGCCTGCATGACCAGCATTGGTGGGTTTGCATCCGGGAATGAAGTATTTTCGAGTGAAAGAAACACATCAAACTCCGACACCGAGTACTCTTTTACCCTACCCGATAGCCTTGCCTACCAAGATCTCAGTGGCGCGGTGGAGATAAGGATTATCCCCTTCGCCGCCCAGTACTCGGGCCACCAAGCCGCCATTCTGGCCTTCAAACTACGTCAGCAGCAGTAGCACTTCTTATTTGGTGGTCAATTGGGCGACCACCTGGTTGGCGGCGGTCATTAGGCCTTCGAGGGTACAGGCTGATTTGGCGTTGGCGCCGGCTTCGGTGGTCT
>JAUVBB010000591.1 GCA_030591445.1 Deltaproteobacteria bacterium | reverse complement strand
TAATGCCCATGCTCCAGCTCTGGCTAGGTATTTTCCCCAGGGCAAAGGCTACCTGATTTCGATCCCCATCGCGCTGCTCATACTGGCCACGATCATAGACATCGGCGTAATTCGACTTGATGTTGGTGTCGTTTCGCCACGAACGCAAACCATAGACCGTGAATCGGACCCGATCTTCCCCGCTTAGCACCGAAAACGAGGCCAACAAATTGTTGTACCAGTAGCCCCACTCGCCACCCATCACTTCGGCCCGAAACAAAGGTCGGTCGGTCTGGTAGGTTACGATGTTGATGACGCCAGCGGCGGCGTCAGCACCATAGATGGCAGCGGCCGGGCCGTAGATCACTTCAATTCTTTCGACATTCTTGATGTTGATTTGTTCGCTGATAGGCAGGCCGCTGACCACGCTCGGCGTCAAAGGCAGGCCATCGAGCAAAATCTTGGCCGCGTAGTTGCCAATCATCCCGCGCATGAGAAAAAGTTCGCCCTCGGTTCCGGACCCAGGTTGAGACACCTTGATGCCGGGAAGATCCTTAAGCGCATCCACCAGCGAAGTATAAGCGTTGTCGAGAATCTCCTCCCGGGTAATGACAAAGCTGGTTACCGGCAAATCTTTTATCGGCGCCTCGGTACGGCTGGCCGAGACAATGCGGATGTTCATCAAATCTTCGAGCGAATAGGTAAAAAGCTCGTCGGCCACAAAGTCGTCGCCATAGGCAATGGCCACCGGGTTGCTCAAGAATAAAGCAACGACGGCAAGCCATGTAATCTGTCTAAACATGACCACCTCCCCCAAAAAGAGTCGGAAGTTGAATGTAGCACTGAAATATCGACAGTGGAACCCTTATCCGTACCCCTCAACTCGGCATCAAAATCCGGATAGCCGGACCGGCGCGCAGGTCAACTTCCACCTCTTTACGAGGATTTATCAGATCGCCATCGAGCAAAAAACCATCATGGGTTCGCACTTGCACCCTCTGCGCCAGCTGATTGAGGTGGCGCCGGCCCTGGTATTGGCCCCGGCTCATGGCCCACAAATGCAGAAATATTTCCGGCGCGCTCATGGCATTGCACAGATAGCCAAAACCAGTGCTGGCCCGGCGAATATCCGGCCCGAAGGGGGCAAACCACAACACCAGCTTGCATAGGGTAGAGGCAACCGCGATGCGCGTTCGTCGAAAATCCAATTCCTGACCATCGATCACGGTTCGGGCCCTAGTCGGTCGCCAGGCCCGGCGAAAGCGTTCCATCGGCAGCGGTGCGCCGGCCACCAAGCTACCCACGGTAGCCCCCGCATTCCAAAAAGAAGAAGGTGCTCTACGATAATATTCGCGTAGAAAACCGTAGGCCAGTCCATTGGCCCAGACAAAACCGTAAAGCGGCTCATCCAGACCGCTGTAGCTAACGCGAAGCGTCTTTATCTGCCGATAAAAAATGGGATTCTCTGCCCGGCACCAACAAGCCACGGTTCGGGCAAGTAAATCGTCCGGGTTGCCGGTCAAGCCCACCTCTCCGCCCACCATGTTCATGGTCCCACCGCGCAATGGCACAAAGGCCGGCAGGGGGGTATCCTGGTATTGCCGAATCACCTCGGTCAGCAGGGCGCTCCAGGTGCCATCACCACCGTTGACCCCGATGACCGCCACCTTCCGCTCTTTGAACTCGGCCACAATGGCACTCAGTTCGGTAAGGGCCCGGGACTCACGCACAAAACCGCGGTCGCCCAGGATTTCGGTCAGTCGGCTGGCAGGGTAAGTTCCCGAGCGATTCTTGCCGGCGTTGGCGTTGGTCAGTACCGCGATGGGGCCGATACGCTGGGTCATGATCCGTTCTTGTGGCCAAGCGTCATCATTTGCTCCACCAGATCGGCGGGCGAGAGCGCGGGATCAAATTCGCAGACTCGCTGCCAGCCGCACTGGCTGGCTTTAGCTGCGGTATCCGCCCCCAAGCACCAAGCAGTCATTTCGTGGCTCCAGCCCGGTGCGTCGCGTTCTTCGTCCAGGGCTTCGACCTCCGCGGCCGAACGAAACAGACAACCAGTCAAGGGCAAGGCACCCATAACCACCCGTGCCGCCGGCGTAACCGGCAAGGGCACGGGCACGACTTCCACTCCGCTCCATTGCAGAGACGACAGCCAATCTCCAGTTGGAGACACCACCACCAGGCGTTCGCCCAACAGAGGCCGGCGGCTAAACCAGTCCAGCTTTTCCGCGTGTTTGATGGACGGACCCACCACAAACAAGGCCGGCGGACGCATCCCTTCCCGTCGACTGTCGTCTACCAAATGAGAAATGGTAGAGCGCAGCACGCGCTGTCGCGAGGTTGTGCCTCGTTCCAACAGCGCCGCCGGCGTGTCCGGCTTCATCCCGGCTTCCTGCAATTTGGCCATCACCGAGGGTAAACTGGTCACACCCATGTAACCAATGATGGTGGCATGCGGATCGGCAGCCAGCAAATCCCAACGGACTTGCGGCCCTTCTTGTTTGTCCGCCTCATGCGCGGTCACCAAGGTCACGCGCACGACTTCGTTGCGAAAAGTAACCGGAATACCAGCATAGGCGGGTACCGCGATACCGGCGGTGACACTGGGCACAACTTCGAACGTAACGCCGGCCTCGGCCAAGGTTTCGGCCTCTTCACCGCCACGGCCAAAGACGTAAGGATCGCCCCCTTTGAGTCGAACCACGCGCATGCCTTGCCGGGCCAAGCGAAGCAAGAGCTCGGTTATTTCGTTCTGCGGGACCGGATGGTGGCCGGCTTGTTTGCCCACGCAGTGCAGCTCTACTCGCGCCGGCAAATCACAGGGCAAGGCCGTGGCCGCCAAGCGATCGTAAACCACCGCATCGGCTTCCATCAAACGTTGTCGCCCCAGCAGCGTGAGCAAGCCGGGATCCCCCGGACCACCACCTACCAGAGAAACCGAACCTTGCTGCCGTTCTTTTGGTTCTTTGCCCCCCGGATGCCAGGCCGGAGCCAAATAGGACTTCTTTTTCTCGGGATT
>JAUVBB010000534.1 GCA_030591445.1 Deltaproteobacteria bacterium | reverse complement strand
GGACGGACTGACTTGTGACGCCGGTCTGTGTCAGGACTGCCAGCCGGGCCATCGGGATTGTGATTGCCTGGCCGGCGGCGATTGTGAAGATTCCGAGCTCAGTTGCGTTGACGGAAGCTGTCGCCTGGTCGAACGTCTCTGCTCCGAGCTGGGCTGTGCCGAACAGGGTCGCTTGTGTGAGGGAGAACCTTACGCCGAATGCACCGCCTGCGACTTTACGTCGGGCTACGTGCCAGATGGGGCGAACAATTGCATCCTGGCGCCGGGTGCCTGCCTATCCAGCGCGGACTGTGTGGCCGGCGAGTATTGCATTCGTCTCAACATTAACGCGGCCGCGTTTTGTGCCATGGCTCCCGCTTGCACCGAGCTTGAGGTCGCGGCCGGCTCAACCGGGGCGGCCTGGGATCCCGGCCGCGAAGACTGCATCACTTGCCCCTCCTGTGCCGGGCTCGCCGGTTCGACCGGCCGCATCTGGCCCACCACCAGCGATCTGGGCAGCTGCCTGTGCGAAACCATCGATGGCTACTACTTCGACGCCTCGATCTCGGTCAGCCAGCCTGCCATCTGCGACGCCGATGGGGATGGTTGGGTCCAGTATCCAGCCCGCCAGTTCGTGGAGTCTACCGACATGGCTCTGCGTGAGAACGCCCGCTGTAGCGTAAATCGAATCGATAGCTTTACCCTGCAAAACGAGCGCGGCGAACAACGTCTGGTTAGCCTGGCGGACATGAGTTATCCCGCCCCGACCATAGCCCTGTACGAAAGCTTGCTGACCGACGATCAAAACCGGCTGGAGGGGGATCGTTTCATGCCCGCCTATGGGGCGCGCAAGTTCCTGGCCGAAGAGCTCAACCCCTTGACCAAAGCCTGCGTATCCATAGATGCCGACTTCAACGGCAACCGGATTCCCGATATCCAGGAGAACCCGCGCTCTAGTTCGCTGGAATCCTGGATGAACGTCTTTTGGCAAATGGGCTATTTCGTCGAGTTGCATACTGGCCAATACCTGCCGCCCTCCGCAGATCAAAGCGCGGGCAGCTACCGCATTGCCGAAAAGCCGCGCTGCCAGCTAGGCTTTGCGCTGGGCTACCGGGATGCTTGGGGTGACTACTGGCGGGAATGTTCCCGTCGCCGACCCAGTGATTACAATGCCAGTCTGGATGCCGCCGGCTATGATTTGGCGGCCTGGTCCTGTGCCGGTTTGATTGGCTCCTGTCCCGTGCTGGACTCGGTCAGCTTGACCGATGGGACGGTAGATGCGGGCAGTGGCAGAGTCATCGACGCCACCGTCGATTCCTTGACCGGCATCCCGCTGCACCCGAGCTGCAGCGCGGAGGCCTCGGCAGACCCTCAGGCAGTATGGACGGGGATGAACCACCACAGTCAGTTTCAGTGTGTGGTGTTTCAAAACAGCCTCAGCGCGCCGGCGCTACGCTACGAACGTGACATTCAAGAACTGGGTCAGGCAGGGGCCTACGACGCCAACCTCTGTCAGCTTGATACGGCCCTCGATCCGGCGGCCGACGGTGCGCGACCCGTGCCGGCCAGCTGCCAGGTCATGGCCGACTCCGGGCCGCTCGAAAGTGGCGACGTGGGTTGGGCGGCAGCGCTCTATCGTGACCACGTGATCGAAGAAGACTACCTACGCGGATGCATCAACGAGTGTAAGCCCTTCATCGACCTTTGCCCGACTTATCATGTCGACTCCCAACAAAACATGGCCGGATGCGCGCCCGACCAGATGAACTTTGGCGAGCTGCTTTGCAATGCCTGCCCCCATTCGGGGCAGTTGTGTGGTGACACCGGCAACCTGGGCGTTTGCGCCCCTGGTCGGATCGTATGTGATACCGCAAGCGGTCAAGACATCGAAGTTTGTGAATCGATTATCCCCGTCGACCTGAACCGGCCCGATCCGCTCGACGATCTTGAAGACTCAAACTGCGACGGCTTTGACGGTGACGCCGCCTCCGGTGTTTTCGTGTCTTTTTTGGGCGACGATGTCTTTGCCGGCACTCCGGCCCAGCCCAAGGCCAGCTTGCAGCATGCCGTCACTTTCGCTGCCCAACGGGCGCAAGCAGAAGGACGCGAAATCACGGTATACCTGGATTCGGGCCTGGGGACCTACACCCTGACCAGCCCCTTGGTGCTGGCCGATGGTATCTCTATTCAGGGCGGATTCCTCAACCAGAATCACCCAAACTATTTGGCCTATTGTCCGATCGGCCTGTCCTGGTGCCGGCCCAACCCGGCATTGGTCGAGCTGAGCAAAATCAAGGTGAATGCCGGCACCGGCATCGAAGCCACCGAAATAAATCAACCCACCCGGCTTGGGTTTCTGGAGCTGACCGTGGCCAACGCTGCCGGCTGGGGAGCCAATGGCAACGGTCATAGCGCCTATGGTTTGCGGGCCCAAAACAGCGAGGGTCTTTTGCTTGCTTATGTGTCCATCACCGTCGGTAAAGGAGCCGCCGCCTTTTCGCCTACTGCCTATGACGCGCGCGCACCGTCTGGTGGTGGGGGTGCTCTGGGCGGCGCGGGAGTTGAAAATAGCACTGGGGTTGGCTGTGACGAAAACTCGGCCCCCACGGCCGGCGCGGGTGGGGCCGGTTGTGGCGCCTGCTATGACAGTTCTAGCTCCTGTAACGGGGGCACCGGCGGCACAGCCGGTGTTGCCGCTGCCTGGGGAGTGAGTGGGGGCCCCGGCCAGCAATCGGATGCCCCCGGCAGCGGCGGCTTTGGCACTGGCGGTTTTAGGGCCATGCCCCATCTAGGTGATTGGACGCCAGAGCTCGGTAATGTGGGCGGGCTCGGACAAAACGGCAATCCGGGCGGCGTGGGCAGCCCAGGTAGTATCAGCTTTGCCTCGTCTGGCTATTTGCCGACGCCGGGCTCGGACGGGAGCAGTGGGGGTCCTGGCGGCGGCGGTGGTGGTGGCGGTGGTGGCGGTGGTGGTGAGAGCAATTGTGATAGTTACGGCGGTGCCGGCGCCGGTGGTGGTGCCGGTGGTTGTGGGGGACGAGGCGGATTTGGCAGTGGCGCCGGTGGTGCCTCTATCGGCATTTATCTTTGGGCCTCGGCGGCTGAAATCGATGCCTGTTTGATTTCGACCGCTGACGGAGGCGCTGGTGGCGACGCCACCGCCGGTCAAGCAGGCGGCCTCGGTGGCTTAGGCGCCACGGCTGGAGATCGCAAGGGTCACGTCTATGGTGGAGCCTACGAGCAAGATGATGGGTCAAATGGCGCCGCCGGCGGTGACGGGGGCCCGGGCGGCAATGGCGGGGCTGGGGGCGCCGGTCCTGGTGGTTCGACCATTGGAATTTTACGGGGCGGAGGCTCGACCACCACTATCACCGATACGGTCATCAAGATCGGTGTGGTAGGCCGGTCTGGTACATCCACTGACCCGGCCGGAGCTGCTTTGATTCCCGGTATCGCCGAGGAGGAATACAATGACTAAATTTGTGATGTCTATGGTGCTGGCGGTGGCTTTGCTCCCCGGCTGTGTGGATGAATTGTGCGATCCGGGTACCTTGGCTTGTCCTTGTCTGTCGAATGGAGAGTGTCGTCTGCCCGAGCATGCTTGTTTGGACGGCATTTGCGTGGAACCGGTTCCCGTTTGTGACGATCAGGGGGTGTGTACCCAAGCCATCCCTCGTTGTTACACCCCTTGCTCGGGCGATCTGCTCGCTGATGACGGTGCCGTGCGCACCTGTTCGGATGACGGTCTGATGCTAGGTTGTTTGAGCGGCTCGAACTGTGATCAAGGCAGTTGCGTTCCCAGCGAAGCCGGCTTTACCGGCATTCCGCCGGGTACTTGCAGCCAAGAGACCGATTGCCCCGACTTTCAGACCTGTATCGTGGGCCGCTGTTATTCCACCTGCGAACAAGACACTGAGTGCGGGCTCAACTCTGTGTGTCATCGCCGGGTCTGCCGTAAGCTGTGTAAAGAGAATCAGCCCTGTAGCAATCAGAACCAGACCTGCGCCAACGGCATTTGCCTGCCCATGGTTCTGCCCGGCGCGCGGCCGGCCCCGCCCATAGAAGGCCAGATGGCGGTCACCCCCAGCTCCATTCAATTTACCTCGAATGTCGGCCAAGGCG
>JAUVBB010000022.1 GCA_030591445.1 Deltaproteobacteria bacterium | reverse complement strand
GAGCACTCCATTTCCGTGACCAAGGATTTGATCAAGAAATCCAAGGGAGCGCCCTATTTGCCCGATATCGTGTTTCGGCTGGCCGAACTCTATGTGGAAAAATCACGCCTGGTCTATTACCTGGAGGTCGAGACCAAAGGCGCCGAGCAGGCGGTCAACTCACCCGAGTCCAAGTTGTTGAAGAACGAGGCCATCAACGTCTATCAAGATGTCATGCACCGTTTCCCCGAGTATCGTTATAACGACAAGGTGCTTTTCTTCCTGGGCCACGAATATCACGAACTGGGCTTGCATGAGGATATGTTGGCCACCTACAAAAAATTGGTCGAGGATTATCCCAAGAGCACGCTTTTGCTCGAGGCCTTGTACATCATCGGCGATTTCTACTTCAACAAGGATGATCTGGTCGAGGCCGAGAAACGGTATAAGGAGATTCTCAAATACCGGGAGTCTCCCTTGCATGACATGGCCCGTTACAAGCTGGCCTGGGTGGCCATCAACCACGCCCGCGATGACAAGAAATTCTGGAAAAAGGCATTGTCACTATTTGAACAAGTGGCGCTGTCGAACAATAGCTCCGAAGAGGGCATTTCGGTCGATACCCATAAGATGGTCAACATTCGCATCGAGGCACTCAACGGCATCGTCTTTTGTTTTACCGAAGTGCACAAGGCCAAAATGGCCCTGGAGTATTTCCGTAAGCTGTCCTCCGCCAAGACCGTTTACATCCACGCCTTGGAGAAACTGGCCAATCGCTATTTCATCAAGGAACAGTTCGACAACGCGGCCATGATGTATCGCCGCATCATTGAATTGTCGAATGATGTGGAGAAGAACCTGGATTATGCCCAGCGCATCTACGACGCTTCGACTTTCTCCAAGAACAAGGAAAAAGTGGACGAGGATGTCCGGGCCTTGGTCAAGGCAGCCTCTTTGTATGCCTACTCTTGGCGGATACCGGATGAGGAAAAGAACCAGCTGGCCAAGGAATTTGAAGTCTATGCCCGCGACATCGTCACCAAGCTGCATTTGCTGGCCCAGAAGCGCGGAGAAAAGCGGGCCTATCGCATTGCCGCCCGCGCCTATGATAACTATTTGAGCTTCTTTGACTATTCGGAAAAGCTATCCGAGGTCAAATACAACCATGCCGAGTCGTTGTATAACTCCAAGCAGTATTTGGAGGGCGGGCGGGCTTACGAAGACATCGCGCGTTACATGGATGAGAGCAAGAACCGCAAGGATGTTTTGTATTCGTCTATTCAGGCCTACCAGTCTGCCCTGGGCGAGGCCAAGTTCCTGACCAAGTTCGGGCTGGTCGAGGCTCGCCAAGCATTGAAGCAGTTAGGCGCTTATTATGTGCGCAAGTATCCTCGCGATGGCAAGACGCCTACCATCAAGTTCAATGTGGCCCGGATGTTCTATGACCAGGGTGAATACAAAGAGGCCATTGATTCGTTCTTGGAGTACATCAAGCAGTACCCGACTCACTCCGAGATGGCGGTGGCCGGTCACTTGGTTCTCGACTGTTACAAGCAGTTAGAAGATTTTCGCGGTCTGGCCAAGCAAGGCCGGGCTTTTGCCTCTGACTCCAATATCCGCGATCAGAAGTTCAAGCAACAGGTCAGTGCCATCGTGGCCTCGGCCGAAAATCGCGAAATCGACAAGAAGACACTCGAGGTGTCGAAAGATGGCGCCGATGCGGCCCAAGCCCTGCTTGATTATGCCTCCGAGGTCGAAAGCTCCCAGGCCGAAAACGTTATCTATCGCTCTTTTGTCATGGCCAAAGAAAAGCGCAATATCAAACTGGCCTTCAAGGCCGGTGGTCAGTTAGCCAAACAATATCCGCAGTCGAAGAATCTCAATGATATTTATGCCACCTTGGGCAATTTCTCTGCGCAGATGGCCGATTTCGAACGAGCGGCGTCGCTTTACGAGGATTTCTACCGTAAGTTTCCTACTTCCAAGGAGGCTCGGGAGGCCATGTTCGCGGCCGCCCGTTTTCACACCTACTTGGGCCAACACAACGAAGCGATCAAAAACTATCGGGCCTTGTTGAGCGGGGCCTCGGCTGGCCGGCGTGCTAACATGTTGTTGGAAATCGCGGATGCCTACGCCCAGATGGACGATTGGCGCATGGTGCTCAAGGCTGCCCAAGAAGCAGTTTCGGCCAACTCCGCTAGTGTCAAGGGCCAGCTGCTATTGGCCAAAGCCCTGGATAAGCGGGGCAAGATCGATCGAGCCAAGCAGGCCTACCTGACCGCGGCCTCCGCGGGCGACGGCGCCGACGCGGCTTTGGCGGCAGAAGCGCAGTTCCTTTTGGGTAAATTGGTTTTTGCCGATTACGATAAGGTGCGCTTTGGGGCCGGGAAAGCAGATCAGGAAGTATTGCAGCACAAGATGCAACTCCTGCAGACCATGGAGCAGATTTACGCGGGCGTAGTCCAGATGAAAGATCCCACCTGGGCCATTGCTTCTCTGTATAGTTTGCACCAACTCTACAATAACTTTGCCAAGTTCCTGCAAAGCGCACCCATGCCGCCTGACCTTTCCGCGGAGCAGAAGAAGCAATACGGGCAAATGATTGGCGAGCAGGTTAAGGTGCAAGCGGATACCGCCAAAACCTATCTGTCGTCCTGCAAGCAGACAGTCCGCCAGAAGAAAGTTTTCGGCGCTTATGCCCTGGCCTGTTTGACCGGTCGGCAACCCACCGACAAGGTGGTGCGTCGACGATCAGACAAGACACTTTCCGGCCAGCAGGCCGAAGATCTAAAGGCCAAGCTGCTGAAGAATCCCAGCAACCTAAAAACGCTCGACGACCTGGCCAAACTGGCCATCTGGAAAGGCGATTTCTACCTGGCCCGCCTGGTTCTTTCCAAGGCCATGGAGTTAAACGAGAACCATGCCAACACTCTCAACTTGATGGGTGTTGTCGAGCTTCATCTAGGGGAAGATCAGAACGCTTACGATTATTTCAAAAAAGCCACCGGCGCCAACTCGGGTCACTCCGCCGCGCGCCTAAATATGGCGGCGATTTTTGTCCGCTACCAGGACGAGGCCCGCGCCAAGGCGGTACTCAAGAGCGTGCTTTCCCGGGTGCGGGGTATCGATTTGTCCACGCCGGATATCCACCCCTCGGTTAAGGATGCCTTGGGCCAGCTTCGTATTCGATAGCTGGGCATGGGAGGAATGATGAAATCACCACGTTTTTTCAAACGCTGCTTGCCCACCTGGACTTTGACTTTGGCTTTGGCGGCCGGGATTTCTTTTTCGTGGACTGCCATCGGCTGTGGTCCTTCTCTCTCCTATTCCGTGCCCCCCGATTTGATCAAGCGTTTGCCCAAGAGTAGTCGGCGATCGGTATTTCAAGCCGAAACCGTGGTCACCATCGCCGTGGATCGTAAGAGTTCGGTTAATCGGGAAATAGAAAACACCAAGCGGGAAATCGTACGGGCCGCGTCTAAGATCGCCAAGGCCAAGAAGCGTCAGGACAGCGCCGGAGACCAAGCGGCGAATAAGATCGATCGGGAAATCGACATGCTCGATGCGCAAGGCGATTACTTGGCGGCCAAACTGGATCACCTGGCCGTTCGTTACCGATTGGCTTTGATGGAACTGGTGTTGGCCAACGCCCAGTTCGAACTATCCAAGGTGAAGTTGGTCAAGAAACATTCCATCGCCTTTGACGAAGACGAGGCGGATTTTGTCGATCAGGTCAAGTCGATTCAAGCCGATGTAGATGATTTCAGAAAAGATGTCGAGGAGGACGCGGCCGAACTCAAGCGTGACGAAGCAGTATGGTTGGCGGTAAAGAAGAAATTCTTTTCCTCTATCGGTGAATCGGCAAAAGGTTGGTGGACCGAATAAGCTGGACAGGAAAGGGCTGCGATCATGCGATTGCAATTGTGCGGGCTGATTGTCTTAGCGGTTTTGGTGCCGTCTCTGGCTTGGGGCCAAGGGCCGGCGAGCAAGTCTTCAGCGGTTAAGCAGAAGAAGGCCAAAGAGGAAGCGGTCTTACGTTCTCAACAGCGTCTCTCCGCTGTGGATGAATCGCTACGGGAGGTGATTGCCGATACCAAGGCGACCTTGCGGGCCGACCCCGCCGATGCGGACGCCTGTTTCACGCTGGCTTTGGCCTTTCATTCCATGGAGGATCTGAAGCAGGCAGAGAAGTATTATCGCCAGACCATTCAGATCGATCCGACCGAGGTCGATGCCCGTCTCAATTTAGGGGCTTTGCTGCAGAAGCAGGGCCGTTTTCAAGAGGCGGTCAACCGGTACAAAGAGACCATTGCGCAGCATCCTAAGATGGTGGAGGCCTATTTCAATCTCGGTGTAGTTTATACCAAAATGGGCGATTTGAGCATGGCGATCGCTGCCTACAAGGCCGCCACCGAAGTCGATCCAAATTTTGCTTTGGCCTTTTTCCAGCTGGCAGAGATCTACCGGCGACAATTGGATTTTCAGAAAGCCGAGGCTGCTTACCGTGGCGCGGTGCGCGCCGAGCCAAAGTTCGCCAATGCGTATAACAATTTGGGCAATTTGCACTATGAACAAGGCAATATCGCCCAGGCAGTCAAGTTTTACCAGCAGGCCATTGCCGTCCGGCCTCAGGATCCAGAGTTTCGCTACAACATGGGTCTGGCATACTTCAAGGGCAACCAAGTCGACGATGCATTGGCCGCTTATCGACAGGCCATCGAGCTGGACGTAAGCTATGCGCAGGCTTACAACAACCTGGGAGTGGCCCTCGGGCGCAAAAACGAAAAAGAAAAAATGATCACGGCTTTTCAAAAAGCCTGTGAATTTGATCCGCGCTATGTCGAAGCGCATTTTAATCTGGGTCTGGCTTATTTTAAGGCCAATCGATTTAACGAAGCCATTACCAAATTTTTAGAAGTGCTCATGGTCGAAAAAGATTTTGCGGATGCCCATGCATACTTGGGCGAAGCCTACTTCAAGAAAGGCAAGGTGAGCCAGGCCTTGCGGCATTTCAAGACCGCCATCAGTATCAATCCCGGCAAGGCGGAGTTTCGATCCCAGATGGGCGTGGTTTTCATCGAAGAAGGCAAATTGAACGAGGCGGAAAAGACCTTCAAGCAGGCCTTGGCCATCAATCCGGAAGATGCTGCCTCGCGGGCGCGGCTGGGCAAAACCTACTTGGAACAAGGCAAGAGTGCTGAGGCCCTGGCGCAGTTTACCCAGGCCGTGGCCATCAATCCCGATTTGATCGATGCCCACGCGGCCCTGGTGCAGTTGTTTGCCGCCAAGAACGATTACGAGCATGCCATCGCCCACGCCAAGGAAGTGATCCGCCTCGATGCCGAACGGGTACCGGCGCGCATTGCCTTAGGGGACCTGTATCGCGAACGCGGCCTGATGGATTTGGCAGCCTCAGAGTACCAGGCGGCCATGGATCTAGATGACAAGAACGCCCAAGCCTACTATCGGATGGGCGATGTTTTTGGCCAGCGGGCCAATCTTTCCGAGCAGATTCGCTTTTACCGCAAAGCGCTAGAAATCCAACCGCAGATGGCCGCGGCCCGCTGCGATTTGGGCGTGGCCTATTTCAATGCCAACAAGACTGCCGAGGCCATCCGCGAACTCAAGCGCGCCGTTCGTGACCAGCCGGATTCGGCCAAGGCCCACTATTATCTGGCCAGCTTGCATTTCAATAAGGCCCTGGCTACCCAGGTGCACAAGAAGAAATATCTGGATCTGGCCATCGCCGGATTCAAGAAAGCGATAAAGTACCAGCCCGAATTTGCCCGGGCCCATCACAAGTTGGGCAAAGCCTATGAAGAAGGCGGCGACAAGGCCCGCGCCATCAAATCCTACCTGGAAGCCCTGCGCATCGCTCCCGAACTCCGGGAAGCCAAGATGGATCTAGATCGTTTGAAAAAGTAAGCCCGGCCAGTAGCTTTCTATCAACTAGTTGAAATCCAGTCGATGGGGCCCTTGCCTTCGCGCACGACGTAGGGGAAATCGCCGGTCAGATCGATGACCGTGGAAGGCACGTTGGGTAAGGCCGAACCGTCAATGACGATGTCGAGTACTTTGCCCATCTCCTGGTTGATCTCCTTCGGATCACACAAAGGAGAATTGCCGTGCAGGTTGGCGCTGGTGCTGATAATGGGATGCATTAATTCACGCACCAGGGCCAGACAGATGGCGTTGTTGGGGACCCGGATGCCCACGGTGCGCCTTTTTGACATCATGATTCGCGGCACTTCCTTGGTGGCTTCCAGGATAAAGGTGTAGGGTCCCGGCAGGTACTTTTTCATGGTCCGGTAGGCGTGATCGGGCACCTGGGCGTAGCGGCTGATTTCTTTAAGATCAGAGCACACAAAAGACAAGGGCTTCTTGCGGCTGCGATCTTTGAGCTGATAAATACGCTCGATGCCGGACTTGGAAAAAATATCACATCCAATTCCGTAGACCGTATCAGTCGGATAAGAAATTACCGCGCCCTGTGCCAGTGCTTCCACACTACGGCGAATTAATCTTGGTTGCGGATGCTGGGGATTTATCTCAATGATCATTGGGACTAGCTCCTCCCTTCCAAAACGAGCAGCGGATTAATACATGATTCTGCCAGGAATGCAAGTGTGAATATCACCCTGTAATTTCATCACTTTTTGAACAGCGTGGCTGGAACGTGCTTGACGGGGTGATTTCTGCCGAGGTATCTTGGCAAAGTATTGGAACTGCGGTGGAAATGGAAGGAAGTTCATTCGCTTGATTTGTCCTCATTGCCAACAAGAGGTACCCGACGGGCCTGATTGCGCCGCCTGCGGGGTTGTGGTCGAAAAGTTCCTGGCGCGTCATCAGGCCGCGGCCAAGCTTGAGGTGTCGGTGCCAAAGCTGGCGGGGGTAAATTCGCAGCCCATTCCACCAGAATCAACGACCAAGGCCGAGCGACCATGGCCCTTTCGAGCGGTAGGCGATGGAGTATGGGCGGGTTTGTATGCCCAGGCCTCCCGCATGTTGGAATCTGGTATCGCCCTGAATGAAGCCTTGGTCTTGATGGCCAAGCACAGTCGCGGCCGGGCGGCCCAGGCCTTGGCCGAGCTGCGCAATGCGGTTGGCCGGGGCGCCAGTCTGGCCCAGGCCATGGCGGCAGATCCCGTGATGTTTCCAGAGCACGTGCAAGCTCTGGTGCAAGCCGGGGAGCGAACGGGGGGCTTGCCGGCGGTTTTTTGCGTATTGGCTGAAATGTACAATTTGCGCCTGCAAACGCGTCGGCGGCTGATCCGATCGTGCTTGTATCCTTTTGTCATTTTTACGCTCTCTTTTTTCCTCTTGCCCTTGTCAAAGCTCTTTGTTCAGGGTTGGGGCGCCTATCTGCGGGCCTCCGTGTTGCCCTATGGGGTGGCCTTGGCCGCCCTGGCGGCTGCGCTCTGGGGGCTGCCCTGGGCCGTGAGCAGCTTGCTTGGCCCCTTGGGCAGCCGGCGCTTCTCCGCGGGCCTCCCGGTGGTGGGCAAGCTCTTGATCTTGCGGTCCAAGGCGCGTTTTTGCCGCCACCTGGCCTTGGCCTTGCGTGCCGGCCTAGACCTTCACGCCGGCCTACGTATGTCGGCCCGCGCCAGCGGTGATGTGAGTCTGATAAGCGCCATGGAGACCGTGATTGGCTCTTTGGATGGGGGAGATACCCTGACCGATGCTTTTGGCCGGGCCCAGCTGTTTGACGAGGAATTTATGTTGGCGGTATCGTCCGGCGAGCTATCGGGACGCTTGGACGAAGCCTTGGATCAGCAGGCCCAGGGCAGTCAGGAGAGTTTCTTCCACCGCTTGGAAATCGCGGTGCAGCTATTGGCAGTGATGGTATTGCTGGCAGTATATGCCTACGTGGCCTGGAGCATCATGAACGAGTACCAAAACATCCTGGGCGGCAGTGGCGCTCAGCTCGAGCAGCTTATGAAAGAGATGGGGGGCACGAGCGGTGGTGAGCTAGACCAGTTACTCAAGCAGTTGGGCGGTGGCAGCATGGGCCGCCTGCCTCCTGAACTGCAGGAAGCACTCAAATGAATCTACCCCAACGAGTCGATTTCATCCTGGTCGAACCAGTCGAAGGGGGCAATGTGGGTAGTTCGGCCCGCGCCTTGAAAAACATGGGGTTTTCCAACCTTCGTTTGGTTAATCCGCAATACCACAGCGAACAAGATGCGCGAAAAATGGCGGTGCATGCCGAAGACCTGCTGCGGTCGGCCAAACGTCATGCCAGTCTGGCCGCAGCCATTACCGAGGCGACCTGGGTGGTGGGTCTCAGTGGCCGGCCGCGAACGCACGAAGAGCGCAAGCTGCCCCTCGGTCCAGCAGAGTTTGGCCAAAGAATGTTGTCTTTGTCGTCGCAGGACCGGGTGGCGCTGGTTTTTGGGCCGGAACCTTCGGGTTTGACCAATGCCCACCTCGGTCTATGTCAGGATATCCTGACCTGGCCTACCTCGCCGGCCTATCCTTCGATGAATCTGGCCCAGGCAGTGATGCTGACTGCCTGGGAAGTGCGCCGCCTGCAAGAGCAGACGGTGAGCGCAAATCACCGTGCCTCGGCAAGCGCGGGCGAGCTCGACGGTTTGATGGAGCATTTGCGCCACAGCCTGACCGAGATCAACTACCTCAATCCCCAAAACCCGGATCTTATCCTCAATGACCTGCGCAAAGTGTTTTCCCGGGCGCAGCTCGATACCCGTGAGTTGCGCATGCTGCGCGGTATCTTTCACCGCCTGGATGTATGGGTATCGCGTCACGGCGGACCGCCCACGCCCAACCAGACACGCTCCTGAGCCGGTCAGGGAGTGATAAATAGTAACGCGACCAGGTAGTAGATGGTCACACCGATGACGTCGTTGCTGGTGGTGACCAGCGGCCCGGCGGCGATGGCCGGATCGATGCGGATGAGGCGGAAGAGGAAGGGCACCAGGACCCCCATCAACGCGGAGACCACCACGGCTGCACTCAGGGACACGCCCACGGTCAAGCCTATCACGTCGCTGCCTTGCCAAAATTTTGCCGTCAGGCCCAATGCGGTTCCGCACACCAGGCCCATGATGGCTCCGACCGCCAGCTCTTTGCCCAGCATCCGGCGTAAATTGTTGTAATCGATGCGGCCGGTGGCCAGGCCGCGAACCACGATGGTGGACGATTGGGTGCCGACATTGCCGCACATGGCGGCGATGGCCGGAATAAAGATCAGCAAGGCCAGCATATTGGGAAAGGTGACGTTGAATTGCCACAGGAGCATGCCGGTCAGTACCCCGCCGGCCACATTGGCCAACAACCAGGGCAAGCGAACACTGGCAATCTTGAAAATGCGGTTGGTATAGACCAGCTCCGGTTCCTCGGCGCCGGCCATGCGCATGATATCCTCGTCGACCTCTTCTTCCAGGACATCGACGACGTCATCGTGCATGATTCGACCCAGCAGACGGCCCTTCTCGTCGACCACCGCCAGCGAGACCAGATCATAACGCTTGAACATCTGTGCCACTTCTTCCTGGTCCAGACTGGGCTGAACGGCGTGGAGATCTGGTTCGATCAGCTCGGTTACCGGTTGATTCGCCTGGGCCAGGATGAGCTTGTCTAGTGGAAGCAAGCCTTTGAGATGATCGTTTTGATCCACCACGTACACATAGTGTAGATCACCGACATCCTCGGCGGCCGCTCGGATGGCCTCGACCGCCTGATCTACCGTGGCACTGGCCTGGACCGAGACCAACTCTACCTGCATTTTGCCGCCGGCGCTGTCTTCTGGATACTTCAGCAGCGCGATTACTTCTTGCCGATCTTCTGGCGGCAAGGCAGCCAATACTGCCTGGGCCAGCTTCTTGGGCAGATCAGCGATGACATCAGCGGCGTCGTCGGAGGCCATCTCCGCGAAAGCATGGGTCAACTGGCTGGGGCTGAGTAGTTCAGCCATGTCGTCGCGCAGGTGATCGGGTAGTTCTTCGATGAGATCGGAAATCTGACCGATATCCAGCAGAGGGATCAGGCGGTTCCAGTACTCTCTGCGGACATCGAACAGGAAGGCCAGGTCAGCCGGATGCAGAAGTCGTAGAAAGCTCCTCAAAGCCTTATCGTCGCCGTTCTCGACCAGCGCCTCTAGATCGTCGATTTCCGGGACCGTGTCAGACCGATATTCCACCGCACGCCTCCTGCCAAAACGCCTGCACCCTACCCTACCGAGGTCGAAGCGTCAAATAGCTCTGAAAACAAATAAAACTATAGCAATTACCGAAGCTTGACTAAATAGCCCCCCCCGTGCCTCTTGACAAGCCAGGTCCGGATATGGAATACCGATTGCTCATGACAAACTTTACTCATCTTCATCTGCATACCCAGTACAGTCTTCTCGATGGTGCCATCCGACTCGATCAGTTGTTTCCTCGCTTGAAAGAGCTGGGCATGGATGCAGTCGCCATGACCGATCATGGCAACATGTACGGCGCCATCGACTTTTACCAACGTGCCCAGGCCGCCGGCATCAAGCCCATCATTGGTTGTGAGGTGTACGTGGCCGGTTCGAAAGGCATGCGCGATCGATCGAGCCGGGAGATGTATCACCTGGTCTTGTTGGCGCGCAACGAACAGGGTTATCGCAACCTGTGCCAGTTGGTGAGCCGGGCCTTTTTGGACGGGTTTTATTACCATCCTCGCATCGACAAAGAGCTGTTGGGGAAGTATGCCGAGGGCCTCACCGGGATGACGGCCTGCCTGGGCGGGGAAGTGGCCTCCTGTATTAGAAACGGGAAAGTAGACGCCGCCCGCCAAGCCATCCAGAGCTATGAGGCCTTGTTCGAGCCTGGTCAGTTTTTCCTCGAACTCCAGCACAACGGTTTGGTCGAACAAGAGAAGGTCAACACGGAATTAATCGTCCTGGCCGATGAACTGAAGCTACCCTTGGTCGCCACCAACGATTGCCATTACCTCAACAAGGGCGATCACCGGGCCCACGACATTCTCTTGTGTATTTCCACCGGCAAGACCGTCGACGATCCGAACCGGATGCGTCACGAGACCGAAGATCTGTATCTGCGCACCGGCGAAGAGATGGAGCAACTCTTCGCCGACACTCCAGAAGCCTTGGCCAACACGCGGCGCATCGTCGATTCTGTTGACCTGCAGCTGGAATTGGGCAAGCCCATTTTGCCCTTGTACCAGGTGCCCGAGGGCTTTGACTTGGGCACGTACCTCGATCACCAGGCTTTCCTGGGCTTGGACGCTCATATTGCCGCCATGAACGAGGAGGATCAGGAGCGATACCGAAAGCGCTTGCGCTACGAGCTCGACGTCATCAAAAGCATGGACTTTCCGGGCTATTTTCTCATCGTCTGGGATTTTATCGCCTACGCCAAGAAGGAAGGAATTCCGGTGGGCCCTGGTCGTGGCTCGGGTGCGGGTTCATTGGTGGCTTTTTGCTTGGGTATCACCACCATCGATCCCTTGCCCTACGATCTGCTCTTTGAGCGTTTTCTCAATCCGGAGCGGGTGAGCATGCCCGACTTCGATATCGACTTTTGCCAGGAGCGACGGGGCGAGGTAATCAGCTACGTCTCTAAGAAATACGGCGCCGATCGCGTGGCCCAGATTATCACCTTTGGCCAACTCAAGCCGCGTTTGGCCATCAAGGATGTCGGCCGGGTCATGGGCCTTTCCTTTGCCGAGACCGATCGAATTTCCAAGATGATTCCGCTAGGTCCCAAGGTTACCTTGGATCAAGCCCTGCGCGAGGAGCCGCGTCTGACCGAGGTGCAGGAAGAAAAAAGCATCTATCGCGAGGTGGTGCAGGTGGCCCGTTCCCTGGAGGGGCTCAACCGGCATGTAGGAACCCACGCGGCTGGGGTGGTCATCGCCAACAAACCTTTGTTGGAAATGGTGCCGGTTGTGCGCGGCGATGACGGGGTGCTGACCACCCAGTTCGCCAAAGATGAAGTGGAACAAGCGGGCTTGGTCAAGTTTGATTTTCTAGGTTTGAAGACTCTGACCGTCATCGATCAGGCCCTGGCCATGATTCGCAAGCGTGGGGTAGAGCTCGACATTGGCAATATCCCGCTAGATGATGACAAAGTTTTCGCCTTGCTCATTTCCGGTGAGACCGACGGCGTGTTCCAGGTAGAATCGGACGGCTTCAAGCAATTGATGAAGGAGCTCAAGCCAGATCGTTTCGAAGACATCATCGCCGCGGTGGCCCTGTACCGGCCCGGCCCGCTTGGCGCCGGCATGGTCGATGATTACATCAAGTGCAAGCAAGGGGCACAGGCCATTACCTATCCGCACCCGGTTACCGAACCCGCCCTGGAGAGCACCTATGGCGTGATCATCTACCAAGAGCAGGTTATGCGCATTGCGGTGGATCTGAGTGGTTTCTCCATGGGGCAGGCCGATATTCTGCGCAAGGCGATGGGCAAGAAGAAGGCCGATGCCATGGCGAAGCTCAAGAAACAGTTCGTCGAAGGCGCCCATGAAAAAAGCGGGATGCCGAAGGCTGAGGCCACCGCATTGTTTGAGAAGATCGAAAAGTTTGCCGAGTATGCTTTCAATAAGTCCCATTCGGCGGCCTATGCCTTGATTTCCTACCAGACGGCCTATCTCAAGGCGCACTTCCCGCGAGAGTTCATGGCGGCTCTGCTCTCGTCAGAGATGAACGTCACCGAGAAACTGATTCGCCACATCGGCCGGGTACGCGAAATGGGAATCGAAGTTTTGCCGCCCGATATCAACCGCTCCGAGCGCAATTTCAATGTTCACGAGGACCGCATTCTTTTTGGCCTGGGCGCGGTCAAGGGCATGGGCGACGCCGCTATTGAGGCCATTTGCCATGGTCGGAGTGAAAAATCCTATGGGTCCTTGTTCGATTTTTGCGTGCAGGTCGATCGACACAAGCTGAATAAACGCCTGCTGGAGGTGTTGATCAAGAGTGGTGCCATGGATGGTTTCGGCCCAGGCCGGGCCTCGCTTTGTTCGGCCGTAGACTTGGCCATCAGCCGGGCCCAATCCCGGCAACGGGAACGAGAAAGCGGCCAATGCAGCCTGCTTGAGATGATGGCTGGCAATAATGGCGGGACGGGTAGCGACGATCCGCCCATGCCGGAGGTGCCCGAGTGGCCGGATCGCGAGCGCCTCAAACTGGAGCGCGAAGCTCTGGGTTTTTGTTTGACCGGCCATCCCCTTGACCGCTACCGGGGCGTGATCGCGCGCTTGGCCGGCGGGACCTCGGTACGCTTGCCGGAGATGGCCCGCCAGGAGACCAAGCTGGCGGCCTTGGTGGTCAGCATGAAGGTACGGCCCTTGAAGAATGGCAACGGTCATATGGCGACCATGACCCTGGAAGATTTGGAGGGCACCTGCGAAGCGGTTATTTTTTCCAAGGAATACGCGCTGTTTCAGGATTTGTTGGCCTCTGATGAACCGCTCTTGTTTGCCGGCACTGTGGCCATGGAAGGGGACGAAAATACCGTTCCTCGTCTGCGCATCCGCGAGGTGTCTCGTCTGCTTGAGGAGGCAGAGAAAAAGACTTCTCGGGTCAGTTTCCAGGTCCAGAGCGAACTACTAACCGCTGATCGTTTGGCCGAACTGAAGAACATTCTTAGTCAACACAAAGGTTCCTGTGTGGCTCGTTTACACATTCTGCAGCCGGATCCGGCTTCAGAGACGGTACTGCGCCTACCCGAGTCCGTGGGCTCTTCCGAAGCCCTCGAATACGCCGTCGATAGCCTGTTCAAAGAAAAAGTGACCCAGTTTTCTTAATGGGGTCGCCGTAGGCCTACTTAATTCCCAGGTTTTTCATTTTTTTGTAGAGGTGACTGCGCTCTAGGCCGAGCTGGCGAGCGGCGTTGGTGACGTGGCCTTGGCAGTCTTGCAGCGCCTGTTGGATGAGTGCTCGTTCGGCATTGGCCATCATGTCTTTTAGGGCTAAGTCTGAGGAATAGAAACCGGCGCCGGCCGGGGTGGTGCCGGTGCTGCCGGCCGGATCGAGGCTCAGCCAGCGCTTGACATCGGCGATGGCAATTTCATCGCCGGGAACCATGATCACCAGGCGCTCGATTGAGTTTTTCAACTCGCGCACATTGCCGGGGAAGTCGTGTTGCTCCAAGTACTGCAGTGCTTTTACGCTGAAGCGCCGCTGGCGTCGGTTGTTGTGGCGGCAAGCAAGGGTCAGGAAATGATCAAGCAGGGCGGCGATGTCCTCTCGCCGTTCCCGCAAAGGCGGCAGGTGGAGAGGAATGACGTTGAGGCGGTAGAAAAGATCTTCACGAAACTTTCCTTGCCCGATGGCCGCCTTCAGGTCCTGATTGGTGGCGGCAATGACCCGGGTGTCAACCACCAGGGTCTCGGAACCACCCACCCGCTCAAATTCTCCCTCCTGCAACACGCGCAGCAGCTTGGCTTGCATGGCCAGAGGCATGTCGCCGATCTCGTCCAGAAAGAGGGTGCCGGAATCGGCCTGTTCGAATTTTCCGCGCCGTTGGCTGCTGGCGCCAGTGAAAGAGCCCTTCTCGTGGCCGAACAACTCGCTCTCGATCAGATCGTGCGGTACCGCGGCACAGTTGACCTTGACAAAGGGGTCAGAGGCGCGATGGGAGTTTTCATGGATGGCCCGGGCCACTAGTTCTTTGCCGGTTCCATTTTCGCCGGTGATCAATACCCGCCCATTGGAGGGGGCCGCGCGCTCAATTTGTTCATAGAGTGCGCGCATGGGAGGAGAGTCGCCTACCATATCGCTCTGGAGTCCGGCCAGCGATTTCAGGTCGCGGTTCTCCTCCACCAAGCGGCGCAAGCGCAGAGCATTGGCAACCGTGACCAGCACCTTCTCTGAAGAAAGCGGTTTCTCGAGAAAATCGGCCGCTCCTATACGTACCGCGGCAACCGCCATTTCCACCGTGGCGTGTCCGCTCATCATGATCACGGGCAGCTGGGCATCGATGGCTCGGATACGTTCGAGCACCTGCAAGCCATCGATATCAGGCATTTTTACGTCCAGCAAGACCAGATCGAAGGCTTGGCTGGAAAGTTTCTTAAGCCCGATGGTGCCGCCGCCGGCAACTTCGCTTCGGTAGCCCTCCAGCTTCAACACCCGCGCCAGGGTGACCAGGATATTTTGCTCGTCGTCGATTATGAGAATGGTGGCCATAAAAACAGTTCCCCCAATTTCAGATCTTGATGCGCTTCCACTCCCCCTGGGCGAACTTCCAGGCCATGACCGAAGAGAGCAGCACGATATAGGTGGCGGCCGCGGTCCAGGCGCCTATCATGCCCATATCGAACACAATGGCCAATAAATACGACAGCGGCACCAGGCACAAAGCGTGCATCAGCAGTTCGGCGACCATGACGAACTTGTTGTTGCCGGCCCCGAACAAGGCCTGGGTCAGGATAAGCCCTGAGGCCATTAGGGCCGTGGTGGAAGCCATCAGGCGCATGGAAGGTACCGCGATTTCGATGACCTCGATTTTGTCCGTGAAGATGCCCAGAAATATATGGGGCCAGATAATCACCGCCACCCCTACGGTACCCATGGTGTACATGCCAATTTTGACCGATTCCCAGCCAAAGCGCTCGGCCAGGGCAAAGTCTTTTTTGCCCATGCTTTGGCTTACCAAGGTTGCCGTGGCGGTGCCAAAAGCGATGGAGGTCATGAAGATGAGCATCATAAACGAGATCATGACCCAACTGGCGCTGGTGGCCAAATCGGGGCGAATATACTCGATACCTGACATGATGGGTCCGGCCAAGGGTACGAAGCTTAGCGACGATAGCAAGGGCGGATCGGGTTCCAGGTTGCCGGTGACCCACAGGAAAAACTGGAAGCCACTCATCACAAACACCGTCGCCAATCCGGACGGAATCGAAAGGCGAGAGATTTCATGCATGACGGAACGGTTGAAGTTGACAAGGCGATAATAGCGGTATTTGCGGCGCAGATCCTTGCGGAAGCTCCACAAAACAATGACCAACAGGCCCACATAAGTGCTGATCAAGGACGCGTAAGCCGCACCCTGAACTTCCATGCGGGGAAAGCCCAAGAGACCGAAAATAAGCACCACATTGAGAAAGGCGTTGACCACATTCATGATGATGGCCGCGATCATGTGAATATGGGTCTTGCCGATGCCGTCATAGAAACCCTTAAAGCTGATGGTGGTGACCATCGACACCACTCCCAGCATTCTTATCGAGCAATAACTCGAACCCAGGTGAATGACGTTGGGATTTGGGTTTAGAAGGGGGAAAATCTCGGGCACGTAGTAATAACCAAGGATGGAAGCGCTGAGCCCGGAGACGACGGATAGGGCCAAGGAGTTGGTCAGGGCGCGGCCGGCCAATTCTGGTTTGTCCTCCCCGGTGCGCCGGGCGGTAATTGCCTGGGTGCCGATGGCCACGGCAGAGAGAAAGCCGCCGATGGCCCAGAACAGGAGCAGGCTGACGCCTATACCGGCCACCCCGTCAATGCCGGTCGTGCCCGGCAAGCGTCCAACCATGGCCGTGTCTAATAAGTTGATGGCGGTCTGTGACAGCATGGCCAAAATGACCGGGATGGCCAGCACGATAATTCTTTTCGAGAGTTTGATATCGACAGTCAGTTGCATGGTTACGATACGCGGATTAATCCTCTTAAAAAGCTGGAGCGGACGGTACAGTGCTTCTCTCTCACATGCAAAGGGTTTTTTATCTGAATGACGGACAAGCATACGGTAATTTTTGTTGACAAGGGGGGGGGAAGTTGCTAAGTCCCATTTAGTTACGTAAGCTTATGAATATTAGAGTGAACTTGGTATTTCTTGTCTCATCGCGTTAACCGAAAGGTTGTCGCCGGAGGAGGGTGACTGATAATGAAAACACTGCGAGAAATCTCCAGCGGATTGACTTGGGCAGCAGCCGTACTGTTTGTGGTTTCTGTGCTTGCGGTAGGTTGCCGACCCCCATTTCCGCAGTGCCGCGACGATGGTGATTGTGCAGCCGAAGAGGGCAATAGCACCCAGATGAAGTGCTGCATGGAACAGTGCCAAGAGTGCTGTCAAGATGGCGACTGTCCGCAAGACCGGCCGAAGTGCAAGGACATGCGCTGTGTGGAATGCTTGGAAAACGGTGATTGCCCGGAAGAAAAGCCGTTCTGCGAGAACGAAAAGTGCATATACGAGTGCGAGATCGACAGTGATTGTGATGCCCGCGGTAAGCCGGGCATGGTCTGTCGGGAGCACAAGTGCCAATGGGAGTGCGAAACTGACGAGGACTGCTCCGAGAGCATGGAGTGTAAAGACCATCACTGTGTTCCTCGTTGTGCCTGCCAGTCGGACGAGGATTGTCCCGAGGGCAAGATGTGTCAGGATTGCGAGTGCGTGGACAAGCCCGCTTGTGAAATGCAAACCATCCACTTTGATTTCAACCGCCACAACTTGCGCGGTGAAGATCGACAAATCCTAGACCAGAACGTCGAATGCATGAAATCGCGTAGCGATCTTACCGTGACCATCGAAGGCCACTGCGATGATCGTGGCACCGAAGAGTACAACCTGGCATTGGGGGACAAGAGAGCCCGCGCTGCGCAGAAATATATGAAAAATCTAGGCATCAGCCGGAATCGGGTGAAAACCATTTCTTATGGTGAAGACCGGCCGGTTTGCTCGGAAGCCTCGGAGTCCTGTTGGGAGCAAAACCGCAGATCGGAGTTTACGGAGTAAGCGGGCCTTTGACCCAAAAAGAAAACAGTCAAGAGCGGTGTCCAAAAGGGCCCCGCTCTTTTTTGTGAGGTGAGACCTTTGCCGAAATCAAGCCGAACATATTTGCTGCTGCTGGTCCTTTCTGGCTCTTTGGGCGGTTGTTGGGTGAAGACCGAGGTTGGCAACGTTATGCAAGCCGACATTGCTGCCCTTCAGGTGGAACTGGCTGTGGTGAAAAAGCACCACAGCAAGGAAAAAGTAGAACTCAATCAACGGATACAGGAAGCGGATCGACAGGTTGCCGAACTGGTAAAGATTATCGGAGAATACCGGCGGGCCACCGGTCGCAATGCTGCCGATGTGGGTGTGGACATCGAACGGCTCAAGACCCAACTCATGGAAATGAAGGGTCGCCTGGAGGTGAGCGAACATCGGCTCGAACGCATGGAAGCCGGCATTTCCTCCGTGCGGGCAGAGGTTGTCGAGCAGATTTCCGCGGCCGCGCAGGAAAAAGAACTTAGTGCCGAGGCCAGTGCGGCAGCGCAAACAAAGATCAAAGCGGATCCCTTGCAAGCCATCGAGCGGCCCGAGAAAAAGAAGGATTTCTACAAACTGGCCTATGGTATGCTAGAGGCGGGCCAATCAAAGGCGGCGCGGACGCTTTTCTCGGAGTTTCTTAGCAAATGGCCGACTGATGGCTATTCCGACAACGCCATGTACTGGATCGGTGAGAGCTACTATGCGGAACAAGATTTTCGCCTGGCTGCTCTGACCTTTCAGAAAGTTCGCACCCAGTATCCCAAGGGAGACAAGGCCAAGGATTCCTTGTTCAAGTTGGGTTACTGTTTTTTGGCCATGGAAAGATATCGAGAAGCTTTGCCCTTTCTCCAAGAGTTTGTACAGACTTACCCGAAATCATCGTTGGTCGAAAAGGCGCGCAAGAAAATCCGCGTAGCCCAGAAAAAAATCAAAAAGAACAAATGATCCTGGCTACTGTCGCCGCGCACACTCACCTGGGAGCGAACGGAAATGCAAACCAACCGCGTTTTACTGATATCGCTAATCGCCGCTAGCTGGTTTTTCGCGGGGCCGGTATGGTCCAAGGATCAAGCGCCTGATACCGCGGAGGTTTGCCTCAATGATCATGGCAAGATCGTTTCCAAGAGCGATTCCGCCAACATGCGTTCACTTTGTCGAAAAGCCAGCAAGAACAAAGTTCACATGATGGTTGTAACCGTGGGGTCATTAGACGATTTTCAACCACGACCACTGAGCGTCGATCGCTTTGTCGATGACATTTTCAATGATTGGGATATCGACTATGAAGAAGGAAAAGATGCCGTGCTGCTCTTTGTCTCGGTGGCCGAAAATGAGTTTCGTATCGTGATGGGCGACAACTATAGCGATGGTTTGCGCAAGCGGGCTGCCCGCATTATTCACTCTAGCTTGGTGCCCGATTTTCGCCGACGGAAGCGTTCTCGGGGGCTGCGCAAGACCTTTTCGCGACTTTATTCTGAAGTGGCCAAGCGTCACATCAAAGCCCTGAAAAAGGCCAACCAACCCAAAGCAAAAAAGAACATTATGCAAGGACCTTGAACAGACCGCAAAAGTGGTTTGTACGTCTAAATGTGATACGATAGTGGCGCTTAGAACGAATTTGACCATTTTGACTGGCATCAAGAGATGTCTTGCTAGGATGAGGCCCAAGCTGTGGCTAGACAAAGCTTGCTAGTGGTGGACGGAGATCCCAAGTCCCTGAGGGTCATGGAGGTCAGTCTTCGCAAGGCCGGCTATTCGGTGACCACTGCGGTCAACGGTGAAGACGCCTTGGAAAAGGTCAGCATTTCCCCACCCGACCTGGTGATTTCCGATACCAAGATGGAGGTGATGGACGGTTACACCCTTTGCGAGCAACTCAAGGCCGAAAGCAAGTGGCAGAACATTCCTTTTATCTTCTTAACCAATCAGAAGGCGGTGGAAGACAAGGTTCGGGGACTCGAATTGGGGGTAGATGATTACCTGACCAAACCCATTTACATCAAAGAGATCATCACTCGGGTCAATATTTTATTGCAGAAGCGGGAACGGGAGAAATTGGCGCTTCGCGATCGCAAAACCAATTTCTCTGGTTCCTTGGACGATATGGGCGTTGTCGATCTCATTCAGACCATTGAATTGGGTCGCAAAACCGGTATTGCTCATTTTGTCTCGGCCGATAAGGCCAAGCAAAAAGCGGATGTGTTTTTTCGCAACGGCAAGGTTATCGATGCCCAGATTGGCAAGCTGAGTGGTGAAAAAGCAGTGTATCGCCTGCTGCTGTGGTCCGAGGGTTCTTTTGAAATCGACTTCAAGCCCAATCTCAGCCATGGCGATCAGATTCCGCTTTCAAGCCAAGGTTTGCTCATGGAGGGTATGCGCCGGGTAGACGAATGGGGCCGCATGCTTGAGCAACTGCCAACGCTCGATACCTGCTTTGCGGTTGACTATCACGAATTGTCTGATCGACTCAGCGAAATTCCAGATGAGATCAACATGATCTTGCGCCTGTTTGACGGCCAGCGCAGCCTGCTGGAAGTGGTCGATGATGGCGAATTCGATGATTTGGAGGCTTTGGGCATCATCTCCAAACTTTATTTTGAAGGTCTGATCTACGATGCCAGCAGTCGGCCGGAAGAAGAACAGTCCAGCGTGACCATGGGTGATTGGATGCCCAAGCAAGGAGCCACAGACGAGAACGCTCCTGCGCAAGTTGAAGAAAGGCCCGCCGAAGCAGCCGCAAAAATTGCTAGCGCGGAATGGAATATCGGCCAAGAATCAGCCAGCGAAGATTTTGCTGACATGGAGCTTGAGACTGGGGCGGTGGATACGGATCCGGCTTTTTCTTCGGTTCTGGAACAGCCGCCGGCACCGAATGAGACTCCTGGTCAGGTCGACGAACCCTTTGCCCAACAACCGCCGGGTATCGATTCTTTTCCCATACCGGATGCTTCCGAGTCGCTTAGCGAGGTGCCTAAACCAGTGGATCCGGAGCCGGCGCCCGCGGCGGTCGAGAATGCCAAAATCGTTGGTGTGGCCGAAATGGTTGCGGAAGATGCCCCGAAGGATGCCTGGGTGGTGGTCGAGAATGAGGCGGGCGAGTATCGCACCGCTGGGGGCGAGGGCCTGGTCGAAGAGGGATTGCCGCCGGCAAACGAGCAGATGTCGATTGTGGGTGGCCAGAATTCGGCGGCTGCCCTTGGCGATCCCGGCTTGGCGGAATCCGACCATAACACCCAGGTGGTACTGGATGCCGAAGCCGAAGAAATCGTCGAAGACATGCTTTCTCTGATGAAACCGCGCCTGGCGGCGGATGCCCCAGTGGAAAGAGACGAAGAAGAAGAAGAAAAACCGGCCCCCAAACTCTTCGAAACGGGGGAAGAAGATCTCGACTCGGGATCCGAGCCCATTGCGCTTGAACGCCAACAACAGCAGCCAATCTCTGCCCCGCCGAAAACCGCGTCCGGGCCCAAAAGTTTGCCGAAGAGAAAATCACCGTGGCTGCGGGTGGTCTTTGTTTTGGTTTTTGGTGGAGGAATTGGTTACGGCGGCTGGTATTTCCAGCAACACTATCTGGGGGTCGAGAAGAACGGAACCCAAACAAAGGTGGTGACCCCAGCGCCGGCTCCGCGCGAAGCCGTTGAGAAAAAGACGGCAAAAGCGCCAATCCCTGCGCCGCTGCCCAAAAAGGCCGAAGCCCGCGTGCCGGTCACGCCAGACGCCGGCACCCCGGTGGCCAAAACCGAGTCGGCGATCAAAAAGCCGACACCGGAACCAAAGCCGGCCGAGAGCATAGCGAAACCGAAGAAGAAAGTCGCGGCTGCCAAGCCTTCCGCGGCCCAGGTGACGGCCAAACGCTATAAGGTCTTGTTTCGGCGCGGGCAAAGTTTGTATAAATCCGGGCAAATTCAAGCTGCCGTCAAAATCTTAGAAAAAGCCGTGGACGTGAACCCACGTGGCGTGCCGGCCTTGGTGACTTTGGCCAATGCCTACTTTGAAATCGATAAAAACGCCATGGCCATCCAAATGGCGAGGAGGGCCTTGAAGGCCAATCCTCGTAGTGCCCGGGCTTTTTTGACCTTGGGCACCATCTACCAGACCATGGGCAACAAAACGGACGCGGTCAAAGCCTATCGGTCTTATCTTCGGCTGCAACCCAGGGGACGTTTTTCCGCGGATGTTCGCTCCATCTTGAGCACACTCGAGTAAGGTTGTTTCATGCGGGTTCTGGCCATCGAGTCCTCTTGTGATGAATGTGCCGCGGCAGTGGTGGGGCCGGGTCCAATTCTGTTGGGCCAGCAAGTCGCGACCCAGATTCCCATTCATTCTCCCTATGGCGGCGTGGTTCCCGAATTGGCCTCCCGCGATCACATTCGCAAGATCGTGATTGTCATCGAAAAGGCCCTGGAGCGGGCGGGCCTGACTTTGGCCCAGATAGACGGATACGGCGTGACGGCTGGACCCGGTCTCATTGGCTCCCTGCTCATCGGGGTCAACGCGGCTAAGGCCCTGAGCTGGAGCCAGGGACGTCCTCTGGTGGGCGTTCACCATTTGGAAGCTCATTTACACGCGATTTATCTTGCGGAACCTGATTTTGCTTATCCCCATCTGGGCCTGGTGGTCTCCGGCGGTCACACCAGTTTAATCCGCGTGGATGGTGTTTCTAAACTGCATCTGATTAGTAGAACCCTGGACGATGCCGCCGGCGAGGCGCTCGACAAAGTGGCTACCCTGCTCGGTTTGGCCTATCCCGGCGGGGTGTCCATTCAGCAGGCTGCCGAGGGCGGCGATCCAAAATCTTTCCGTTTTCCTCGTCCCATTCCCGGTAAACGCCTGGATTTCAGTTTTAGTGGCTTGAAGACGGCGGCCGCGGTGCGGGTTAAAAAGGAAGGGCTGCCGGTGGGTCCGGCGCTTTGCGATTTTGCCGCCAGCTTTCAGGAGGCCGTGGTGGATGTATTGGTCAAAAAAACGATAGCGGCGGCCCAGCAAGAAAATTTGAAGCGAATCCTGGTGGCAGGCGGTGTGGCCGCCAACCTCAGACTTCGCCAGGTCATGCAAAGCCGCGCCGAGAAAATGGATTTGGAAGTACGCTTTCCCGCGCCTTCGCTTTGTACCGACAACGCCGCCATGGTAGCGGCCTTGAGTGCTGCCTATTTGACCAAGGGCGCACCACCGGCGGATCTTTGCCTGGATGCGAATGCGGGGTTGAGATGGCCGGACGCCTGAATGTACGCGAACATCTTTCTCGGCATGGTCTCAAGCCGAAATCTTCCTGGAGCCAGAACTTTTTGGTGGATCTTGATGTTCTGCAGTCGATTGCGGAAGCGGCCCAGGCCCAGGGGAGGGTGGTGGTTGAGTTGGGCGCGGGTCTAGGGGCTTTGACCAGTCAGTTGGCTCAACTGGCCCAACGGGTGGTGGCAGTGGAGCGAGATCGCGAGTTGGCGGTTTTGTTGCGAGCGGAATTTTCCGACAACAGTCAGGTAGAGATTCTAGAAGCCAACGCCGCCACCTTGCATTGGTCTGCCTTGGCTGATGAGCTCAATGAGCGACCGGTGGTAGTAGGCAACCTTCCTTACCACATGGCCACTCCCATTCTTTTTCATCTCATCGAGGCCAAGGCTCATCTGTCTTCCTGGTTGCTGATGTTTCAAGACGAGATGGCCTTACGCATGCTGGCCGGGCCGGGCAGCCGCACCTACGGCGTGCTTAGCGTCATGGTGCAGCAACATACGGAAGTAGAGTCGGTACTGAAGGTGGGCCCCGATAGTTTCTTTCCGGCACCCAAGGTAAACTCTCGCGTGCTTCGCTTCCGTCCCTTGGCGCGACCCCGAGTGGCGGTCAAGGATGAGAAAATGTTCGAACGAGTGGTTCGCGCCGCATTTGGCCAACGGCGAAAAAAAATTCGCAACGGTTTGCTCTCAGTCTGGGGACGCGGCCACCAATCAGATCGGGTGGACCGGGCTTTGGCGCTGGCCTCGGTAGATGGCTCACTGCGGGCCGAGCAATTTTCTATGGAAGAATTTGGCCGTTTGGCCGACGCATTGTATGAGCTAGAGGTCGAAGAGAGGCTGGCCGCCGAGAAGGGCGGAAATCAGTAACCGCGTTTTTTTACCGTGGCCATCAAAGAGGCCAGGTGAGAATTGACGTAACGCCGAAACTCGGCTGGATCCAACTTCATTTCCTGTAAGATCTGGGCGAAAATATCCTCGAAGCCCAATAGATCTTGTTTGCGCATTTTCATGGCGATTCTCAATAGAGCTGCTTGGTACATTTTCTCTTCTTTTGTGTCTCGTATCACTGTCCCAGCCCTCCAATCGCCGCTTACTTATGGTACTAGATATACACTACACTGCAATATGTGCATTGTCAAACACCTGGATATTAGGTTTTCCTTGACCTATGCCCGAAGAACACGATACAAATACGCTGAAAACCCAAATTTATCAGCACATTTCGCAGTCGAGGGAGTGGACCATGGCGGCGAAGAAGAAAAAAATCGCGAAAAAACCTACGTCAACTACGGCGAAGAAAACCAAAACGACCAAGCCCCCCGTAAAAAAAGGGGAAAAGGTCACGTCACCGAAAAAAAGCTCTCCGCCACTCAAAGTGATTCGCACCATCCGGGAAATGCGTAAATATCTCGGTCAGGTAAGAGGTCGGAATCAGCGAGTGGCATTGGTGCCAACCATGGGCTTCTTACACGAAGGGCACTTGTCCCTGGTTCGTGAGGCGCGCAAGCATGCCGCGATTGTAGTGGTGTCAATTTTCGTCAATCCCGCCCAGTTTGCGCCTACCGAAGACCTGGATCGATACCCGCGCGACTTTTCCGGCGATCGGCGTAAGCTAAAGCATGAGGGCGCAACGGTTATTTTCGCCCCCGATCCAGCGGAAATCTATCCGGAGAGTTTTCAGACCTTCGTCGACGTGACTGGGGTAACGCGCGATTTTTGTGGCGCTTCTCGACCGTCTCATTTTCGGGGTGTGACCACGGTGGTCAACCTCCTGATCAATATTATCAAGCCCGATATGGCAATTTTTGGCGAAAAAGATTTTCAGCAACTGGTAACCATTCGACGCATGGTAAAAGATTTTCGGCTGGAAATAGATATCATGGGCATGCCCACCTTGCGGGAAGAAGATGGTTTGGCCATGTCCTCCCGCAATGCCTTTCTGAGCCCTGCCCAGCGGCAGCAGGCGACGGCAATTTATCGGGGTTTGCGCAAGGCGCGTCGCCTACTCGATAGTGGCGAGCGTGATGCGGCCGAACTTGCTGCCGTGGTGCTCGACTTGTTGCGGGAAGAACAAAACTTGGAGATCGAGTACGTGGCTGTTTGCGACCCGGAAACCCTGGAACGCATTCCCGAAGTTGAGAAAAAATCGGTTTTGTTGGTGGCCGTGCGCGTAGGCGATACCCGGCTCATCGACAACATGCGCCTGCACGTTCGTCCGGTGCGAAAACGAAAAAGAAAATGAAAGTGCTGACGGCGGTTCTTTTTGCCGGTTGCCTGGGCGCCTGTGCCGCCAATCCCAGCCGGCCGGCAACTGCGCCGGTGGCAGCGCAGCAACAGCCCGCCACAGCTAGCAATTCGGCGGAGGACCTGTGCCGGGTGGGGCAGGCTTACAATGCCCGGGGCGAGAGTGACAAGGCCCTGGGGGTCTTACAAGCCTCCTTGGCCAAGGATCCCAATCAAGCCGAGGCCTACCACCAAATGGCCTTGGCCTGGTTGCGCAAAGACGATCGTGAGCAGGCAATCGTGTCTTTGCAAAAAGCACTGCAACTCGATGCTAGTCACCGCGAGGCCGCTCTGCTCTTGGGTATGACCCTGGACTTGGGCAAGCAGGTAGACATGGCCTTGGCAGTCTACCAGGCCGCCCTAGTTCACCACCCGAACGATCCGAAATTGCTGCATGAAATGGGCAACACCTTGCTGATGAAGGGAAAAATTCAGCCGGCGCTAGCCGCACTAACCAGAGCTAACTCTCTGGCTGGAGCCTCAGCCGATTTGCTAGGTGATCTGGGCTATGCCTATTTGGTGTCCGGTGATGCCAAAAAAGCCCTGCCCCTCTTGCGCCAGGCCCGCAATTTGGCACCGCGCCGGCCGGACATCGTCTTGAACCTGGGCCGGGCTAGTTTGGCGGCCTCGGATTTGGCCGCCGCCGCCGAAGCTTTTGCCCAGTTGACGGATTTGACTCCGCGCGATCCCCAAGCCTGGGTCTTGCGATCCTTGTCACTGCTCAGAATTGGCCAGACCGAACAAGCTCGGCAAGCGGCCCAAAAAGCCATCGATCTTGACCCCAGCGGTGCCCGTGCGCATTTCATGCTGGGGGTGGCTCTGGAAGCGCTGGGAAAGAAATCCGCCGCTCGTAAGGCGATGAAAAAAACCTTGGCGCTCGATCCTAATTTTCAATCTGCTCGCCAGTGGTTAAAGAACGCCCGCCGGAAAAAATAGACCCTTAGCCATAGCAGGGGCCAGGAGGCCAGGCCTCGGTCAGTGAATGCATGAGATTGGCGTGCAGGTGACCGTTGGTAGCCAGGGTAGCGACGCCGCTGAAGTCATAGGCCCGGCCGTCTAAGTCAGTCACTCGACCGCCGGCTTCCTGGACCATGAGCGCCCCGGCGCCAACGTCCCAAGGATTGAGTCGAAGTTCCCAAAACCCGTCCAGGCGACCGCAAGCGGTATAACAAAGATCCAGGGCCGCCGAGCCGCCTCGGCGAACCCCCCGGCTGCGCATGGTCAGGGCACAGAATCGATCGAGATTGGTCTCGGCATGCTCCAGTCGGTCGTAGGCAAAACCGGTGGCCAGCAGGGACTGGGACAAGCGGTCGGTTTGGCTTACTTGTATTCGCTTGCCGTTGAGGAAGGCCCCTTGTTGCCGGCGCGCTTCGAATAATTCTTGGCGCAGTGGATCGAAGACCACGCCCAGGACCATGTCACCGGCATGTCGCAATGCGATTACCGAACAAAAGGCAGGGTAAGCGTGGGCATAATTGGTGGTGCCGTCCAAGGGATCGATAATCCAGACACTCTCTTTATCTAGTCCCTCGGGGCTACTCTCTTCGGCCAACAAACCAGCGCTGGGCAAGGCCTGGTGCAAAATCTCCTTGATGGTCTCCTCACAGCGGCGGTCGACGTCGGTTACCAGATCGAAACGTCCTTTGTGGCTAATATCGAGGCTCTGGTTCATGCCGGCCAGCTGGATACGGCCGGCCTCTCGGGCTGCCGTCCGGGCTGCTTTCAGGATGGCGGGACTCAGCGGATCCATTGTCTTATTGCCCAGGCCAGTAGCAGGAGGAGCAGGCCCCCAAATTCGGGATGGCATTGATTACAGGAGCAACCGCTTGGATTTCCATCAGCGCCCGGGCCCCACTGATAGTCAGGATCGAAAGGGAGGCTAAAGTTAAAGGTTCGATTGTCGGTCAGCTCGAAGGCCTCTTGCAACTGGGTGGTGAAGCCTTCGCGAGAAGCACCGGCAAGATAGGACCCCGCCGGTATGCCGGAGATGGAATACTCACCATCGGCATTGGTGCTGGTCTGGCGGCGATATTTTTCGTCGTCGGACCAGATGCTCACATGAGAACCGTCTGCGTCTACCGGGCTGCCGCCGTCAGGAATTTCTAGTTGCACTCTTCCCGAGATCCGATAGCTGGGATCACCGGGATCGGTATCCTCAAAGACCAGGACGAAGTTCAGGTTTCGATCTCCGGTGATCATGACATCAATTTGGGTGTCAGAGCGGTAGCCGGTTTTGAATGCCGAAAAAGAAAGTGGGCCGGCCGGCAGTCCATCCAAGCGGTAAGAGCCACCTTGTTGCGAGAGGGTCGATAGGGTTGGGATCTGGCCATTGCAACGGACAGTGGCGCCCGTGCGATCTAAAGGATTGTCAGAAAGCGCGGCTACGCCGCTAAGGCTGTACGGACCACCCCCGGCGGCCAAATTGATGTTCTGGTTGACCACGCTGGTGCCGCCATCGGTGGCCGGCGCGGGTAGGGTCATTGAAACCGATGCCGGCAAATAGCCATAGGCTTCGGCGCGCAAGTCGTAGTCGCCGGCGGCTAGCCCCACGATGTCGAAGCCGCCATTGGCGGCCGAAAGTCCTATTCCCTTGGTGGAACCGCCTTGGCGGGCGAACAGTACCACCCCGGCACAGGGGTTTGCCGCGCAAGTGGCCACTCCCTGGATGGTGCCAATGTCTTCCGGGGCCGAAAGCGAAAAGTCGCGCACAGTCTCGTCGCCAATCCAAACCGCGCCGCTGGAACTGCCGCGCAGACCGGGCGCTGCACAGGTCAAGCCATAAGAACCGTTGGGTAGATCGGCAAAGAGATACTGGCCGTTGGCATCGGTAGTGGTAGAAAAAGATGTGCCCCGGATCAACACTTGGGCACTAGCCACCGCTTCGCCACTACCAGCGCGAGTGACTTGCCCGGAAAGATCACCGCCGGCGGCATCCAGTGGCGCAAACACTGCCAGCGCCAGACAAAGAAATGAAATTCCTTTCATGTCTCTTGTTTATCACAAGCGGCTTTGGCTTGCCAAGCCGCGGGACCTTTGGTTGTCGATTATTGTCTCTTGGCTGAAGAGGTCCAGATGAGTTTCTCGGCGTTGCCTCGGTAGATTTTCTCTAGTACTGCCTCGGGCAGGCCGATGGCATCCACGGTCCAGAAACCTTGGATAGGAGTGGGATGAGCTATGCCTCGCCGGTTAGACTCGAAAAAGTCTCGGTGGGCTTGATAGAAGCGGTCGGCGTCTTGATCGTTGTCCGGCCAAATAGATACCGAGCCCAACTGCAGGCCCGCGGGGCTAACGATGATGTCACTGCCAAAAAGAATTCGATCCTGATGCTTGATAAAGAAGGCACGCACTTTCTCTGCCGGGTGCCGGCCTATTTCGCCAAGACGCGCCGATGTGTCTACATACAGATTGGGATGAGTATCGAGCAAGCGGTCGACATAGTCGAGATCTTCAGGATTGTTGGCCAGGTGGATGCCGAGAAAAGTGGTGCCTGGGTGCCGCGCCAGCAATCGATTGCGGGCCGCAAATAAAGTAGCCCGATCGGGGAAATCCTGCCCGTAGAAACTCCATGAAGGTGCAAAGAGCAGCTCCAGGTAACGCTCGGAGAACGGATCGGGGGCAGCGAAAAAGGCCTCGGGGTCGGCCGTGTGCAGGGCCACGATGGCGCCGAGTTCGGCCGCTTTGGCCATGATGGGATCCAGGCGCGGGTCATCGACTGCCAGCAACTTTCCGGTTTGGTCTCGGATTCCCAAGCCTAAGTTTTTGAAAATCTTCAAACCACGGGCCCCCGCCGCTACCGCTTGGGCCAAGCGCTGGGCTTCGCGGGCTGACCAACGCGGATCGTCGATGCCGCGCCAGTCCAGATTGACGAAGAATGCGAAGCGGGCACCGAGTTTTTCTTTTATCTGCAAGGTGGCTTGATAGCGGGGGTTGGGATAGAAGCCGGCGCTCTTGGTACAGAACTTGGTGATACCGTTGGCGGCGAAGATGGCCAGGGCGCGCTCAAGACAAGCGGCGGTGGGGGTGATGTGTACGTGGGAGTCGATGATGGGTCTTTTGGACGGTGCAGAGAGCGGCTGACTCTGTTGGCAGCCCAGCAGGCAGAAGACCAAGATCAAATTCAATCGCGCGCTTATCACGGGAGCATCTTAGCGCAAGGCCCTGCTGCCGACAACCGAGATGTGCTATGATGTTTCTTCAACGAGATGCAAAGGAAACCCGGGATGGAAGACAAATTAGCGCAGAAGACAAGGCGAGTGGGTTTTTTCGCATGGCTTTCGCGGGTGTTCTTGTTACTGGTCCTGGTTGCGGGCGCCGGTGTTGGCTTCTGGATTTATCAGAATCAGCAAGAAGTCAAGGTGCTCAAACAAATCGTCTCACGCTTGACCGCCGAGGAAAGGGTGGCCGAGGTCTGGGTCGAAGACTACCAAAAAGATCAGAATGGCCAAGTATCGCGCGTGCGCTTGAAAATCATGGAGTACGGTGGGGACAAGGCATTGAAGCCGGTGTATTGCACCTTTTCGGTTAATGACGTCATCCACTTCGAGGCCATGGTCATCCGACTCAATGATGAGTTGATCATGGAAGGCAAAGGCAAGAGCATTTACCTTTTCCGTCGTGCTTTCGCTTTGGACGATGACTCGCAGGTGTATGAAAGCTGTGAAATCAATCAAACGCTATCGGTACCCGGTGGTTATCGCTTAGAGAAGGCCGATCCGGAAGTTCGGGAAATCGAGCGCAAGTACTGGGAATCTTTTTGGAACTTTGCCTTGGATGAAGGCCGGCGGAAAAGCGCGGGGGTGAAAAATGCCCAAATCGAGGCGCCGGCCACGCGTTTTGTTCCGGATAAAATTTATCGTCTGGTGCTGGAACACGATGGTGGCTTGCGCATCGGCGCTCATCCGGTTCCAGAAATACTGAAAGGTGAGCGGGTGCAGGCGCCTGGCAGGTAGGACATCCACCCATCCTCCATCTTACCGATTCAGTTTTCTTCCTTCGATATGGTATAATTTTGTTGTGTGTGTGTTTTCTTCCTGTTGAATCATGAAGAGGTATGACGATGAAGAGCTTCAGTCTTAGTCTCCTTGTCTCTTGCTGTTTGTCCTTGCTCTTGCCGGCTTGTCATAGTGACGTGGCGGGGCCCATTTTCTGTGTCGGCGACGAGGACTGCCCGGAAGGTTTGGCTTGTGCCGATGATGTCTGCCGCCACCCGTGCATGACTTCAGAAGATTGTCCAGAAGGGCTTCAGTGTTTGTCCGGCTATTGCCATCAGTCTTGTAGTGGCGATAGTGATTGTCCAAACGGCGAGCACTGTAGCAGCGGCTATTGCGAACCGGACCAACCGGAAGACGGTGGCCCCGGTGATGACGGTGGCTGGACCGAGTGCCAGGATGAAGACGGCGACGGTTATGGCAAAAACTGTGAACGCGGCGACGATTGCGACGACACTAAGCGGGCGGTCAACCCGGCGGCCTATGAGGCCTGTCATGACGGCATCGACAATGACTGTGACGGCGAAATAGACGAGG
>JAUVBB010000045.1 GCA_030591445.1 Deltaproteobacteria bacterium | reverse complement strand
CGGAAACTTTTTGTTTGATGGTTTGGTTCCAGATCTCGTCCATTTTTTGTTCGGAACCTTGGCAAAGCCCGGCTTGGTAGCGCATGACTAGGCCATAGACTCCGAATACAACCAAGACCAGAACCGCGGATGAGAGGCTCACTCGCCATCGCCAGGCGCGGCGCTGGTGAGTGACGCTCTCGCGCAGCAGGTTTAACTCCTTTTCTGATAAATTCAGCTCGTCTTCATGTTCTATAATGAGATCCACTCTGCTTTCGGCCATGAGCAAACCAAATCGCTCGTGGTTGGTTACTTCCTGTCGGAGAAGCTCGCGGGCCCTTTTCAGTTCTTTGTCTTTTCCTTCTACCCACTTCGAAATTTCCTCAATGAGATACTCATGGCTTAGTTCGAAGCTAGGGAGGTCTTTGTCCGTGAGTTCTCGGGCCAGGCGGGCCTGGATGAGTTGATTGAGAACGCCCTTGGTGGTTTTTTCCGGGCTGCCGATTTCTTGCGCGATTTCCTTGGCCGACAAGACGGCCATCGTGCCCATCGACGACACCAGGGCCATCAAAACTTTCTGGGTAAGATCTCGTGAGGCGGGGGGGCGACTGCCGATAAATCTTTCCAGGTAACTGCCCAAGATGCCCTTGACCCCGCCTAGTCGGTCGTAGTGTTTTTCAGTGAATTCGTGCTCGCCCTCACGGAGTTCGTCGTAAAGCCGGTCGCAAACTATTTGTAGTTGAGGAGGCTCGGAACCAACCGTACCCAGATCGGCCAGAATGCGATCTACCAATCCGGGGGCAAAAGACAAGCCGGCCAACTCCGCCGGTGCGGTGATGGCGCGGACCATTCCTTCCGGAGTCAGGTTCTCTAGCCAGAAGCCATGATGAAATATTTCCGGTATCTTCGATTTGAACTCTGCCAGGTGGGCATGGAAATCTTGGCGCATTGACAAGACGAAGTGAACATTGAGTGTTTTGTCCTTGAGGATTTCCGCCAATTGTTTGGCAAATGCATTTCTCGCTTTCTTGGGGTGACGAGTAAAGAACTCTTCAAATTGGTCCAAAATCACGAAAACGGGTTTTTCCAGGGTGGCCACATACTTTTGCATGAACTCGTGTAGGCCCGAGTAGAGGACGTCCATCACCCAACGGCCGGATACTTCTCGGGCCTCTGGGCTATCCATCATCTTGTCCTTGACCAATTCGGATATGCCGGTTCGGATTTCTTGTTCGGGTTCCTGCAGGGGTCGGCGGAGGGTCACCAGGTTTCCCTCTCGCTTGAGTTGGGGCAGCAAGCCGGCGTTGAGTAGGGAGGTTTTGCCGGACCCGGAGGCGCCATGCAATATCACCATGCGGTGTGAAACCGCCAGACTGAAAACCTTGCGGATTTCCTCATCCCGACCGAAGAAAAGCTGCTCGTCTTCTTCTTGAAAAGCACTCAGGAATTTGTAAGGGCGTTTCCAGGTGAAATCTTGTTTGCCACTGACCAAGTGTGAGTTGCCGGCATTTTCCGCCGAAGTGGCCGCCTGATTAGCCGGCGACAACATTTGCGAAATCTGATGGAAGAACTCTTCTTCGTTGGTTTGGACCAGTTCCAGGCCGCGCCGATGCCAAGTGCCACGAATGCCGGCCGCCACCTTGGGAGAAACTCCGGTTGCCTTGATAAGATTTTTTTCCGTACGCGCGGTCAGGGTCTTGAACATGCGCTTGAATAGGGCGTCGCTCCAGCGAAATCCGACGAAGAGCAAGTGTTGCGTCACCAATACTGCCAATAACTCTTCCGGCGCGTATTTTAGCATGCTTAGGCGCACGCCGATGTCGTCTTCGGTCAGCGCCAAGGATTCAGGATCGTCCACATCTCCGTAGAGCTTCAATAACGCGATTTCATTCTTTTCGAAATGGCTTGGGTTGGCTTGGTCAAATTGCACGACTTTTTTGACTTTTCGACCAGATCGAGCCAGCGCTTCATCAATGCGCCGGTCGATGTCAGTGGTTACGATAAAGTCGAAAGGAACGGTAGAAAGCGCTCGGTGTAGGTCCGATTGCAGTTCGGTCGCTTGCTGTAATTCCTTGATAACGAAACGCATTAATTCGTCGCGACCGAACTCTTCTTCGTACATGGAGGCAAGCCGGGCGAAGTCAAGCCGTCTTTCGTCGTACCCCAGCAAGCGGGAGATCTTGCGTGCGATTGTCGATTGAACGGAGCCTTGTTTGGGTCCTTGAGAAAGCCCGCCCAGAACGAGAATGCACTTCTTATTGACCACCGCTCTAGCCACTGCCGGCAATAGCTTGTGTTCCAGTCGGTGTTTGCGAGTGGATTCAATGTCCTGGCGTCTCCAGAGCACCCGCACCAAATTCATTTTCTCCGGAATTCCTTTTAGCTCGAAATCACCCAGCGCTTCGATTTCAGTATCGACCGCCCTTGCCGTCTGCCAGGTATGGAGTGAGGTGCCGATTTCATCGCTCTTGGTTTGTTCTTCAATACGCGAGGCGATATTGACAGCATCCCCGTGGACGTCGCCGTCTTCCACGATGGCGTGACCCAAATGCACGCCGATTCGAACATGCAACTTGTCGGCCGGCGGAGATTGGTCGTTGTACTTGGCCATGGCTCGTTGCATGGCAATCGCACATGCCAAAGCCATTTTTGCCCTGGGAAAGGTGACCATGAGAGAGTCACCGATGGTCTTGATGAGATTGCCTTCAAATTTTTCAATTTGCTTGCCCAGGATGGAAAAGTGGGCAGTGACCAACGATCGGGCAACCGAATTACCGCGTTCGTGGTAAAGGCTGCTCGAACCAAGTAAATCAGTGAACATGATGGCCAGCGGACGTCTTTCATTATCGACAGTCTTTATCGAGACCACAGATCCCCCCCCTGCCTCTTGCCTATCGTATTACTGATCCAGTCCCTTAAATATATCAGGTTTGGCAAGGAAAAAAAAGGAGCAAACTCTCCCGGAAAATCAACTGAGAGCTTGACAGCATTGGTGCTGATGGGCAAGATGCCAGCTGATTCCTCGGTGATGTCAGGCTTTGAGTGAATTCGTGACTTGAAGGCATCCCCACCGTGGATAGAGGGAGTTGCGTGGGATGCGCGGCCTGACGGACCAGATGGAAATTCCAGACAGAACAGTGGATCTGTTGGTGGTCGGATTGGGGCCGGCGGGCTTGGCTTGTGCGCTGCAGGCAAACCGCGACGATTTGGATGTCTTGGCGGTGGGGGACGAGCCGGTGGGCGGACTCATCAGGGCGGCGCGCAAATTGAGCAATCTGCCGGCCGAGCCAGATATCAGTGGGTTGGCGTTGGCGGAGAAAATGGAGGCCCAGCTTCGCGCGGCTCATCTGCCCTGCATGTTGGTTCACATCAGCAAAATTACCCGCCAAGATGAGGTCTTTCGGGCGTGCTTGGCCGATGGCCGGGCGGTGATGGCCCGTACGCTTTGTGTGGCGACCGGTACCCGCCCGCGGCCGTGGCGGCACGCGATCGGAGCCATGCCAATTCACCGCGATGTGCGCACCTTGCCCGAATCGATGGCCGGGAAATCAGCCGTGCTGGTGGGCGGTGGGGAAGCGGCCTTGGATACGGCTTTGACCTGCCGCGATCGGGGTGCCGAGGTTCAGGTACTGGTTCGGGGAAAACGCTTGCGGGCCGTCAAGAGGCTGGTACATGAGTCCCACGAGGCCGGCATAAAGGTGCGCCTGGGCAGCGACGTGCTTCGGGTCCAGTGGGATGCGGCGGGCTGGGATTTGCAAATTGGCACAGCGGAGAGCTTGCGCGCTGATGAGTTGATAGTGTGTGTCGGCCGTGAACCCCGCGACGAGATGATTCGTGAAATCGGGGCTGGGCAATTACAAGCGGATATGACGGTAGCCAATGTGCCCGGTTTGGTGTTGGCTGGAGATTTGGTTCGCGGTCGCGATCGGTATGTGGCAACCGCCATGGGGGATGGACAGCGGGCTGCGATAGCAGCTCGGCAATTCTTGGCTGTGGAGGAAAGCTGATGAGCGAAGAGAATGTCGGGATGGATACTTTGAAGGTGGACGGTGATCCGGAAGTGGCCGAAGTGGCCTTGTTGCGCTTTCGTGGTGAGGATCGCTACACGGTAGAGACCGTGGATGGCTTGACTCCACCTTTGGCCCGGTCACAAAAGTGGATTATCAATATCTCGACCCAGTTTGGTTGTCCGGTGGGTTGTCCTTTTTGCGATGCGGCTATGGATTATGCCGGCAATCCTAGCGTGGATGAGTTGCTGGCCCAAGTGCGTTGGGCGCTGGCGCGGCACCCCGGGGTAGCCGAAGATTGTGCGAAACTCAAAGTTCATTTTGCCCGCATGGGCGAGCCTTCCCTCAATGACGCGGTCCTCGAAGCCATGGATCGCTTGCCCGCGTTGGTAGCTTCGCCGGGCTTGTGGGCCTGTGTGGCCACCGTGGCGCCCCGGGGTCGTGATTCCTGGTTTGATCAATTGCTGGAGATCAAAGAACGCCTTTACCGCGGCCGCTTTCAGCTCCAGTTCTCGGTTCAATCGACGGACGAGACAAAACGCGAAGAGTTGATTCCGATGTCCCATTGGCGACTCGAACAACTCGCCGACTTTGGGCGGCGGTTTTTTAAGAGCGACGATCGCAAGGTCATCCTTAATTTTGCCTTGGCCCAGGACGTGCCTTTTGATCCGGCCGTCATCGAGCGTATGTTCGACCCGGATTCCTTTGCCGTGAAGCTGACGCCGGTCAACCCGACGGCGGCCGCTAAGGAAAATGGCTTCGAGACGGTTCTGCGTTCTGAGCGCGATGAGATTCTCTCCGACGCCTGTCAGCGTTTGGCGCAAGGAAACTACGACGTCATCGTGTCCATTGGGGACGAGCAAGAAGATTGGATTGGATCCAATTGCGGTCAGGCATTGCGCGTGGATCGACAGCAGGAGCACGGCCGCAAGGAAAAAGTAGTAACCGAAGCCCTCAATCCGTTCCTGGTGGGCTAAACTTGGGTCGGGTCGTTCTCTAGGTCCGCAGCTGTTTCATGAACATCGCGGTGTAGAATTTCTTGCCGTGCCGCAAGGGAATCTCGTTGGTCTGCAAAGTAAGCAAGCCGGCCTGGTTGGCGATGTCTTCCAGTGCCTCGGGGCGGATAAGCTCTATGGTGTCGACCAAGGTCTGCATGCTGTTGTATTGGGTATGGGAGACAGTGGTCTCGTTGGTGGACGGCTCTTGCAAGACCACCGACAGCACGCCTTCTGGCGCCAGCCAAGCGGCAAATTTGGCCATGGCCGCCTCGATATCCAGGTACTCAAAAATAAGAGCGGCGTGGATCATGTCGAATGATTGGGCCTCAAAGTCGAGATTGCTTAGGTTGGCGCAGCGAAGCTCGATGGTTTGTAAAAGATGCGCATAGCGGCGACGGGCAAGCTCTAGGTACCGGGGGTTGAGATCAACTCCCACTGTCCATTGGGTGAGCCCCCGGTCGATGTGTTCGAATCCGTTACCCATGGCACAGCCAAGCACAGCCAAATTGGCTGGTTTGACCCGCCGGTAAACATTGCGGAAGATGTCGTTGAGAACCCGCAATTGGTCCGTCCCCCGTGGGCCCATGTGACCTTCATATTCGGTCGCGGGAATGGATAGCCAAGGATTGGTATTTTCTTTTTCAAACATGCAAAACCTCCCCCGCAGCATGTCTTGCCAGATGTCTATTCGCGGCAGTTAATAATTTAACTAAAATATTTCATACTCCTGCCATTTTTGCAAGTATGATTTTACCATAAGCAATATGTTATGACGCATCGTGTTGGGGTGGTCCCGTTCGGGCTTGACGAAAGCAAGTCTTTGTCGGAAGCTCGTCCGGTCTTGAACGAGAGGAGGCGTTTGCCAATGTTGAAGAGTGTTCTGTTTTGGTGTTGCGGGGCGTTTTTGTTAATGCAGACGAGTCATTTGCAGGCGGCCACGCATCCTTTCGGCTGGGATGATATGTTTGCCATGGTTCGCTTGGGCGATGCCACGCCATCGCCGGATGGGCGCTGGGTGTTATTTTCGCGCACCAGCTATGACCTGGAAAAAAACAAGGGCAATACCGACCTGAGCCTGATGGCCATCGGTGGCGGCGCGGAACGTCGGTTGACGGTAAACGCGGCGGTCGATACCAACGGACGCTGGTTGCCTGATGGCGGCAGTATTTTGTTTTTATCCAGCCGGTCGGGTTCTTTTCAGGTTTGGAAGTTGTCGATGGCTGGGGGCGAGGCCCAACAACTGACCCATTTGCCGGTGGGCATCGATGGTTTTGAAATCGCGCCCGACGGAAGCAAGCTGCTTTTCTGGGCCAACGTTTTTGTTGATTGTGCCGACTTGGCGTGCACGGCGGCGCGACTGGCTGAAAAAAAATCGAATCCGGTAAAAGCTCGAGTATATGAACGCTTGTTTTTTCGGCATTGGGATACCTGGAACGACGGTCGCAGAAGCCACCTGTTTGTCATGGATCTGGCCCAGGGAAAGGTGCGGGATCTGATGAAGGGGATGGATCAGGATACGCCCACCAAGCCATGGGGCGGTGCGGATGAAATTTCCTGGTCCCCCGATGGTGCCTCGGTGGTTTTTGCCGCTCGGGTGTCGAAAGGGGAAGCCTGGCACACCAACTCAGACCTCTATCTGGCCCGGGTCGGCGGTGGCAAAGCTCCCAAGTGTTTGACCGGCGGCAATCCGGCCTGGGATACCGCGCCGGTTTATTCTCCGGATGGCAAGACCCTGGCCTATTTGGCCATGGAGCGCCCGGGCTACGAATCCGACCGGCAACAAATCGTGTTACTCACGCTAGCGACCGGGAAAAGGCGTTTGGTGGCCAAGGACTGGGATCGCTCCCCCGGCCAATTGCTTTGGTCCGCCGATGGCCAAACCCTTTACCTCACGGCCAACGAGCACGGTCACCGCAAGTTGTTCTCGGTGGATGTCCAATCGGGAAAAGTCTCGACCTTGGTGGCGGAGGGGAGCGTGAGCGGCGTCAAAAGAACCCGTACCGGCACCTTGATCTACCTGCGCGATCGGATGACCTCCCCGCGCGAGATTTTTGAGGTTCATCCGGGCACGCGGGCCATTCGGCAAATCAGCCAAGTTAACGGAGAAACGCTGCGCTCGGTGCGCATGAGCCAGCCGGAAGAGTTTTGGTTCGAGCATGATGGCCGCAAAGTTCACGGTTGGATACTCAAACCAGTGAATTTCCGCAAGGGGCGCAAGGTGCCGCTGGCCTTTATGATTCATGGCGGGCCGCAAGGGTCTTGGTTGGACAGTTTTCATTATCGTTGGAATCCGCAATTCTACGCTGGGGCCGGTTATGCCGTGGTCGGAATTGATTTCCGTGGTTCCACCGGATATGGCCAATCTTTTACCGATGCCATTCGCGGGGACTGGGGACCCGGACCCTATTCAGATCTGATGGCCGGATTGCAGCATGTGCTATCGAAGTACAAGTATATCGATGCCAAAAAGATGTGCGCCCTGGGTGCTTCCTATGGTGGGTTCATGATTAACTGGATTCTGGGAGAAAAAAATCCTTTCCAGTGCCTGGTCAACCATGACGGTTTGTTCGACACCGTGAGTTCCTATTTCACCACTGAGGAACTGTATTTTCACGAGTGGGAAATGAAAGGCACTCCCTGGGAAGTACCCCAGATTTACGAGCAAAACTCACCACGCGCTCGGGTCGCCAAGTGGAAAACTCCGACTCTGGTTGTTCATGGCGCTTCTGATTTTCGGGTGGTGGAGACCGAAGCCTTTGCTACCTTCAATGCTTTGCAGCGTCGTGGCGTTCCCAGCAAATTGCTCTATTTTCCAGACGAGAATCACTGGGTTCTGAAGCCACAAAACTCGCAACTGTGGCATCAAACCGTGCTTAGCTGGCTTGATCGGTGGACCCACACCCGTCGAGGCAAATAGTGCCTTCGGACCCAACCGTTTCTTGCTGAAGGGGTGGGTGGATGGGGATGGGGCACCTACAGATAGTACACCAGGTGCCTGCTTTTTGAATCGATCGACAATTGGGGCACAGTTTCATTCGGATCATGACCAACTCCTCTGGCTTGGCTTTGCTAGTAAATATAGTAGCAATTGGCGTGCCAGGCCTGGGGCCCATTGACTCAAACGGGCCAAGCAATCTATCCATAAAGATTTTTGCTATTGGCAGTGGGTAGACCGGCTGGCGCATTCGTGATTTGCATCACGAAATTTCCGGTAAGTGTGGTGCCTGGGCCACGACAGCTGTGTCCCGGTTTCACTCTGGGGGTTGGGAATCGGACATCCTCACGTTGGCATTTCTAAGGCGTTGGGTCAGAACCCTGATGACGCCATAGGCGATTTCTACCTTTTCGGACATGAGATTGTAGAAGTCTTCTCTTTCCACCTTGAGACAGCTTACATCCTGGGCGGCGGTGATTGAGGCACTGCGCGGTTCGTTGTCCAGGATGGCCATTTCTCCGAAGGATTCGCGCACGCCCAAGCGAGTCAGTTGTTGATCTAGTTTGTGAACGACGACCTCGCCTTCCACAATCAGAAACATGGCATCGCCGCTTTCCCCTTCCTGCAGGATGAGATCACCATCTTCAAAATTGACCTCTTGGGCGATGCCGGCAACCTGGGCCAGAACTTCTCCCGGAATGGCAGAAAAAAGATCGACAGATTTGAGAAACAGCACCTTTTCGACGGTCGATATCATGATTGGGCTACAATGTATGCGGTTAGGTCAAGAAGGGTCAATGAAAAAGTCATCCAGTCCTTGCTCGCGCACTGCGCTGACTGCCGCGCCCAGCAAGGAGGCTCGCTCTGGTTCGAAGGCGCAAACGATAGCAGCTTCGGCATGGCGAGGCTGGGCACGTTCACGCGCAGTTTTCAAGAGGGACTTTTTGAACAGTGGCCATGATTTGGCGTAGCCGCCGCCGAGCACCACCGTTTTGGGATTGAGGACATTGAGTAAACTCGCAATTCCCAAGCCAAGCAGCAGGCCTTGCTCCTCCCAGATGGCCAGAGCCGTTTCATGATTGGCGCTGGCCAATTCGGCGACCTCTTCCGGCAAATCTGGAAGCTGGTGGCCGGCGTTTTGAAATTCGCCGATCAAAGTACGCAGGGCGCCGCCGCTACAATGCGCTTCCCAGCAGCCCTGCCGGCCGCAGGAACATGGCCGGCCTTCCATGAACAGGGGCATGTGTCCGGCCTCGAGGGCGGCCTGGCCTGCGCCCCGCAGAACCTGGCCTTGGACAATGTAGCCGCAAGAGATACCGGTGCCGATGTTGATGCCTAGCAAATCATTTTGACCGCGGGTGGGACCGAAAGAGTGAAAGGCCAGTGCGGCCGCGGCGCCATCGCCTTCCACGACGACCGGCAACTCGAAGGAGTTCTCCAGCGGCGCCCGGATATCCACCCCTGCCCAGCCCGGGGTGGCGGAAGCGACGATGATTCCGGTATCGGGGTTGACACAGCCCGGAGTGCTACAGCCGACTGCCAGTAACTCCTTGGTGCTGATGTTGGCTTCTTCCAGGACCTGACGACAAGTATCGACCAGGATATTGGCAACGCCACCGGCCCCGGATTCAAGCGGTGAGAGGGCCTCGATGTAGTTTTCGATTTTGCCGTCTCGAGTGACCAAACCGGCTTTCACATTGCTTACACCAAGATCGATGGCCATCAGGTATTGCTTGGCTTCTGCCATGGGGCTGCTTTCTCCGACTGATCAGAAATTGTATTTGGAATTGTCCGGATCGAAATCGCGGGCGCTCATTCCTTGATTGAATTTCATGTCCGAATATTCGTAGGACTCATATAGCCGACCAGACCAATCCATGGTAGTGGCCTTGACCGGCAATCCGGTCTCCTTGTTGACCCATAGCTCACTTTGGCCACCATAGTATCTGGGAATGAAAACCTTGTCGCCTTCGTCTACATCATCGGGTTCGTCAAATTCCTTGTTGGCGGTCACAATGACCCAGGTGTCTTGGCCGGTGCGTTGACCAATATCCCATAAGGTTTCATCATCCTTGGCCTTGATGAAAGTACCGCCCTTGGGAAAGCGAGCCTCGATTTTCCAGACGGCTTGGCCTTGCAGGGTACCGCCGTCGATGACTTTGAATTCGCCTTCGTTCCGCTTCATTGCTTTGCGTAGATTCTTGGCAGAAATACGGATGGTGCTGTTCAAACCAAAGTGCGAAATGGGGTGATGATTTTCGTCCATGGCGGTGTTGCCCAGTGGGTCCAGGTTTAAGGTGATATCGGGAAAATCACCATTGTGGGTGCGAACTTCATTGTCGTTCCAACCGCGCACAAAGATGGCTTCACGACCTTTGTGCGGGGTTCTGAACTTGATATACACCTTGAAAGGGCGGGCAAACTTGAACTCCATGATGGCTTTTTCCACATCTGAGCCGAATTGCTCTTGTTTGCGCAAGACGCCGGAATAGTCTTTGATCTCCTTTATCGATTTTTCGGCCAGTTTTAAAAGATCTTCCACGCTGGGAGTGGTCTCGGTGGCCTGAGCCGTGATGGGGATCAATAGCATGCTGGCTATCAGCAAGAGGGCGATTTTCATTGCGGATTTCCTCCCGTTTTTGGTTGGCGCCGACCCCCCATCATACGAATCGTAAGCGCGGCGTCAATTGCCTTGTCTCTCTTTTGATTTGGACGACAAACAGCATGGATTTGTTCAAGAAGCCGGAACAGACCTTGGTGATGACAGAAGCCAGTTGGCGTATTGTCGTACCAGGGGTGCCGGATCGTTGATGTGCTTTTCGGCTAGCGCGCGGCTTTCGCTTTCGGGGACAAGTTGTCGGAGCACTGCCAGGGCAGTCTCACGTACCAGGGCTTGATCGGACGAGGTGCGCTCTTGCACCTGGGTAACGAGATCCTTCTGCGCCCATTTAGCCACTGTGTGTAATGCGCATGAAGATATCCAGGGGTCCGGATCCTTGATGATCGTAGTCAGTCGCTTAATGCGGCTCTGGCTGGTGAAGCGATAGTGGTCGCGAGCAAATTCTTTGCGGGTCTCGGTCATCGTTTCATCTAGCAAGGGCAGCAAATGTCGTTTGAGTTCTTTGTCGAGCAAGTTGTCTAGCAGTTCAATGGCATTGGCCCGGATCCTTTGCACCGGCGCATTGAGATTGTTGAAGATGGTATCTACCGTGCGCACCGGTAAGAAACAGCCCAGGAGGAGGAACAACCTCCGTACCGTGTGTTTGCGTCTTTGTTGGAGCGCCTCGGCTAGCAAATCCGCTGGCGGCAGGTCCAGATCGAAGCTCACGCTCCATTGATGGTATAAGTTGCGTATTTCCATCAAGGCGGCAGCACGGGTTTTTTCCAAGGCCACCATCAGATGGGGCTTGTGTAATCTTGCCCGGTGGATGGCTTCCAGGACCCGGTCGCGCATTTCTTCCAAGGGGTTGTCGATATGGTTCAGCAGGGTATCCATGGCCTGCTGATCGGCGATGCGCGCGAGTATGGACGGCACCGCCAGGCGGGTGGCCAGGTTTTCATTTTGGTTGTCGAGCACCCGGATCAGCAAGCGGATGGCCTTGGAACCGAATTTTGCCAAAGCCTCGGAAGCGACCAGGCGGGTTTCAGAATCTTCAATGCGGTAGACCAAGGCCGGCAGCAGTTCCAGGCTGCCCATGTTGCCCGCGGCCTTGATGGCCTCAATTTTTACTTGGGTCACTTCATCGACCATAAGTGAAAGCAGCGGATGATAGAAATTTTTCACACCGATGGCGCCCAGGATGCGTGCCCCGGCGGTTCTTTCCGAAGATTGTTCGCTCTCCAGCATGCCCTTGAGTCGTTCGGCTGCGCTGAGAACCCCGTCGAGCCCGCTGTAGCGGATGAGCCCGATAACAGTGGCTGCCCGCACGGCGGAATCCGGATCGTTGAGAAAGCGCTTGATGGCCGGGATGGCCCGCTCTTTGCCGATTGCGCAGTAGCTTTCTACCGCGGCGGCGCGAACTTCTGGAACTGGATCCTCCAGGCGTTGGTGTACTTGCGGGCCTTCCTTGAGGGTGCCGTGGGTGCAGAGTAGTTTGAGCACCTTGGCCCTGATTTTGTCCGAATCGTGGGTAATCAAGCGAGTGAGGTCTTCGCTCCAGTTCCGAACCGAGTCGGTTGGGATCATATCCAAGGCATGCAGCACATTCTGCTCGTCGGGATCGGTCAGGGACTGACGCAGGAAACGGTAAGCGGCCTCATCAGGGATCAGTCCGCTGACCTCACCGAAGTGCAAGCGGCGTGACTGCAAGGTGCTGGCCAGCGAGTGATAATATTGTTGGCGTGCTTCGATGGCCAAGGCGACCCAGGCGATGATCAAAAACAATAGCCACCAGCCCAAAGTAGAGGCGGGTAGGCCGGGCAGAACCCAAATCAACAGAACGCCGGATAAGCCAATGGCCGAGGGCCGAAGAATGCCTTCGATCAAGGCCTTGGCCCGGCCGCGAAAGTGGGCCGGGACTGGCAGGTAAAGAAGCTGCACGGTGGCGTCATTAATGGTGTATCGAAAGACGGCTTCGTTGCCCTTGAGCAGAGTGGCAGACCAGAGGGCCGGAGCCATGAGCAAAGTGCCCGCGCCAAAAAACATGGCAATGGGCAGGATGAGCAAAGCCAACAAGACGCCGTATCTTTCCAGGATGCGCCCCGTGACGAAAAACTGAATCACGCAAGACAAAATGCCGGTGATGGCCCAGAACATCCCCAAGAAACTGGTGAGCTGATCCTCCCGATTGAGGAAAGCGAAGCGAACCGCAATCTTAAATTGGTAATCGACGAAGGTGATGACGATGCCCAGAATCAATGCAAGACCGGCGACGAAGATCAATTGGCGGTTGGCCAGAAAACGACTCCAATCGGAAGTCAGGGCGATGCGGGCGCGTACCTGGTGGCCGGTTTCGGTCAGGGCTGATAAAATTTCTTCGCGGCAAGCACGTGATAGCAAGACCACAAAGACGAAGGCGGCCACCAACATACCGGCGCAAAACAGCAGCAGGTTCTCGGTGCCGATGAGCCGCACCAGGCCGCGCACGCTAAAGCCCACCAAAACCGCCGATACCACGCCACCGGCGCCCACGATCCCAAACAAACGCTTGGCTTCCCGGGTATTGAAGACATCGTTGGCCAGAGTCCAGGTTTCGATAATCAGCAAGGCGCCGGCCAACTCGACGAAAACGTACAAGACTGGGTAAAACCAGTCACCGGCCCAGATGAGACTGGCGCGCGCAGCCAGGGTGGTGACCAAGACCAGGGCGATCGAAACCTTGATGGTTCGATCTCTCCGGAAACGATCGACGACCCGCGAGTACAGGTAAGACTGCACACTGACGCCGATGGCGACCCAGATGTATAGATAAGGCAGATAGTCGACCGAATAACGACTGAGGAAGAGACTGTCTCGCGCCACCCGGCCGATGATGAACGAACCCACTACGCACAACAACAAACCGAACATCAAGGCGGTTTTGCGCCCTTCGCCAGGCCCGATTCGCAGCAGCCCGGCGAGCACCTTTTTTAGCTGTTCCGCGGCGGCACCCAATAGCTATCCTGATAAGTTCTTTCATTAGAGTGTCTGATACTCAACGCAAAAAGTCCAGCTAGCAAATGGCTGGGAATATGAGCTAGAATCTTCTGCAAGCAAAGTGGAGGGTGCGCTATTGAAGAGATTTGGTTTGTACCTGCTTATGGCGATTTTGCTGGCGGCCTGTGCCGACGAAGTGCCCGGGCCAAATAGGCCTCCGGTGGCGAGGGCGGGGCAAGATCTGGATACGGTGATTGGTGCGCGCGTGCAGTTGGACGCGGGCTCTAGTTATGACCCGGACGGCGACCCGCTGGGCTTTGTTTGGCAACTGGTGGCCGTGCCCGCGGGTGGTGACTGGGTGCTGACGGATGCCCAGCAGGCGAAGGTGGTCTTAAGCCCGGATAAGACGGGTGTTTGGTTGCTGCGCCTGACCGTAACGGATTTGGCCGGGGCCCGGGCGACAGATGTCGCGGCGGTAAGTGTATTTGGCTGCCTTGCGGATGAAGATTGCGGAGATGGGTTCTTATGTACTGATGACCGATGTGTTGCGGGCGTGTGTGCCTCGACGGTTAACCAAGGGCTCTGCCCGGATGACGGCCTGTTTTGTAATGGGCAAGAACTTTGCCGGCCAGGGGATCTGGATGCCGACGCCGTCACCGGTTGTCTGGCGGGAGGCAATCCTTGTCCGCCGAGCGATTGCGCGGAATGTGACGAGCCCAGTGCCAGCTGCCGGCCTACGCCTGGGCTGGCTTGTGACGATGGCGATGTCTGTACCCAAGGAGATCTGTGTAGCGAAGACGGAAACTGCACGCCGGGCCCGGATCGCAAAGATAGCGATGGCGATTCCCATTCAGACTCTTTGTGTGGTGGGGACGACTGTGACGATAGTGATGCCGATGTTCACCCCGGCGTGACCGAGGGCCCGGTCTGCGATTTGGCCGCCAGCTGTTTTGACCAACTGGACAACGATTGTGATGGCGCGACGGATGGGGCCGATGGCGACTGCCAGTCCGCTGGTTTTATCTGTGTTCAAGGCCCGGAATCAGTGACCGTAGGTTCCCAGGCGGCCTTGACCGTGAGACTGGATGCCGCCGGATACGATCCGGCCAACATTGTTTGCTATACCGATGACACTCGTTTGCGCTTGCCCACCCGCCTTTTTGGCAACGACTTTGACTCGAATTTGGCCGGCTTCGATTTGAGCGGAGATGTGTTTCGGGACTGGCAAGCCCAAAGTTCACTCAGTTCTGGTTCAGAAGGGGCCGTGCTCTGGGGTGCCCAGGCGAGCATGGAGAGCCAAACCATAGATACCACCGGCTATACTCGCATCGGACTTCGCTATAGCGCCAATGCCACTTTGTTCGAGGGTCTCTTTGACCCATTGGAGTTCCTTATCACCGAGTATTCCTATGATGGCGGTGTCCAGTGGTTTGTGCTGGATATGGTGGGCGATGGAATTCTGGAAGAATGGCAGTGGTACACTCACATTCTGCCGGAATCGTGTGCCAACGTAAGCGAGCTCAAGATACGTTTTCGCACTTTGGCGGCCGACAGCAATGAAGATGCTGCCGCGATTGATGACGTCTCCGTGCTGGCTTACCCGGAGCCGACGGTCAGCCGGACCCTTTACCGCAATCATTTCGAGGTATCCGAAGGCAACAGCCAGGCTGACATTTGCGTGGGAAAAACAGTGCTGCTGTTTGATGATTTCAGTTCTTACAGTAAGACCTGCTTGGTCGGCGAGGCGCAGAACCCGGTCTCGGCGGGCAGCCAGGGCTTGCGTCTGGCCGGGTCCGACACCGTGGCGCGCGCCAACGATTTGGACACTCGCTATGTCCCGACCAGCAGCCAACTGTTGGCTAGTTTTGTCTTTTTGTCAGCGAACCTGCCCCCGCCACCCGACGAGGCTTATGCCCATGTACTCTATCGGGCCCAAGACCAAAATTGGCACCGTATGGCCGGGGTTGGGCTAGATACCATGGTCGATAGCACCCAAGACCCCTTGGTCCGTTTTTTGCTCGATCCCGACGCCCTGGGGCAAGGTGATGTGGATGTCACGGTATGGATTCCCGGCGCCGCTGACGATGTCGAAGATCAGCACCAGGTCTTTTTCGATGATTTCGAGTTAAGCTGGACCCGTGCCAGTCATGATGAGATTGGTGATTTTTCGGATGTTGGCGAAGGAAGCTATGTTGCCACCTTGCAATCTGATCTAGCCGGCCCGGCCCAGGTGACCTGTATCTACTACGGTGTTGACCCGCCCCTAATCACCGATGGCAGCAATCACAATTCCGGCCCTGCGCCGGTGGAGGTCGTTCCCTGAATCTTCGTTATCCGCGCGGCGAACGAATCTCGCGGGACTTCTTCATCTCGCGATCCTTCTTTTTCTTCTTCGATTTCTTTTCGGCCGGCTTCAGATACGGCGATTCTGCCTCGACCTTTTTCAAGGAAGGCTGCGGCTTGGCCTTTTTCAGGTTTGGTTTTCTCTTGGTCTTTTTCAAGGCCTTCTGATTGGCGCGGTATCGCCGGCCCTGGTAGTGGTGCCCTCGGTGCTTGTGCCAATGCCGATAGCTGCGGTGATGGCTCCGGTAGTGCACAATGTACTGATTGCGCGAAGCAACCGGCACCCAAACCCGGCTACTGCCAGACCAATAAAAAGGCACGCCGTCATCAGAGTAGTAGACCACGTAGCCGTTATACAATAGTGGCTGATACCCGTATTCCAGTGGCGGACCTACCACAATCACCCCGGGAAATACCGGCGGTCGTATTGCCACCAGGCAAGACGACAACGAGAGTCCCAAGATAGCTACCATCAAGAAAACGAATATGTTTTTACGTTTCATGGCTTAACCTCCACCCGTTATGACGTATCCAAGTACCGTCCCATTCTATCCGGTCTTAACTTTTTCCTCCAGAAAGCAATCAAAACCCCCAACCCATGGTCAGGAAGACGTTGTGGCTGGCGCCTTGGCTAAGTCCTTGGCCGTAACCAAAGCGCAGGGTGGCGGGTAGATAATAGCCTAGATAGACGTCGAGCCGCAGTTCGGCGCCGATGCCGACTTTGAGTAGATCTTGGCTGAGTTTGTCGTGGCTGGCGCCGCCGATGTCGGTGAACAAAGCGGCGTGGAGGCGGCGAAAGTAGAAGGGCAGGGACAAGAAGCCTGATTCAATGTCAAGCAGAGGAAAGCGGTATTCTAGTGAACCTAGGACAAAGAGAGAGCCGGAAAACGACCAGGGTGGATAACCGCGCAGGTATACGCCGCCGTAGCGGTAGCCGTAGTAAACATCCAGAATTGGATCGGAAATGGGCAGGCCGCCCACTGCGTAGAGGGATTTGCGGCGGGGGTCGCCGAGGGCCCGGGCGCCTTGGATGGCAAGGGCCAGGACGTGGTTGTGCTTACGCCATACCGGGAAGTAGCTGCGTAGCCAGATGCGGGCTTCGGCCAGTCGGGAGCCGCTGCCGGTCGCGGGGTGGCTCAAGCGCATGGACACGGTGGCACTGAAGCCCTCTTCGGAACTGATGGAATGGGAGTAACGATGCACGTTGGAGAAAGACCAGCCGGCGCCGACCCAACTTAGGCGGCTGTCGTCGGGGAGTATGGGTTTGAGATCGCCGGGGTCGAAAGCCAAAGCGGTCCAGCGATCGAAAAAATGGAGATCGTAGTTGAAGAAAATATTGTGATGATGGCGGAAGACGGAAAAGGGAAAGGAGATATCAAAATACAGCGTGGTTCGTTCCCGATCGACCGGAAAGCTGCGACCGTTGAGGATGGCTTGATTGTAAGAACGTTGTACGTGGCGGCCGACATAGGCGAATAGGGTCGGATAGAACATGCGGACGGCAAGGCCCAGGTCGAGATAAAGTTGTTGTCGCGCGGGGCCGTAGGCCAGGTCCAAGCGATAGTCCAACTTGCCCAGAACGTCGCGGCCGGTGATCACGGCGCCATAGGAAGTTCCCCAAAGGTCTGACCCAATGACCGGTAGCCAGGCGTGGGGCAATAACGTGGACCAGGGCCGGTAGGATTGGGCGACAAATTTCTGGCCAGAATCATAGACGGTGGGGTCGGGGCGCGGCGCGCGGTTGGTAGTGGGCGGGTGTTTGGGTAAGGGCAAATCAAGCCACGCGATGTCATAACCGTCTTTGCCGTAGGTGGTAAAGGCGATTCCGGTGCCGTCGGCCGTGGGTGCGGGGGCAAAGGCGCCGGTGGCGACATTGGTCAATTGTACCAAGGCGCCGTCGCTTAGGCACAGGCGGTAGAGATTGTATATGCCCGAGCGATCGGAAGAGAACAGAATGGATTTACCGTCGGCGGTAAATACGGGATCCAGATCCATAAAACGGCCGGAGGTCAGTTTTCGGGTGGAGCCATCGGCGCGATCGAGCAGCAGCAGGCGACGGCCGCCGCCGGGATTGGTGGCCGCAAAAACCACCTGCTTGCCGTCGGGGGAAAACCGGGGGGTATAGACTTGGGTCTGGTCTTGAAACTGGAGCAGATCGCGGATCTGATGGGAGCGAATCTCGGTGCCGGTCAAGGCCAGTTGTACCAATCGGGTCTGACCGCTTCGGTTGGCGACTGCCACCAGGGTCTCTCCGTCGGGGGACAGGTCGGCGGAGCGAAGACGGGCTCCTTTGGTCAGACGGTGAGTTTGACCGGATTCCAGATCGAAATAAAACAAGTCATTGAAGGAATAGAACTGCCGGGTCTGTTCCCGCTGGGCAAATACGATCCCCTGGCCGTTGGGCAAGAAGACTGCGCCGGCGCCGGAGTTTACCTCAAGCAGCTCGCGGTCTTGTTGGCCGTGACGATCGACCAAACGCAGACTAGGCCAGCGCTGGGGCGAGCCGCTGAAGTACAGTATTTGTTCGCCGCCAGGAGAAATGCGCGGCGTGTGTTGGTGATGGCCGCGGCGGGTCAGTTGGTGAAAGGGGGTCAGCCCTTGCCTTTGCAGTTTGGCCAAAGTGCGGCGTGCCTGAACCCGAACCGATTCGGACCAATCTTGGTACAGGGTAATGTAGTCAAAACCGAGTTCTTGCCGAGCCACGATGTTAAGGGTCCAGGGTACCCACATGCCGCTCATGTGCTGGCTGAGATCGCATAAGGCTGTTTCGCCAAAACGACGGGCCAGGTAGTCGACAAAAAAGGCGCCATAAAGATAGGGCGCGGTGCCTTGGGGCCAGGCTTTCATGGCGCCGGAGACTTTATCGATTTTGGGAAACACCCCGGCCAGGGCCGCCGTGCGCAAGTACATGCGAAAGAGAGAGGAACGAAGACGACCCGCGGATGAAAAACGCGACTCGTAGTAGACCGCCAGGCCTTCGGTAAACCAGGTTGGCTGAGCGCCGTTGGGGAAAACGGTACGTCCTAGCAGCAAATTGATCCACGCCGGCAATCCACTGATGGTGTCCATGTGAATGATGTGGGTCAATTCATGAACCATCAGGATCCAAAGAAAATCATCATAGTCGTTGAGCACACTCAAATTGTCGGGCGGGCTGGTCAGCACTTGTATTTGATTGTAAGGCAATACGCTGGCCCAACCGTTGGCGCTGTCGTTTTGGTCGGAGACCACGATTTGAATCTTGTCCGCAGGCTGGTGCTCCAAGGCAGCGGTCAGCAGCAAATAGGCTTTCTCTGCGGCTTGGGCGGCCCGAACGGCAAAATCCCTGGTGCCCTGATGGAAGTGGACGGCGAAATGCGGCGTGTCGAGAGTCTGCCAAGATAGGGCCGGGTCATGGGCTTGGGCTGGAAAAGGCAATGGCAGCAGCAGTAAGCAGATCACGGTCCATAAGGGCAGGGCGAGCGGGTAGATGGGTTGTCGGTCGCCCGACCGCTTCATTGCGGCTCCAGAAAGGCGTTGATGAGCCTTTCGTCTTTGCTGTCTAAGCGAACCTTTCCTTGCCATGATTGGTAGCCTGGCATCGACAGGCTGACAATCAACTCTTTGCCCAGCGGATAGCCGGCCAACAGGGCAGGGGTCTGATAGCCGGTTTCTTTGCCGTTGATCGCAATGTTGGCGCCCAGGGGGCTCGACTCAACCTTCATCCGGCCGGGTAGAATTTTTGTTTCTTGGCGCTTGCTTTGCCGCTTCTGGCTGTCGTTTGCCCCGAGTACAATGTGGAAGGCAATCGAGGCGATAAGCAAAACAACGACGGCAGCCCACCAAAGCAGATGGCGTTTGCGTGGTTCAGCCAGGAGAAATGTCTTTCTGGCTGGCGCGGGAGGGCGTGCCTCCAGATCATCAAAAAGGAGGGTTTCCAGATCGAGATCCTTGCCAATCAAGCCATCGCGCGCGCGCTGAGCACGTTTCGATCCGAATTGTTTCTCCAACATTTCGGCCAGGTGCTGATCCGAGGGCAGTTGCTCTGTTTCCCCATAGTCGGAAATCGCCGCCGCCATCTCCTGGGCGCTTTGAAATCGATCGCGGGGATGCAGGCGCATGGCGCGCAAGGCGATCTTGTCTAGCGCCGGGGGAATATCGTTGCGGATACTGGATGGGGCCGGTATGGCTTCTTCCTGCATCATGTGGTGTATGGTCGCCCGATCTTTGCCCCGAAACAGGGCTTGGCCAGTAAGCAATTCCCAAAAAACGATACCCAGCGAGCACAGATCGGCGCGACCGTCGAGCCGGCCGCCGTCGATTTGTTCTGGGGGCATGTAGCTGGCTTTGCCCAGAATCTTGCCGCTGGGGAAGACGTTTTTTCTTCGGGAGGAGGCGATACCGAAATCAAGAATTTTCACCTGCCCCGTGTAAGAGAGCATCAGATTCGAAGGGCTGATATCACGGTGCACCAGGCACAGTTGCCGGCTGCGATCGTCACAAAGGCCATGGGCGTAAGCCAAGCCCAGGCAAGCCTGTCGGATGATGGCGGCGGCTTCGAGGGCCCGGACGGGTTGACCCGAACGGCTGGCGCGATGAATCAATTGGAAGAGATTTTGCCCAGAGATGTATTCCATGGCGATGAAATAGTAATCGTCGACTCGGTCCAGGAGCAGTAGGCGGACAATGTTGGGATGATCAAGTTCGGCCGCCAAGCGGGCCTCTCTCAGGAAGAGCTTAAGCTTTTCTGGGTTGTGCAGGTGAACGGGCAGCATCATTTTGATGACACATAGCCCAGGCGGGTTTTGACTGCGGTTTTGCGCCAGGTAGAGATCGGCCATACCGCCGCGAGCAAGTTTGCGGGTGAGGGTGAATGAGCCGAAATGTCGACCTACCGACACGTTACCTCCAAACGCGATTTCGAATGCTTAATCGTCCTGTTCGTCTGTCAGCGGGATTTCGACCACAAAACTGGTGCCCTGATCGGGTTCGCTTGCACAAGCAATGGACCCGCCGTGCTCACTGATGATTTGCTGGGTTAGCGACAAGCCGAGACCGGTACCGCCCTCGCGGGTGGAAAAGAATGGGTCGAAGATTCTCTCGATGCAAGCATTGTCGATGCCTGCGCCGGTGTCCGAAAAACGGACTCGGATCCGGCCCGGGACCGATTCCGTGGCCACGGTCAGCACTCCGCCGGTGGGCATGGATTCGGATGAGTTGCGCAACAGATTCAGGAAAGCCTGCCGGAGTTGATCTTGATCGGCCGACACCGAAGGCAAGTCAGGGGCGAGCTGCTCCTTGAGCTCAATGCCCGCGCCGTCAAGCTCTGCTTGCACGAAACGCAGCAAGTTGGCGAGGATATCATTGATGTCACTAGGCAAGAGATGCGGCTTGGGTAAGCGGGCGAATTTAAGGTACTCTTCGGTCACTTCGGTCAATCGCTCTACTTCCCGGGAAATGGCTTGTAACAGCGCCAGGGGTTCGGTGCTGTCTTGTTCGGGGACCGAACGGATCTCCTCTTCCAGGAGTTCGGCATTTAGGCCAATGGAACTTAGCGGATTGCGGATTTCGTGGGCCACCATAGCCGACATGCGGCCAATGGTGGCGAGCCGCTCGGATTGAATCAGGGCTTGCTTGGTACGAACTTTCTCGCTGACATCTTCTCCGACTAACAAGACCCCCTGCACATTGCCTTCGGCATTCATCAGGGGCGAGACATACAAATCGACCAGAACCGTACGGGTGTACGAAGACTCCGGGCCCGGCGACCAGGAGAATTCCACCGATTCGAAAAGCATTTGTTCACGATTGCGCAAGACTTTTTCCCAGCTTGCGGTCAGCTGGGCCAAGGCCGGGGCAATGCTGAGTTCGCTTAATTTACTACCCACGGTGGCTTCTGGATCGAGCTGCCAGAGGGATTGGGCCGTAGGGTTGATGGTCGTGATTTCTCCGTGAGGATCGGCAACCAGGATGCCGGCGGGGATGGATTGGATGATGTTCTCGTTGTAAAGTCGCATCAGCTCCAGGTCGATGCCGGTTTGCTTGAGCTTGCGATTGACCGCTGCCATCTTCTGCTGGTGCCGAGCCTGTTCTCCTTCCCAGCGAGACAAGGATGCGACCATATGGTTAAACTCTTGTGCCAAAAAGCCAAACTCATCTCCAGTGCTTACATCCACCCGACCGGAAAAATCTCCGCGGGAAATGCGGCGGGCTCCTTCGGCGAGGCGGCGGATGGGGCGCAAGGCGCGGAGCGATAAGGTTGTGACCAAAAGCCCGATAAGCACGGCGATGATGCTTAGCCACAGGATTACCCCGATAGCAGAATTGTTTTCCTGCTCCATGGCTAACATTTTGGTGGTGATAATGGTTTTGAGCGAGCGTTTCAGGGCTTGGAGCTTGTTGGTCAGGTTTTTGGCGATGCGGCGGTGATGATTGACCCGGCTTTCATCGGCCGGGATGCCCATTTCTATATCGATGCTAGTGGTTACTTCCAGCAAAGAGTCGTCGAATTGAACGGACAAGGCGCGCAATTTCTCCAGACGCCCGTAGGTGTCGCCGAGGATGGTGCGATCCTCGTTGGAAATGTCAATGGATTCCAGGCGGTGAATAATGGATTGGGCGTGCTGGAGATGGCCGAGGATTTTTCTTTCAAAAGATTGGCGACTGGAGGACAGAATGGAACGCTGACGTTGTAAATTGTCAAAGCCCAGAATGCTGTCCGTATTGCGGCGAATGCTTTCCTGTAAAATCTCCATGCGCGCAACCACCCGGTCGAGCTGCAAAAGGCCATGATTGACCAAGCCCAGCTGCCCTCTCACCGCGTTGAGTTGGGTGACGCCATAAATCGACACTGTTCCGAACATGGTCAAGACCAGCGTGAAGCCCAAAAAAATCTTGGTGGCCAGCGACAGCTTCATGCTTATCGGGACCCTCTGGCTTTTTTGAACACGGCCATGATTTTGGGAGAAGTGGTGACCGGATCCAGCGTGCGTTCGGGGGCCACCATCAACAAGCGAACAAACTCGTGTTCGGCCTCGTTGGTTCGATTCAGGGCCACCAGACAACAGGCGAGTATCTCGCGGGCCTCGGCTTCGTCGGCAACGGAAATCCGGTTCTTTTCCAGCACGCGTACCAAATTGGCCAGAGCCCGATCGTACTCTCCGTCGCGGTATAACAAGAAGGCCTGCTGGATCAGAGCATCATCAGCGGCCGGCGTGGCTTTGGCGTTCTTTTCTTCGGGGGCCGCCGACAACAAATTGGTGATGTCAGGGCCCGATTTTGGCGCCGGGCTTGGGGTTTTCCCCGTGGTCGCGGTGGCGGCAGTGCTTGGGCGGGCTGCTTCTTTGGCGGCACTAAGCCGACGGGCCCGGTCGCGGGTTTCTTGCTCTATCCGAGCGCGGTTGTTCTGATGGGCCGCCATCCGTTCTTTGACCTTGTCGATATTGGCCTCTGGGTCATAGATGGGTACCAGGACAATCTCGCCCGGGCGCAAGGCGTTGGTGCGTTTCCAATTGAATTTGCGCAAGAGACCGGTGGGTTTGGCGTTAAAATAGTAGTTCTTGGCCACGTCCACCATGGTTTGGCCTTGTTGCACCCGGTGGCGCAGCAGAAAGGGAATGGTGATGGAGGTGCCAATTTTCAGCTCGTTTGGCGCCCGAATTTTGTTTAGCCAGGCCAGGAATTCGCCTCG
>JAUVBB010000182.1 GCA_030591445.1 Deltaproteobacteria bacterium | reverse complement strand
TCCCCGGCCTGGTTTTCGGCTGGCTCCGCGCCCGCACCGGCTCCATCGGCGGCGCCCTCATCTTTCACGCCTTCTGTAACATCTGGGCCCAGTTTCTTCGCTACGGCTATTTCGGTTCCTGATTCGTCCGGAGAGGTTTAGCCACAAATCCACTGGGGGTCGGTTTCGCCGTCGCAGTCGTTGTCTTTGCCGTCGCAGATTTCGTCGGCGCCGGGGTGGACCTGGTCGTCGTTGTCGTCGCAATCGTAGGTGTCTTCGCAGTCGCCGCAGGTGGTCCAGCCGTCGCCGTCGGCATCGAAGCCTTCGTCGACTTCGCCGTTACAGTTGTTGTCAATGCAGTCGCAAATTTCTTCGGCGTCGGGGTGGATATTGGGGTCGGTGTCGTCGCAGTCGCCGCCGCAGGTGGTCCAGCCGTCGCCGTCGGCGTCGAAGCCTTCGTCGATTTCGCCGTTGCAGTTGTCGTCGTAGCCGTTGCAGTACTCGGTGGCGTCGGGGTGGATGGTGGGGTTGGTTTCATCGCAGTCGCCGCCGCAGGTGGTCCAGCCGTCGTTGTCGGCGTCGAAGCCTTCGTCGATAAAGCCGTTGCAGTTGTCGTCGATGCCGTTGCAGAGTTCTTCGGCGTCGGGGTGGATGTCGGCATTGTTGTCATCGCAGTCGCCGTTACAGGCGCCCCAGCCGTCGCCGTCGGCATCGATTTCGTCGATTTCGCCGTTGCAGTCGTTGTCGATGCCATCGCAGATTTCGGTCTCGGGAGTGCATTCTTCAAACGAGCGGTAAGAGGCGGTGATTTCCAGGTTGTCTTGCTCGGGGCGATAGCTGCCGTAGAAAAGCAAGGTGTTCTGGGTGCCGTCATAGTCGAAACCGTTGGAGCGGCTGCGGGGCACTTCGGCCGGTGCTTGATCGGGCGCGGTCTGCATGGCGACTTTGATGGTGGCCGAGATGGGCGGTTGGGAAAGCAGGTAGTCAGACGCCACCCCGGAGGCGGCCCGGACAATGTTTTCCATGTTGGCGGTTTGATCCACGGGACAGATCAAGCCTATCGAGCCACCGCTCATGCCGTTGACTACCGCGTTGTAACCCTTGGAGCTGTCGTAAGCGGTCGGGCACTCCGGATCGCCGCCCACGATAGCAAAGAGGGTCAAGTCGAGCGCGTTGTAGGCGGCGATGAAGTTGTTGACGGTAGTGGCATTGGGGGCGCCGGCGTAATCTTCGCCGCCCGAGGTGTTTTCGATGGTCTGATCTTCCTCGTCGGAAATCACCACCACAATACGGGTGACATCACAGCGCAGCTTGTAGGCTTGTTCGGGATCGACGCAGGGCAGCGAAAGGTTGACGGCGTCGAGGCCCGCCTGCAGGCCCTGCTCACTGCCCGAGCCGCTTACGCCCACCTGGATCAGGTTCTTGAAGGTGGCGATATCACGAGTAAAGCCGGGGCTGATCAAAGCCCCGTCGCGGGCGGGCGAGGTGGTGGTGACCCCGATGCGCCAATCCAAGGTGGTTTGGCCGAGCAGGGTGCCCATGGCATTGCCGGCCGCGACCAAGGCGTCTTGTTCGTTGCCCATGGAGCCGGAGTCGTCAACCACCCAGATGAAATCAACGTTGTTGGTGCCCCTGGTGACGAAGGAGTCACACTGGACACTGACCCGATCCTCGGCCTGGGCCAGGGCGGTGGAGTTGGTGACATCATTCATGCGGATGATCTGATCGTCGTCGTAGCGGGCGCTGGTCGATAGCGCGGCCACGGTGACCACTTGGCTGGCACCCCGGTATATCGTCTCGGTAAAGACCCGAAAAGAGGTGGCGGCGTCGCCCTCGGCGGCCAGGGTGCCAGTGATGGCCTGGCCGTAGAAGGCCTCGGCAATGGCATTGGCCAGTTCGGTGGGCGTCTGGTTGGCAGTGGTTATGGCGTATTCGGTGATGATGGCGCCATAGCCGTCGAAGGTAGTCAGCGAGCGGGTGGTGGCATCGGTCACCGAGCCCAGCCCGTCTAGGAGACCACGCTCGTAAACCTGCTGGCCGGAGGCGTTGCTGACCCCGCCGGCCGGCGCGCGGCTGACCGCCATGCCCGCGATTTGATGGGTCGGGCTGTAGAAGGCGCCGCCAATGGACTGGCCGCTTTCCAGCAGTTCGCCTACGGTGGTGAAGAAAGTTTCTAAGGCCACCAGAAGATCTGGCGGGGGCAGGCGGTAAAGGTCGATGGCTTTCAAATTATCAGCGCTGCATACCAGACTGGTGCCTTCGGCATCATCGCTCAGGCCGTCACCATCGGTATCGTCGGTTTGGGGGCTGGTCTCGCCTTGGGCGCAGCTGATAGAAACACATACCAGCAGACTGGGGGAACAGACTTCCCCGGCGTCTTGATCGCAGTCGTCATGGACGGCGCAGATCTGATCGCAGGTGCCCAGTACGCAATCGCCGTTGCGGTCTTCATCGCCGTCGGATACGCCGTCGCCGTCGGTATCGCTGATCAGAGGATCGGTTTCTACCCCCGGATCGTATTGGAAATTGCCGTTGCAATCTTCTTGGGCGTCGGTCAAGCCGTCGCCGTCGGTATCGGCCAGGGTCGGGTCGGTCTCGTCGGCGTCTTTGACCCCGTCACCGTTCTTGTCTTCTTGGCCGTCGGGGATGCCATCGTGGTCGCTGTCGGCGTCGGTGGGATTGGTGATGTCGTTGGCGCGATCACCGTCGGCGCCGACGTCTTCGATGCCGTCTAGGATGCCGTCGTCATCGCTGTCGTCATCCAGGGGGTTGGTCTCGCCAAAATCTATTTGGCCGTTGTGGTTGCGGTCCTCGTCACCGTCTTTGATGCCGTCGGCGTCACTGTCGGCGTCTAAGGCGTCGGTTTCGCCTTCGTCGCGCACGCCGTTGCGGTCGGCATCTTCGATGCCGTCAGACAGGCCGTCACCGTCGCTGTCGGGATCGAGCGGATTCATTTCGCCGGCATCTACTTGTCCGTTCTGGTTGGCGTCTTCCAGCCCGTCGCCGATACCGTCATCGTCGCTGTCCGGATCCACCGCACTGGTCTCCTGCCCATCCTGGATGCCGTTTTGGTTTTGGTCTTCGACCCCGTCCTCGATGCCGTCGCCGTCGGTATCGGCCCGCAGCGGGTCGCTTTCATTGCTGTCGCGGATGCCGTCATGGTTGGCATCTTCGCTACCATCTAAGATACCGTCGTCGTCGCTGTCGGGATTGAGGGCGTCGGTTTCCCAGGCATCGCGCATGCCGTTGCGGTTGGCATCTTCGATGCCATCGTCTAAGCCATCGCCATCGGTGTCGGCCAGGCTGGGATTGGTTTCGCCCTCGTCGACCTCGCCATTGCGGTTCTGGTCTTCGTCGCCGTCTTCGATGCCGTCGCCATCGGTATCGGCCTTGAGCGGATCAGTCTCGCCCGGATCGACCGTTCCATTGCCATTTGTGTCTTCCACACCATCGCGCAGGCCGTCGCCGTCGCTGTCGGCCAGCAAGGGGTCGGTCTCTCCGTCGTCCACCTGGCCATTTTGGTTGGCATCTTCCACGCCGTCCCAGATGCCGTCGCGATCGCTGTCTGGATTGTCGGGATCGGTCTCGCCCGGATCGACAATGCCATTGCCGTTTTTGTCTTCCATTTCGTTGGGCAGGCCGTCACCGTCTATATCATCGGGGGAGATATCCGGCCCACCGTCCGCGTCGCCGTCGCCGCCGTCGTCTAGCGGCCGGGCCACGCATGCGCTGTTCTCACACATCTCGTTGTCACCGCAATCGGTATCGTTCACACAGGCGGCGCGGCAGAAGCCCGAGAAGCATTGCTGGCCTTCGGGGCAGCTTTCGTTGGTGACACATTCGAAATGGCAGACGCCGTCGTCGCAGGCTTCGCCCTCGGCACAATCGCTGTCAACGATGCAGCGCTCGGGCCCGTTGGCCACAGCGGAGGAGCTGCACTGGCTGCAATTCGTGAGAAAGATTGGAAGAAACAAGAGACAGGCGAGCGGTGCCGTTTTGATGTTCCCCCGAAAAATAAACGCGGCAATCTTCCTCATGAAGGCCTCCAGGCAAAAAGAGCCGGACAATGTTTGAATTCGGCTATATTCTAACGCCTTTAGGTGATTTTGGTCAATCGGTCGTTCAGTCTTTGGGCATGCCCAGTCTGAGGCTGCGGGCCAGGGCGGCCAGATCGTCAGGGTAGGGGTCGGTGATACGCAAGGGGCTGCCGCTGAGCGGATGAGGTAATTCCAGCAGATAGGCATGGAGAAATTGGCGGCGCAGGTCGTAACGTTCTTTTAACAGTATGTTTAGTTCACGAATGCCGTAGCGCCGGTCGCCGGCCAGGGGAAAGCCGGCTTGTTCCAGATGGCTGCGAATCTGGTGGGTACGGCCGGTGAGCAGGCGCAGTACCAGCAAGGACATCTTTACCGTCTCGGAACGTGACAATTGCACCCGACGGGTGATGGCCACCCGGTAGCGAGTGCGGCCGACGGCGTCTTTGCGTCCCCGGCTGGGCGTTTTTACTCTGCGCGCGGAGGGAACGTCCTTGCGCCGAACCATAAAGTCCCAGGTGCCCATTCTGGGCTCGGGCACGCCGCGGGCGAGTGCCAAGTAGCTCTTCTTGACCTGGTCATCGCTCAACATGCGGCTGAGCCGGCGCACGACTTCAATCGTTTTGCCGACCATCACCAGACCGGAGGTGTCCTTATCTAGCCGATGAACCAGGGAAGGGCGAAAAACCGCCGGGCCCGGGCCCACCTCGAGATAGGCATGCACCTGGTCGATGAGCGAGTTGTCGAGATGGCCGGCGCCGGGATGGACGGGCAGATTCGGCGGTTTGGAGACCACCAGCAACTCTTCGTCTTCGTAGCGGATTTGGAAATCCATCGAGGTCGCTTTGCGGACCGGTCGCTGGGTGTCTTTTTCGAAGTTCTCTGCCGGCATGTGCAGGAGCACCTTGTCGCCGACGGCCAGCACTTGCTGGGCTTTGGCCCGTTTGCCATTGACCCGCACCTTGCGGGTCCGGATCATCTTAAACAGGTGACTGACGGGCACGGCCCGCAGAACTTTGCGCAAATAGCGATCCAGGCGTTGCCCGGCCCCGTTCTGATCTACGATAAGTTCTGGCACCGGCTACCTCTTTCCTTACTCGTCCAAGGCGCCGAGTTGGCGCAGTGACTCGTAAACGACTATCCCAGCCGAAGTCGAGAGGTTCAAGCTGCGCACGGCCCCGGGCATGGGGATGCGATAGGCCCGCACCCGCCGGCTGGCCTGATCCAAAAAGGCGGCCGACAGTCCGCTCGACTCTGGACCCATGACCAGGAAGTCGCCTGGTTGGATGCGCGCCCGATAGAAAGAGCGTTGTTCACGCGCGGTCAGAAAGAGAAAACGACGAGAGGGATAGGCCTGTTCCAGGTGACCGAAAGTCAGATGGGTATGCAACTCGCATTTGTCCCAATAGTCGAGACCGGCTCTTTTTAGCAAGCGGTCATCCATGCGAAAGCCCAAGGGTTCGACCAAATGCAAGGGTACCCCGGTCGCCGCACAAAGCCGCACGATATTGCCAGTATTGGCCGGAATTTCCGGGGTAACCAAAACCAATGAGACCGGAGCCGTCATTTTGGCCGTCCTTTCGTTGTCCTAGCTATCACGAACCACGCAGCCTGCCAAGTATGGCGGTGGTTTTGACACTGGCTGGGCTCGGGGGTAATGTGCTTTGTTCGATCCGGGTGGTGCCGGTGGAGGAAAGCACATGAGTCTAAACGAGAGTGAATCGACCCCTCTGCAGGTTTTGGTCAATGGCAAGAATCAGGCCTTGCCGATGGGCACCACGGTCGCGCAGTTGCTGAACCAGCTGGGGATACCCAGCCAAGGAACGGCGGTCGAGTTGAAGGGAAACATACTGGCGGCAAACCGCTATGCCGGTACCGAGTTGGCCGACGGAGACCAGCTGGAGATAGTCCGGCTGGTGGGAGGAGGTTGAGGTGTCCGAGCAGACAGATGCGCCACTGGTGATTGCGGGCAAAAAGTTCGCTTCGCGGCTGCTGATGGGAACGGGTAAGTTTTCCTCACCCGAGAAAATGGCAGTGGCACTGCGGGCTTCGGGTAGCGAATTGGTCACGGCGGCACTCAGAAGAGTCGACCTGGGCGATCCGGACGATTCCTTGTTGTCGGCGCTAGAACCAGAAAAGTACCAGTTGTTGCCCAATACTTCGGGGGCCCGTGATGCCGAAGAGGCCGTGCGGTTGGCACGACTGGCCCGGGCGGTTGGGGGTTACGATTGGGTCAAGCTGGAGGTTACCCCCGAGCCGGCCCACCTCTTGCCCGATCCGATTGAGACGCTCCGGGCCGCGGAAATTCTGGTGGCCGACGGTTTTGTGGTCTTACCTTATATGAATGCCGATCCGGTCCTGGCCCGGCGTTTGGAGCAGGCCGGCTGTGCCACGGTTATGCCGCTGGCGGCGCCTATTGGCACCAGCCGGGGCCTCAAGACCCGCGATCAAATTGAACTGATCATCGCTGCCGCCGGCGTGCCGGTGGTGGTCGACGCCGGTTTGGGCCTGCCTTCTCACGCCGCCGAAGCCATGGAGATGGGGGCCGACGCCGTGTTGGTCAACACCGCGGTGGCCATCGCCGAAGATCCGGTACGCATGGCCGAAGCCTTTCGTCTAGGCGTCATGGCCGGCCGCCAGGCGTTTCTGGCGGGCGCTGCCGGGGAAAGTACCCAAGCCCAGGCTTCTTCACCACTGACCGGTTTTCTGGACCCATGATGGGATTTGCCGACTGGCTGCCGTCTATGCCGCCGCCAGCGGTGCAAGACCGGCTGGCATCGGTCTCGGCCGCGCAAATACAGCGCTGCTTGGTTGCCGGCAGCGGGCCGCTTAGGGATGCGCCCCTCTTGTTTTCGACGGCGGCCCGACCCCATCTGGAAGCCATGGCTGCCCGGGCCCGGGCGATTACCTTGGCTCGCTTCGGCAGAACCATGAACCTGTATGCCCCGCTGTATCTGTCCAACCATTGCATCAATCAGTGCGCCTACTGCGGTTTTGCCGCTCATCGGAAAATTCCCCGTAGTTCCTTGTCTCTGGATGAGGCCCAGCAGCAGGCCGAGCATCTAATCAAGCAGGGCATTCGCCATCTTCTGTTGGTAACCGGAGAGGCGCCGGCCCGCTACGGACTCGACGAACTGTGTCGGGTGATTGAGCGTTTGCGGCCTTTGGTGGCCAGCTTGGCAGTGGAAGTGTTTCCCTGCGATCTGGCTGGGTATCGCCGGTTGGTATCGGCCGGGGCCGACGGCCTGGTGCTTTACCAAGAGACTTACGATCCGGACCGTTACCAGGAATTTCACCCCCGCGGGCCCAAGCGAGATTTTCGCGCCCGGCTCGAAGCCATGGAGGCGGGGGGCCAGGCCGGTTTTCGTTCCCTGGGCATTGGTTCCTTGCTGGGTCTGACCCCGACCCGGGTAGAGGCATGTTATTTGGCTTGGCACTGTGATCATCTCAGTCGTGCCTTCCCGCAGGCTCGTTTGGCGGTTAGTTTTCCGCGTTTGCGCCCGGTCAGCGGGGGTGCTCCGATTAGTCATCCGCTTGCCGATGCCGATCTGGTCCAGTTCATCGTCGGCATGCGCTTGCTTTTTCCGGATGCCGAAATCGTGATTTCTACCCGGGAGCCGGCCGATTTGCGCGACCGGATCTTGCGCCTGGGCGTCACCCGCATGAGTGCCGGCTCGCGCACCAGTCCGGGCGGCTACAGCGACGAGAACTTAGACCAAGAAGCCGGCCAATTTGCCATTGATGATCAGCGATCGGTGGCCGAGGTGGCCAAAGCCATTCGCGCGGCCGGCCTCGACGTTGTGTGCAAAGACTTCGACCCGGCTTTTATGGCTGCTCAGCCCGGAGGCAAGGCATGAACGAAGGCAGAGATACCAGGGTAGCGGCCTTTTCCCAGGTGGACTTGTATCCGGTGACCGGCCAGGCGCTTTCTGATGGCCGCGGCACCGAGCAAATCGTAAGCGAGTTGATGGCGGCCGGTTGTAAAGTGGTTCAACTGCGCGAAAAAGATTTATGCAAACGCGATTATTACCAGCTGGCCTTGCGCGTGCGTCGCTTGAGCGCAGAGGCGCTGCTTATTTGCAACGATCACCTGGACGTGGCCCTGGCGGTCGGTGCCGACGGGGTTCATCTGGGTACCGATGATCTGCCGATCGAAGAAGCGCGAAAGCTGGCGCCCAACCTGATCATTGGGGCCAGCTCCCACAATCTGGACCAGGCCTTATCCGCCCAGCGGGCCGGAGCCGATTACGTCAATATCGGACCCATCTTCGCCACCGCCACCAAAACCGATACCACCGCACCGGTTGGCCCGCAGGCTATCTCGGCCATTGCCCCCCGACTCGATATTCCCTTCACGGTCATGGGGGGCATCAAGATGGAAAATATCGATCAGGTGCTCGCCAACGGTGCCCGTCATGTGGCCGTGGTCACGGCCGTCACCGCCGCCGGCGATGTCAAGGTGGCGGCGCGGGAGTTGCGCCAGCGAATTCTTGCCGCCGGCCCGGAACCCATGCCCGCATGAACTTGAAGCAGACAGCCCTGTTGGTCGGACCGCTGGGCTTTGTCTTGGTTTTGCTTTCGCCGGTGCCCGATAACATGTCGCCGGCCGCCATGAAGGTGGCCGCCACGGCCCTGCTGATGGTGATTTGGTGGGTGACCGAGGCCATTCCCATTCCGGCCACGGCCTTGATTCCGCTGGTGACCTTTCCCTTGCTGGGAGTGTTGGACACCACCCGGGTGGCCCATAGTTATGCCGAGCCGCCGGTCTTTTTGTTTCTGGGCGGATTTTTACTAGCCTTGGCCATGGAGAAATGGGGTCTGCACCGGCGCATTGCCTTGCTGACGCTCGGGCTTTTCGGCACTTCCAAGCGCAGCTTGGTGCTGGGCTTCATGGTGGCCTCGGCCTTCTTATCCATGTGGATCTCCAACACGGCCACCACCATGATGATGTTGCCTATTGTCAGCGCGGTCTTGGCCCGTTTTGATCAGGATAAAGATGCCGCCAATTTCTCGGTCGCGCTGTTGTTGGGCGTGGCCTATGCCGCTTCGGTAGGCGGGATAGGTACCTTGATCGGTACCCCACCCAATATCGTATTGGTGGGACAACTCGAACAGTTATTCCCCGGTCAAAACCAACTCGATTTCGGACGCTGGATGCTGATGGCCTTGCCGCTGGTGCTGGTGATGGTGCCGGCCATTTGGTTTTATCTGGTGCGCCTGGCCGCTCCGGTCTCAGCCGATAAGGGCAAGCAGAAGGTAGATTTCAAGGCCGAGGCACAGAGCTTGGGGCCCATGAACCGGGGCGAGAAGATTGTGCTTACTGTTTTCCTTCTGACCGCGATGGCCTGGATTCTGCGACGGCCGGTATTGGCCGAATGGCTACCGGCGCTCAATGACACCCACATCGCCATTGCCGCCGCCTTGGTTCTGTTTGCCATTCCGGTTGATTGGCAGCGACGCCATTTCGCCATGGATTGGCAGCAGGCCCAGCGCTTGCCCTGGGGTGTGTTGTTGCTGTTCGGTGGTGGTTTTGCCTTGGCCGGTGGCATGGAGTCGAGTGGCCTGACCGCCTGGATGAGTGGGCAGCTTTTGTTTCTGGAAGGCTGGCCGCTGCCGGTCATCGTTTTTGCCACCACGGTACTGATGATTGTGCTGACCGAATTGACTTCGAACACCGCCACCACCATTACCATGTTACCGGTCTTGGCCAGTGTGGCCGCGGCCCTGGATGTGCCGCCCTTGTTGCTGATGATTCCGGCCACCATGGCTGCCTCCTGTGCCTTCATGCTGCCGGCGGCCACGCCCCCCAACGCCATTGTTTTTGGCACCGGTCGGGTGAGCTTGGCCAAGATGTTTCGCACTGGTCTGTGGCTAAATGTGATAGCGGCCCTGCTGATTAGTATCTTGGCCTGTACTCTGGTGCCGGCCCTGATCGAGGGTCTGTCACCATAGTTTATGGGAGAGTTGCAGCAGCAGCAGGACGATGACCGCCAGCATACCAATCAGACAAATCGTTTTTAGATTTTTCTTGCTTGGTTTAGTCTGACTTGTGGAATCTACCCGTTCGATAAAAACTACCTGTCCGGATTTTCCAGCACCGGGTGCCGCCGGTTCTGATTCAATCATCAGCAGATCGCCATTTACCAAGCCATGGAGGATTTCTGGGGTATTGTCCCCGCCCACGTAAACAAATATCGTTGCTTCTTTCTTGTCGTCTGGAGATTTTTCAAGTTCACCCATCACGGTGAAAATAAAAACTTCCATGAAGTCACGGCTTAGTATGTTCGATTTTTCAAATCTGACTAGCTGCTTGCCCTGGAGATTCAGTTGGCGTGCGCTTGGCCGTTCTGCTTTGAACTTCATGGATTGGGTCATTTTCTCTCTCCCTTGGGTGATTAACTACGAGAGAATCAAGTTTGTTTCAGCTCTCGACTCAAGCCGGGGTTGATGGGGCTGGTGCCCAGTTCTTGGCGGCTGATTTGATTGCCCTTTCCGCTCAAGCTGGCGGCGTCCAACTGGCCACTGTGACAGATGGGGCAATGGCTCAAGCTCAGCGCAATTCGTGTACTTTGTTTGCCGATAGCTTTTTGTTCGCTCTGGTATGCGTCCAAGATCTCGGTAAATGACGTGGTTTTGCCGACTTCGGCGTGCGCCCGCAGTTTTTCCAGGGCGGCGAGGCCTTCCGCCAGGGCGGTCTCTTGCGCCTGTTGGTAGGCGGCCTGACCCTCGGTGTCTTTCTTTTTGATCTTCTTGACGGCCACGCCGGCCGGAATCAGTCCCAGACTGCGGGTACGCATGTAGCGCTGGCAGTTTTCGCAATAGGGTTTGGATTTCAGGATCAATGGTGCAAAAATGCCGCCCAGGCCGAAGCCCCCGATTTCGAGAATCCGCCAGATATAGCCCCAGCCGCCCAGCGCCGATCCGGCCGCGCCATCTTTGCCCTGCCAGGCGAATGCGCGGGTGGTGAGATCGAAAAAGCGCAGAAAGCCGATTTCTTCTTCGCCGCCGTAGATGCTTATCAAGTGGCGATACTCGATGTACTGGGCGGCAATATACGCAAGAATTTGCAAAGCCAAGATGGCCGCCAGCAAACCGCGGGAGATGCGTACCCCGGTCAGCCAGGAGGCCACTCCGTAACCGCTGCCGGCCACCAGACCCACGATCAAGGCGCCGATGGGCAGAATGTAATAGGCATACCAGCTCATGATGTTGAAGCTGTCACTGGCCTGATTGATAGCCCAGACCCCGGCCAGAGCCAGCCCGGTGGTAATTAAGCCGGCAATGAGCACCGGCAATGCCGCCTGATTGGCCCCCGACGGCGCCAGCGGTGGTGGGCTTGTGTCCATGATCTTTCTCCCTCCGGTTTGTCGACCGATCGCACGGTACCACCCAGGTCGGTCTGTGACAAGAGACAGAAACAAGCCAATTTGTCGCGATCAGGCGGCATCTTGACGTCTTTGGTCAGCTCCTTGTCGCCCTGCTACATGGTGATTTTCCCGCTTTGCGGGCATCGTTTCCCCAGCAATCGGCCATGAGTCGTTGGCAGCCATAGGGGCTGCCGCGGGGTCAGGCAAAGGAGAAAGAGATGAAAATGAAATCCGTATTGGCAGCGTTCTTTGGCTTGGTACTTGTCGGTCAATTGGCTTCGGCCGAAAATCTGTCCTACCAGTTTGTCTGTGCCGATGACGGCCATCAAACCAAAACCGGCTGGCTAGACGAACGCATTTCCGTTCGCAGCTTTTTTGAACAAGGCGAAAGCGGCGAGCAAATCCACTATTGTGCCGCCGACTGTTCTCCCGAATACGGCTGGCGCTCGTGTTCCTTCGTCGTTCCCTCCGAAGAAGGATTTTGGGGCCCTTGGGTGACCCACGTCCCCTCCCTGTCATGCGACGAAGTCTGTATCAACGTCCGCGCCACCGACGGGGTACTGAACCGCTGGATCGACCGCAACAACATCGACATTACCCGCTACGGCATTAACCTAGACGACGACGATCCCTTGCGTTGGTACGAACAAAGCCACCGCGGCGACGACGACAACCCCGACACCTACTACAACCACTTCAACTCCGACCGCCGCCTCGACGGCGTGACCTACTGCTGGAACTCGAGCTGGAACAACAACTACTGGGTAGTCAAATACGATCTGGACAACCCCGTAGGCGGCGGTCGCATGACCACCGTCACCCTCCGCGACGGCGACGGCCACGACCACATCTTCCGCGCCATGGGCTACTCCAAAGCCACCGTAGCCTGGTAGAATTTGTATTCAGAAGCCCAAACAGCTCATTCAGTCCCAACCCACCATCCGCCCTGTTTTTGCCAGTCGTTACAGTCAGAACCAAAGTCGCTAACCAAGCTCGTTGACTTCAATAAAACCAGTAAAAACAAATAGATAAGTCACTTTCCCGAAGTCGAAATGCCAAGAGTCGTGACAGTCGTTAATGTCACGACTCACAAAGGAATTGCATCATCATGAAGCAAAAGAGGAGGGTGAGGTACGAACCATGAATCGTTATCGTTGTCAGAACAACGGAACTTTCGATTGCCGTGAATCTAGCGTAAGTGATAGATCATTCACGCGACATGTTTTTTATCTGTTTTTCTAGTTCCTCAATGCGCTTTTTTGTTTTTTCTTTGAATTTGATCATGTTGATTTCTTGAGCAAACATACCAACTCCGATAAGTGCAACAAAAGTGACGATCATATATCTGAGATCTTCTATCATTTCAGCATAGTTCACGAATCACCTCTTGGTTTTGCCGTCTCCGGGTCTTTCGTTCCTATCTGGAAAAATAGGTAATGAAGTGCTTTGGGCCGATTTCTTCGGTCCAGG
>JAUVBB010000074.1 GCA_030591445.1 Deltaproteobacteria bacterium | reverse complement strand
GGATCATCGGCTTGACGATTTCTTTGCCAAGAGCGGCACTGATGGCGGCAAGGACTAACCCGAAAGCGGTTTGGCGGAGTTCGTCGTGAACAAAGTCACGCAATTACAAAAGTCCCGATTATTTGAAGGCCTGTTGCCCGAAGAATTTGAAATGCTGGCTGATCTGACCCAGCATCGAATCGTGCCCCCGGGGGAACTTATTTTTGAGCAGGGAGACATCGGCGATTGCTTGTATTTGCTGGTAGACGGTTCGGTAGAGGTGCTTCAGCAGGGGTCGAAAAGCGAGCAGCATTTAATTGCCCGACTAGAAGCGCCCAGTTTTTTCGGCGAGATGTCTTTGGTCGACAAAGAATTTCGCTCGGCCAGCATTCGCGCCACCGCTGAAAGCGAATTGCTTTGTCTGACCAATGAAAATCTACACTCATTTGCTCGTATCTATCGCAATGGCTTTACCTTGGTGGTCATCAATATCGCCCGCGTACTCAGTGCCCGCTTGCGGGAAACCAACCAAAAACTCATAGAAAACAATTAGTCGAGGTCCAAGTGCCAGCTTTAGATCGATGCCTGGTTTTGTCTTTCTTGTGTCTTTTCTGCCTGGATAGCTCGGTTGCCTCGGCGGCCACCGTCCTGCGCGGGTTTCCTGTATCACTCGACGGACTAGCCGAGCAGGCGCCACCGATTGCTTTCGATATTGACGATGACGGGCGTCTTGAGCTTATCATCGGTACCCGGAATGCCATCCATGTTCTGGAGGCAGACGGAAACCCGGTGGCGGGCTTTCCGTTTAAACTGCAGAAACAGGCTCCTTTGGCCAGCGCCTTGTGTGCCGGTATCCTGCCGGGTGCCGATGGCAGTGAAAAGCGCGTCATTTTGTTTGGCTTGGCAGACAAGCACCTTACCGCCTTGGATTCGAATGGCCATCCGCTGCCCGGTTTTCCGGTTTTGCTTCCAGCTCAAATGGCCGCCGTGCCGAGCCTGGTCGACCTTGATGGCGATGGCGGCCGGGATATTGTTTTTGGTACCGTCGATGGACGAATTCACGCATTGAACGCCGTGGGGCAAGAACTCAAAGGTTATCCTGCCCAGAGCAGCGATCCGATCTCCACGGCTGTTACCGTTGGTCGATTTCAACCATCGGCAGAGCCCGTACTTTTCTTCGGTGATGAAGCCGGCCGTTTGCACGCTTGGGCGGCTCCCGGTATGGAAAGGCCAGGATTTCCGGTTCGAGCCAAGTACGCGATAAGCTCGCAGCCGGTGCTAGGGGACATTGACGACGATGGCAGTTTCGAGGTCATTTTTGGTTCCAAAGACTTCAAGGTATACGCGGTAAACCAAGATGGTTCCATGGTGGAGGGTTTTCCGGTGGCGACCGCTTATCGCATTTATTCTACCCCGGCTTTGGCCGATGTGGATGGTGATGGGGTAGTTGATATTGTGGTGACCTCTGGAGACGGCAAGCTGTATGTGATTGGTCGTGGCGGAAAAATTCTCAAGGGTTTTCCGGTCTCGGCGGGAAAACGACTGCGCGCCTCGCCAGTAGTGGGCGATGTCGATCACGATGGCCGCGTTGAGATTGGGGTAGGTACTGATAAGAACCGCTTTGTGCTTTATCGCAACAACGGCAAAATTTATCCTGGTTTTCCGGTACGCATGAAAGATCGGGTGGATGTAGCGCCCTTGCTGGTAGATCTCAATAGCGACGGCCTGGTAGAGGCGGTGGCCCTGAGTCGCAATGGCAGCTTGGCGGTTTTTCGCATGATAAAAAAAGGCAAAGCTGGCGGGCCGCTTGTTTGGCCGGCCGAGGGCCGAGACGCGCAACGCCGGGCTTCGACTTATCCCAATCCGCCCCGCTATCACGGCCTGACTCTCATGCCCGCAACTCCGAAGACTACCCAGGCCCTGCAGCTTGACTATCGGTTTTTTGATCTGGATGGCGATTCTGAGCCCAAAACCAAGATCCAATGGTTTAGAAACGACAAGGCCGTACCTGGCTTTACCGGTGCGCGGGAGATTCCAGCCTCGGCGACCAGAAAACACGAACGCTGGCATTTTTCGCTGCAAGCCGCTGCCGGGGCACCCGTTTTTAAAAGTTCGACCGTACAAGTTGTCAACACACCGCCGGGGCCACCTGAGGTACACATTTTGCCTGAGTTAGCCCGCACCAAGCACAATCTTAAGATGAAAATTATTCGTGAGGCTCTGGACGACGACGGCGATAAAATCTCGTACCGCATCAACTGGCTCCAGAACCGGCGGCCAGTCAAAGGCTTGCAGAAAGCAGCTGTGTGGTCGAAAAGAACGAAATTTGGCGAACTCTGGACCGTGGTGGTTACCCCGAACGATGGCGAGGTCGACGGCGAAGCAGCACGGGCTTCTAAAGAAATTGCCAACACCGTGCCGACGGCCGCCAAGATACGCTTGGTTCCCGAACAGCCACTGGTCACCCAAGCGGTTCGGGTGGAAATCGAAAAACCCGGATTCGACGAAGATCAGGATCCAGTGACTTACCGGTATCATTGGGCCGCCAATGGCAAAGCACTAAATCTACCCATCCAAACCGACAGCATGCCTGCGGGCATGGTGTCGAAGCATGGTAAAATCGAGCTTGAGATTACATCCTTTGACGGCAAGGATGAGGGCGGAAAGTCAAAAGCAAAAGCACAGGTGATCAATGCCCGGGCTGCCGCGCCTAAAATCAAGATTGTACCGGATTCACCAAAAACGACGGATGACCTGGCGGTGGAAATCGTCCAAGCGGCACACGATCCAGATCAAGATCTACTGCGCTACCGGGTGACCTGGACCCAAGGGGCCAAAACCGCGGCCATTGAATCGTTCCGGCTTTTATCTTCTAAAACCCGCAAAGGGCAAAGCTGGAAGGTGACCGTGGTGCCGGAAGACGGAGAAGCCAAAGGCGCAGCCGCCGTCGCCGAGGTCACCATTGGTAACACCCCTCCCACTGGCCCGGAAATGGTAGCGGTCAAGACCCGCGCGCTAACTACCGAGAATTTAGTGGTCAAGCTCAAGCAGCCGGCCTCGGATCCGGACGGAGATCCGATCACTCAGGAAGTGATCTGGTACCAAGGCTCAGCGGGAAAGAAGCAAGCCGTGGAACTTGTGCGGGGCCCGGATTTGTTCCAATTGCCAGCCCCGCGGACAAAAAAGAATATGCTTTATCAGGCCAAACTTGTTCCCTCGGATGGCGAGGCAAAGGGAAGCCCAGTTAGCCAATGGTTTGAGGTGGTCAATACTCCGCCCCCAGGCTGTAAGGTAGAAATTCAGCCACCTGCGCCCAAAACCGGGCAAGCTATGATTGCCAAGGCAAGTCCTTTGGCCAAAGACGCCGACGGGGACACCCTCGGAATGCGTTTCCGCTGGTGGCAGGACGATCGCCCGGTCAAATCGGCAAAAAAGAAGGATCGGATTGAGGGCTCGCGGGTTCGGCGGGCGCAGCGCTGGACAGTGGAGGCAATCCCATTCGATGATGCGATGGATGGCCCGGCATGTAGAGACTCGGTGCTGGTGATCAATAGTCCACCGATTCCGCCCAGAATTTCCCTGGAGCCGGCGGCGCCGACTGCCACCGATCCCTTGACCGGCAAGATACTTAGCCCGGCCCGTGATCCAGACGGTGACGAGTTGCATCTTCGTTTCATTTGGCAAGTAGACGGCAAGCAAGTTCTTGCCGGCAGCAAGACGCGATCCTTGCCTGCCGGTATGTTGAGCAAAGGACAACGATGGCAGCTATGGGTTGTGGTTTCGGATGGTGAACTAGAAGGCAAATCAGAGGCGGCCACCTGCCTGGTGGCTAATTCCGCCCCGGCGACCACAAATCTTGCGATTTACCCTTCGGCTCCGCTCTCGTCAGAAGATTTGCATTGTCGCTTGCTTGCTGCCACTGAAGATCCCGATGGGGATGCGGTGAAGCATAGTTATGAGTGGTTCCTGGTCAAGAACGAAAAGGAAATGCCCCAGGGCAAACCCAAACACCTGGGCGCCATCTTGCCGGCAGCACAAACCCGAAAGGGACAGCAATGGTTGTGTCGAGCTACGGCCAGCGATGGTCACGCCGCCGGCCGTCCTGGCCTGATTCGAGTTCGGGTGGCTAATGCCGCGCCGACGCCGCCAGTGCTGGAGTTGCAGCCGCCGCAGCCCAAACCGGCCGACACCCTACGTTGCGTGGTTAAACAAGCGGCGACAGATCCAGATCAAGACCAGGTTCAATATCAATTTGAGTGGACCAAGGATGGGGTCAAGCAATCCTTTGCCAGCCACACCGACAATGTTCCCTCCCGTTTGACCAAGGCCAATGATATCTGGCAATGTTCTGCCAAAGCCTCCGATGGTGCCAAGCAGTCATTGCGAGCCGAAAGTAACGAGCTTTTAATCAGAGCCGCAGGGAAGAAATAAACTATTTCGTCAGTGATCTGCATCACTTGCAAAGGGTACAAATATAGTTGACAATGATAGATAGGAACTTATAATGTGGTAGAACCTATTTAAAAGAGCAGTAATTACCTGAAAATTGGCTCTCCGGCCGGTTGGAGGGGAGGTTGGGCAATGAAAAAAATTTTGGTTTTAGGGATCATGTTCTGCTTTTCAGCTGCGGCCTTCGCGCAAGATAAAGACACCGCCGGTGCTGAAAAGTCGAGTCTATCTTCTCAATTCGAGAAGGCCGCCCGTCTTTCCGATTCTGAAAAAATCAGTAAGTCATCCTCCTATCTCAAAGATATGAAAGACGCGATGAGGCAGGCGCTTGCGCTGCTAAAGGAAGCCCGGGAAGAAAAGGACGTCATTCGGGTCAATTGCATCAATGAAAAATTGACTAACATCAAGGGGCTAATCCGTATCTCCGAACAGGCCGATATGACATTGCAAGAGGCGCAGGCCAAGGGAGAGAAAGACACGGCTACCCACGAGTTTCACAAGATCTCGATTTCTCACCAGAAAATCAAGATTCTGCGTATTGAGGCCGAGCAATGTGTGGGTGAGCTGGCTTTTGCCGTAGGCAAGACCGAGGTCGAAGTCGAGGTGGACAAAGATCTGGTACCGGAAGATGATCCAACGAATGTCAAACTTCCCGATACGCCGATCATTCGCCCGCCCGCGGCTAGCCCGTACCAGTAAGCGTCATTTGACCGTCTGGCTTGTCTGGCATTCTGTGGGGAGTTGAACAGAGATATTCTAACCAATTACATACCTTCCTGGCTTCCGGCATAATCGGTTCAGGACGGCACAGCGGGCAGGTACCACAACATGAAAGCAACGAGTTTTTCGGCGGGGCTGGCTTATCTGACTGGAATCGCGTTTGTGGTAGTGATGGCAGGAATGGGGGAGGCCCGGGGCCTGGGTATCAAGGCCGGTGCAGGGCGCCTTCATCCGGCCATTGATCTTGATTTTGTTTATGACAGCAATGTCAGTTACTCTTCTTCGGGTTCCGCTGCTGACATGATTATGAAGATCCGGCCCGGCATCACCCTGAGTTTTCCCTCGGAAATGATTGATTTCGAAATGTCCGGCCGAGTAGGCTACGACTACTATTTCGGGGTCAAAGACAGTGTCAGTACCGATCTTAGCTCTGTCGCTGGTGAGGCGGATTTGCATCTCGGCATCAATCCGAAGGGCCAATTTAGTTTTTTCTTTGAGGACATTTTTTCTCGAACCAGTGATCCGCGTTACAACTCCTTGTCGGGTAAGTTCGATCGAACCGACAACGAGGCCAAGGCTCGTCTACAGTTCAAACCCGGTGGCGGTGCCTTGATGTTTGATTTGGCATACGGTCTCTTCGTTGACTGGTTTGATAGCGACTTTGCCAACGCCGATGCCTTATCCAGCTACGCTCATCGTGCCTATTTTTCGGGCAAATGGAAGTTCCTGCCCAAGACGGCCCTGACGGTTGATTTCGACACTGATCTTCGCCGTTACCCAAACAGCTATACCGATGGTACCAGCAACTTAGGTGCCAATGCCATTCGGGTGACCGTGGGTTTGCTAGGCCAAATTTCCCCTCGCTTGGCCATCATGTTCAAGATCGGTTACGGCGATACCCTTTTGCTCGATCGCGCTGGCTACAGCGGTTCGGATTTTCGCTCTGCCATCGGGCAGGCGGAGGTTACCTATCGGGCCGGTACCACCGTGATCTCTGGTGGTTACAGCCGCAACTTCCAACCGGTGGTGATGTACGGGTATTTTGGTCAAGACCGTGTCTACGCCCGGCTGCAACAGCAGTTGGCAGGCAAATTCTCCATTTCGGCAGACATAGCCTTCGATTACCTGGCCTATGGAGATGGGGTCATTGCCGATGTTGCCAGTCAAGGCGCCCGCTTCGACTCGCTCATCTCGGGTGGTTTGTCAGCCGGATATCACATCCAAGAATGGATCGAAGTCGGTTTTGGCTACCACTTGCAAGCGCGCTTCTCTGGTTACGACCAAACCGCGGGCGGCGATGTAGAGTATAACAAGCATATGTTTACCTTCCAGGTCGGAGTGGACTACTGATCCACATCGTCGTATCATACCTCTCGGATCAGGATAGCTTACCAAGGTGGGTTGAATCATGAAGTTGTGGTACGCCATTTTGCTGCTTCTTTCAGTTGCGCTTAGTTCATGCTTTCTAAGCAAGACGCCGGAACAACCGCAGGTACCGGTTCGAGAGTATACTCCGGCCTCCACCCTGGGTGCCGGCGATGTCTTTGAGGTCAAGGTTTACGACGAGAAGGACCTGACCGGCCTCTACCGGGTATCTTCGGCGGGCACCATCAGTTTTCCGCTCATCGGTAAGATACATATCGAAGGTCTAACCAGCATCGCCGCGGCCGATCTCATCGAAAATACCCTGGGGAAGAAATTCTTACGTAATCCGCAGGTTAGCATTTTGATCAAAGAGTACAATTCCAAGAAGATTTCGGTATTTGGTCAAGTAAACAAACCGGGAACCTTCAAGTATGACGATCGCATGACCGTCATCCAGGCAGTCAGCATGGCCGGTGGTTTTACCAAGCTGGCGGCCAAGAACAACACCAACGTAACCCGAAGTTTCGAAGGCACCGAAGTAAAGTTTCCCGTCGCAGTAGAGGCCATCGCCCAAGGGAAAATCAAGAATTTCTACCTTCAGCCCGGCGACATCATCTACGTCCCGGAGAGCATTTGGTAAATCAAAACCCGGTAGTTGGCAAAGACAGAAGCCTTCGGCTTTACCACCCATCGCTGGATCAAAGAGAAGAACAGGCGGTCATCCGGGTATTGCGTTCGGGATGGCTTGTTGCCGGTCCCGAGGTAGAGGCTTTCGAGCAAGAGTTTGCCCGTTTTTCTTCCAGCCGATTTGCCGTGGCGGTATCTTCCGGCACCGCGGCCCTGGCCTTGGTCATGCAAGCCCTGGGCTTGGGTCCGAACCAAGAAGTAGTCGTTCCGGCCTACACCTTCATTGCCACTGCCAATACGGCCCGCAACCTTGGTGCCCGGGTAGTTTTGGCCGATGTCTCCCCGGACTCTTTCAACTTGACGCCGGCGTCTCTGGCCAAAGTTCTTGGTCCCCGTACGGCCCTGGTAGTGCCGGTGCACCAATATGGACTGCCGGCACCCTTGGCTGAGCTTTCGGCAGTGCTGGGTAAGATTCCCGTGCTGGAAGATGCAGCCTGTGCGAACGGGATCGGATTTGATTGGGCAGAACCAGGCGCGGCTCGAGGTCTGGCGGCATGTACTTCTTTTCATCCCAGAAAGATCATGACCACCGGCGAAGGCGGTATGGTAACCACCAATGACGAGCAATTGGCTCGGCAACTGCGCCTTCTTCGTGAGCATGGTCTGCGTGAGGGCCAAGCCATTGAATCCGGGCACAACTATCGACTGAGCGAAATAGCGGCGGCCATCGGCAGAGTTCAACTGGAGAAATACCCTGATTTGCTAGCGGGCCGAAAAAGGGCGGCTGCCCAGTACCGTCACCATTTGGTCGGCTTGGAGTGGCTGCGGCTACCTGATGAAGTTGATGCTGAGCAACATGCCTTCCAGTCTTACGTGGTGCGTCTGTTGCCTGGGGCACCTCTGTCTAGAGATGAGATCTTGTCTCGTTTGCAGGCCGACGCCATACCTTGTCAACGGGGGGTTCGCCCGGTTCACTTACATCCGCTGTACCGGCGGGAAAACAAGGAACTTTCGCTGCCGGTCTCCGAGATGCTTGACCAGACCGCGCTATTTTTACCCATGTCGGCCGATTTATCGGTGGCCGAGGTAGAGCGGGTATGTCGGGCGGTTTGTGCTTGCGGTTGACTCGCTCGGCGCGGTCTCTTATGTTCTGACCATGAGCTATTTAGAACAAGAAATATTTTCTCAACCCAAGGTTCTCCAAAGACTGTTGAGCCGGGAAGAGAAAAATGTGGTCGAGATAGCCGATGCCATTCGGCGCAGTAAGTGTCGCTGCATTTTCATGGTGGCCCGCGGTTCCTCGGATAATGCGGTTCTCTATGGCAAGTATCTATTTGGGGCCAAAAATCGCTTGGTCTGTTCCTTGGCGGCCCCCTCGCTGTTTACCCTATATCGTCAAGCTCCCGATTTGAAAGACTGCCTGCTTCTGGCCGTGTCTCAATCGGGCGCCTCGGACGATCTTTGCCAGGTAGTCGAGACAGGAAGGCGCAGCGCCAGTCGGACGCTGGTGATTACCAACACCGTAGACAGCCCATTGGCTGGGCTGGCCGACGATGTTATCAGCCTACGAGCGGGTCGAGAAAAAAGCGTAGCCGCTACCAAGACCTATACTGCCCAATTGATGGCCCTGGCCATGTTGAGTGCGGCTCTTAGCGGTCGCCAATCTACCTGGCGACAGCTGCAGCAAGTGCCGCCTCTGGTAGAGAAACTATTGACGGAATCAGGCGGTGTCGGCGTCTTGGCGCAACGCTATCGCTACCTTGATCGACTCAGTGTGATCGGCCGTGGCTACAACTATGCCACCGCTTTTGAGCTTTCTTTGAAGATCAAGGAGTTGGCCTATGTTTCGGCTGAACCCTATTCTTCTGCCGATTTTCGTCACGGGCCCATCGCGGTGGTTCAGCGAGGTTTTCCGGTCTTGCTGGTGGCGCCCAAAGGAAAAACCCTGGCCGACCAACGGCAATTGGCCCGATCGTTGATCGAACGGCAAGCCGAGTTATTGGTGATTTCAGACTCACCTGCCCTGCTGGCTTTGGCGCACACACCGCTGGCATTGCCTGCTGGTATGCCCGAATGGCTTAGCCCGATGCTGGCCGTGATTCCCGGCCAACTTTTTGCCATGCACTTGGCGGCAGCAAAGAACAATCCCCTCGATCACCCCCGCGGCTTGCGTAAGGTCACCCGTACCACTTAGCGTTTTCAGATCAGCGGCTTAGGATCTGATGAGCTTTCGTATTTCGTGCAGCAGTTGGTCTAGACCTTCCCCATTGACGGCCGAGAGGGAGACCACTGGCAGGTGGCGGGCGCCAAGTCGATCGGATACTGCCTGGTTCAGTTGGCGAACTTCAGAAAGATCCAGCTTGGCGATGCCCACCAGTCGCGGTTTGGCGGCCAATTGCGGATCAAACAGGCGCATCTCCTCTTCGATGGTTTCGAAGCGCTGGATGAGTAGATCAGGATCAGCAGGCTCACCCATCTCCCAAGAGATGAGGTGAACCAGGACCTGGCAACGTTCCACATGACGCAGGAAACGATGACCCAGGCCCGCGCCGGTGTGGGCTCCCTCTATTAAGCCGGGGACATCGGCCATGACGAAACTATCCTGATCGCCCAAGGAGACCATACCCAGGGTCGGGACCAAGGTGGTGAATGGATAATCGGCTATCTTAGGCCGAGCGCGGGACAAACGGGAGACCAAGGTCGATTTGCCAACATTGGGAAAACCCACCACGCCGACATCGGCGAGAAGTTTTAGCTCGAGGCGCAGCTTCAGGAACTGTCCGGACTCGCCGGCTTCTGCCTTGCGCGGGGATTGGTTGGCCGAGCTCTTGAAATGGATGTTACCGCGTCCGCCCTTGCCGCCCTGGGCTGCTACCAGTTCGGTATCGGTCGTGTCCATGTCCTTGAGCAACTGGCCGTTTTGCTGGTCGAAGATCAGGGTGCCAACCGGAACCCGAAGGGTAAGATCTTTGCCGGCCGAGCCATAGCGGTCGCGACCCATCCCGGGCAGTCCGTTCTCGGCCTGGTAGCGATGGGTGTAACGGTGATCAAGCAAGGTGGTTAGCTGCTCATCCGCGCGGATAAGCACACTTCCGCCCCGCCCGCCATCACCGCCGTCCGGCCCGCCTTTGGGTCGATAGCGTTCGCGCAAGAAAGAAACGCAGCCGTCTCCACCTTTGCCGGATTGGAGCTCAATTTCAACTTCGTCCACGAAGTTCATGGATCACCTACGAAAAAAAGCCACGGCGTTTGCACCGTGGCTCGGAAACAATTCTTTGCAAGCGGACCCTAGGGCGTTTGCACGGGTTCTATCCAGGCTTGTTTTCGATCCCGGCCCTTGCGTCCGTATTGGACAACGCCGTCTATCTTGGCAAACAGGGTGTAATCCCGTCCCATGCCTACATTGAGCCCGGGAAAGATTCGCGTCCCCAACTGCCGTATCAAAATGTTGCCGGCTCTGACCGTTTGTCCGCCGTATTTTTTCACTCCGCGCCGTTGGCCCCTGCTGTCGCGCCCGTTGCGAGTGGCTCCCTGTCCTTTTTTATGCGCCATGTCGAACTCCTTGCCTGCGCTAGGCTTCGATTCCCGTGATCTCGATACGAGTGAAGGCTTGGCGATGACCCTGCATTTTCTTGTAGCCCTTGCGTCGTTTGAACTTGAAGACCAGGACTTTCTTTGCCCGATCCTGTTCTAGAATTCGAGCATTCACCAAGGCGCCTTCTACCCGCGGGGTGCCAATTTTAACATCTTCGGTGCCGCCGATCATCAACACATCTTCGATGCGAACTTCGTCGCCTACTTCGCCTGGCAACTTCTCGATTCTGAGCTGATCACCCTCGGACACTCGATATTGTTTGCCGCCTGTTTTTACCACTGCATACATGATTCAAGCACTCCTTAGCAAACGCGGTCATTCTTCACGGCAATACCATGAAGGAGTCGCACCATAAGGGATTTCCCAGCGCAATGTCAAGATTTATTGGACCTGGCTTTATTTGACATGGGACATAAGAGACCTATTATGTCCATATATCCCAGGAGAAGGGAGGATGAAGATGGCAAAGACGCGACTAGGCAAGAAAAAGGCCGGGATTTCCCGGCAAACCCTTTCCCGTCGGACTTGGATCTCCTGGATGGGAAAGGGGTGTGTGCTTTCTCTGAGTGGTGCCCTACTTGCCTCGTGTGGCGACGATCTTGGCTTGGGAGTGGCGGATGGCCCGGGCGACGGCAGCGGGACCAGCGACGGCTTCTCCTTTACCCCGGGAGGCGAGAACCATCCGGTTTTCTCCCAATGGGGAGAACGCACGGTAGATCAGCAAAATCTTGAGGAAATTCTCTCGACCTGGCAGCTGCAGGTTGACGGATTGGTGGAGACCCCAGGAACTTACTCCTTTGCCGATTTGTTGGCCCTGGATCGCGTGAATCAGGAGACAGATTTTCACTGCGTGGAGGGTTGGTCGGTGAACGATGTTCCTTGGAACGGCTTGCATTTGTCGAGTCTCTTCGATCTGGCGAAACCCTTGGCTGATGCTAGCCATGTGACCTTTCACACGGTTGGCGGCAAATACAACGAATCACTGCCGCTGGATGTCGCCTTGGAGGCCAAGACCCTTTTGGCCTACGGAATCGCGGGCTCTACTTTGAATCTGAAGCACGGCTTTCCCTTGCGCTTGGTGATTCCCCGTTTGCTTGCTTACAAGAATGCCAAGTATGTGGAGCGAATCGAGTTGGCTGCTGGGCCCGAGTACGGCTACTGGGTCAAAGCAGGCTATCCTTATGAGGCCGAGGTTCCGGCCGAACGCTTGCGCCCCGGAAAGTACTAGCGGGCCTTTGAGACCATCTCTTGCAGCTGGGCGGCCATGTTGGGGTGAGTGGCTACCCCTTTTTCGGTAATGATGGCTCGGACCAGGTCATGGGGGGTAACATCGAAGGCCGGATTGCGCACGGCCACGCCCGCGGGTGCGATTTGGATGCCGCGGGGATGGGTGACCTCGCTAGGGTCTCGTTCCTCAATGGGAATCAAATCACCGGAGGCCAGGGAAAGGTCCACGGTCGAAGTGGGGGCGGCCACATAAAAAGGTATGCCATGGCGCGCGGCCAATACTGCCACCGAGAAGGTGCCGATTTTGTTGGCCACGTCGCCATTGCCGGCGATGCGATCCGAGCCCACCACGCAAGCGGAGATTTCTCCCTTGCTCATCAGGTGGCCGGCCGCATTGTCACTAATGAGCGTGACCTCGATATTGTCCCGCATCAACTCCCAGGCCGTCAGCCGCGCTCCTTGTAACAGCGGTCGGGTTTCGTCGGCCAGCACCCGAATGCGTTTGCCGGCCTCGACAGCGCCCCGAATGACGCCCAGGGCGGTGCCGTAGCCGCCGGTGGCCAAAGCGCCAGCATTGCAATGGGTCAAGACCGTTCCCTCTTCGGGAAGTAGAGCGCCGCCGAATTTGCCTATGAGCTTACAGCTTTCGATGTCCTCGGCCCGGATTTTCTCCGCTTCCGCCAGCAAAGATTGCCGGAGGCGAGGCCCATCGACTTCGCCCAGGGCGGTCAAGTGCGCTTGCATTCGCTCCAGTGCCCAGAACAGGTTGACAGCAGTAGGACGCGTGCCGCCCAAAATTCGGGCTGCCTCTTGCACACAGGCTTTGATCGATTCCGGATCCTGGTCGGGGCAAATTTTTGCCGCCAGGGCCAAGCCGAAGGCGGCGGCGATGCCGATGGCCGGCGCGCCCCGAATATCCAAGATGCGGATGGCGTGAGCCACCTGTTCCACCGATTCCAGATCTACCCATACTTCTTCACCCGGGAGACGTGTTTGTTCGATGATATGGACCCCATTTTCGTTCCAGCTAACCGGTGAGAGCATGCCTGTCTCCTTTTTTCCGCATCCTAACGACCGTAGATCCAATGTCAAGCGCGGCGCCGGGCGTGGTGCTTGACCCCGGGAAGGACAGTGCAGTAAGGTGGCTCGGCTTGAAAAGGAGATGCTTATGTCTCGATGTTGTTGCTTGTTTGTGTTGCTGACCTTGTCCCCGCGGGCGGCGTTTGCCGAGGAGGGCACCTATATCGAGCAGGAGATCATGATCGAGGCCGTGGCCGGGCAACCGGCCATGCGCGGCTTGCAGAAGATATGGTTTACCCCGACCCAGCTGCGCAATGAAGTGACCTACGGCGAGCATAGCACGACCGCCATCATTGACCTGAACCAGAAGAACATCATCTTGCTGATGTCGAAAGATCTGCACTACTCGGAAATGAAACTCGAACAGTATCAGCATCTGGTTGCCACCCGTTTGCAGGCGGTCGGCTTCTCGGATCCCGAGGCAAAGCCCAGCTTGACCCGTAGTAAAGAGACCCGGAAAATTGGTGAGTGGAATTGTGTCAAGTACGTTTTCAGCCAAGGGGGGAAGGTGCCGGTCCGAATTGAGCTCTGGGTGTCTACCGAAACCACCTTGGATTTCCCCGTTTTTCTGGGCTTGATGAAGAAAATGGGTCTGGAAAAAATGCTGGGAAAATTGACCCGTTTTGTGACCGATATCGAAGGCTATCCGATTGAGGTGCGAACCGAGGTGACCCAACACCAACAGCTAGTAAGCTCTTTGTACCGGGTCTTGAAGATTCGCCGCCAGCCGATCGATGCGAAACTATTTTCCATTCCCGAAGGCTATCGTCCCCTGCGCGACGAGATTCCGTCGAGAACCAGTACCGATTAAGGAGACAAGGTATGGAGTTCGAAAATGTGATTCTGGAAAAAACCGATGCCGTGGCCATTGTGCGCGTCAATCGTCCCAAGGTGCTCAATGCCTTGAATCGCAAGACCATGGAGGAACTCGAATGTGTCTTTTTCGAGCTAAAAAATGACGCCCAGATCAAAGCCGTCATTTTGACCGGCAGTGGCGACAAGGCTTTCATTGCCGGTGCGGACATCAAGGAAATCTCGGGCTACCAGGCTGGCAATGGTACCCAGTTTGCGCATTATGGTCAGTCGGTGCTGGCGCTCATTGAGAACTTGGGCAAACCGGTGCTGGCTGCTATTAACGGCTATGCGCTGGGCGGCGGTCTTGAAATTGCCATGGCGTGTCATTTGCGGTTGGCCTCGGCGCGCGCCAAAATGGGCCAACCTGAAATCAACCTGGGTGTTATCCCCGGCTTCGGTGGCACCCAGCGCTTGGCCCGGCTGGTGGGTGAAGGACGCGCCATGGAATTGGTGCTTAGCGGCGATGCCATCCCGGCTGCCGAGGCGCTACGCATAGGCCTGGTCAACCAGGTCCACCCACCAGAGGAGCTAATGGACAAAGCCTGGGCTTTGGCAGAAAAAATCGCCGCCAAGGGCGGCCTGGCTGTGCGCTACGCTATGGAGGCCGTTCATCACGGCTTGCAGGGGAGTCTCGCCGAAGGTCTCAACCTGGAGGCCAAACTATTTGGTTTGTGTTGTGCCACCGAAGATAAAACAGAAGGCACCAGCGCCTTCTTGGAAAAGCGTAACCCCGCGTTCAAAGACCGGTAGTCTTCTGTCTTTTACCCCCAGTAGCCACTCGCTAGCACAATTTATCGTCTGCGTCTGATTTCGTTATCGAGATCGTCGAAGGCGTCTTCGGCGCGGGCGCGGACCTTGTCGACCGCGGTAAACAGGCGACGATAGGTGTAGGGTCGGCGCGGAGTGCGATAGCGTTTTTTGAACTTGACTGGTTTTCGGGTTGGTTTTTTACGGTAGGATTTGCCGATGGTTGTGGTTTGGACGTCAGGAGTTTTGCTGGCCACAGCCGCGGGCGCTGTTTCTTCTGCTTCGTCCTCGACGGTGATGGTGCCGCCAGTAGTGGCTTTGCTGCCGTATGTTTTTCGACCCTGATCCTCGCTTACCCGCTTGGCTGGCGGTGGGGGTGGTGGCGGAGTGGGGCGTAGCGCCGCTGGCTTCTCGGCCGGGGCCGCGGCCACTGCGGTACGGGTTTCGCTCTCGTCTTCGGACAGCCTGTCGGTGCCGAACGCGAGCAAGACCTGGTGGCTAGAGGCAAACTTTTTGACCACACTGGCTTTGACGGCGAAGTTCACGCCAGTGATGGCCACGCCACCTTTCCCTTTGCGGGCGATGGCGGTGTTGACGCCGATTTGATAGCCCCGGATGTCGAACAAGGGTCCGCCGGAGTTGCCGCGGTTGAGACTGGTTTCCATCTGAAACACGTGTTTTCCCGGGATGCCCTTGAAATCCTCGAATTCGGTGCCGATGACTCCGGTGGTGATCGTCCACAGGCCGCCTTGCTCGGGATGGCCGATGGCGATGGTCTCATCGCCGGGGCCCAAGTCGTTGGGATCACCCAGGGTCATCACCGTCAGCTGGCTAGGTGGCTGGACCATTTTTAGAATGGCCAGATCTAAATTGTTGTCGAAGGCCACCACCCGGGCGGTGAAGTGCCGGGTGAGATCTTTGTTCATGTTGCCGGTGACCCTGCGGGGCCGCAAAAACACATTGATAACTGGAAAAGGTGATTTGCTCTGGCTGTCGTATATCACATGAGAGTTGGTGATGATGGTTCCATCTGCTTGGATGATGGACCCGGTACCCGCGGACGCGGAAGACGAGCCCTGGGCCGAGGCCACAATCAGCACCACTCCATCCGCCTTGGTCTGGTAAATTTTCCGGGGACTCATGCGCGCGGTGGCGGTGGCGGCGATGAAAAGCCCGGTAATTATTAGTAGTTGGGAAATCTGCCGTTTCATCCAGGTTCCTCCCAGGCCCGAAGGCCGTAGTTCCTAAAAAGATTGGACGAAATTATAGCACCGCTATTCTCTCCTGCCAGGTAATTTTTCAATCTTTTCGAGGCGACTGCTTTGCCCTTGGATCGCCAATGGATATCCACTACACTCAGCGGCCAAGGAGGCAAGATGAAAACAGCCTGCGTGATTCTGGCCGCGGGTGAGGGAAAGCGGATGAAATCTGTCATTCCCAAGGTCCTTCACCCGGTATGCTCTGAACCAATGATTGTCTATCCTGTGTCGCTGGCGCTGGCCCAGGGCTGGGACCCGGTGGTGGTGGTTTTGTCCCCGCGTGGCGAAAAGATTCGCCAGTTGCTCGAGCAAAAGTTCGGCGACCGGATTCGATTCGCGGTGCAGGACCCGCCCTTGGGTACCGGCCACGCCGTCTTGTCCGCTCGCAAGGCGCTGGCCTCTTTCCGGGGCCAGGTTGCCATTTTGTATGGCGATGTCCCCTTGCTAGCCAAACAAGATTTGGATGCCTTGGCCCGCGCGGGGCGCAAATGCCAGCTGGCTTTTCTCAGCTGTCATCTGGATTCCCCGGATGGATACGGCCGCGTGTTGCGTGACCACCGGGGGCAGGTTACCGGTATCGTCGAACATCGTGATGCCGACCGGGAGCAGCGGCGTATCACCGAAGTTAATGCCGGCATCTATTTGCTAGAGTCTTCTTTTTTGTTTCAGGCGTTGGCCAAACTTGGGCGGACCAATTCCCAAGCTGAGTACTATTTGACTGATTTGATTGCTCGCGCCCGGTCACAGAATTTGCCGATGCAGGCCGTGACCAGAAAATCAGGTCGCTCGATGTTGGGGGTTAATGATCGCGTGCAGTTGGCTCAAGCAAGCGCACAAATGAATCTTCGGCTGGCCGAGCATTGGATGCGTCGGGGGGTGACTCTGATTGATCCGGCGCATACCTATCTGTGCCCGGATATGAAAATGGGCAAGGACACCGTGATAGATCCGGGCTGCTTTTTTAGTGGCCGCATCAGAATCGGAGCCGCTTGCCACCTGGGCCCGGGGGTGGTGATGGCTGACAGCGAGATTGGTCCGCGGGCAGAAATCAAGGCGCACTCGGTGTTAGACAATTGCCGCCTGGGCCCGGATACCAGCGCGGGGCCTTTTGCCCGGCTGCGTCCCGGCGCGGTTTTGCAGACCGGCGCCAGCATTGGCAACTTCGTAGAAGTGAAAAAATCGATTCTGGGCCGGGGATCGAAAGCCGGCCACTTGAGCTATCTTGGCGATGCCGTAATCGGCGCGGGCGTCAATGTCGGCGCCGGAACCATTACCTGCAACTATGACGGCATGAACAAGCATCAAACCACGATTGAAGATGGCGTGTTTATCGGTTCCGATACCCAATTGGTGGCGCCGGTGCAAGTCGGTAAGAACGCGGTTATTGGCGCGGGCACCACGGTGACTCTGGATGTGCCGGCGGGCGCTTTGGCGGTCTCTAGAAGCCGTCAGCAAAACATAGCCGGCTATGCGCGCCGTCGAAGGCAAGCGAAAAAATAAGCCTCCCGGGGGTGGTCTGCTGGTAGCTTGTGCAAAGTCCCTTGACTCAACCGGTCACTCGGCTTAAAATCTAACAAATTCAAGCAGGTGTGCCGAAAGGTGGGCCTGCGTGGTCAGCACTCGCACCCCGGTATTTTGTTGCCGGTTGGGGAATGAAGGGGCAGTATTGTCGGTATGAAGTTTATTCTCTCATGCTTATTGTTGGTGGGGCTATGTTCCGAAGCGGCGTTCGCCCAGACTTTGGTCCACCAGCATCGGTTCGACGATTCGATCGATCCTTGGGAAGAGGGTCGCGATTCGAGTTCGTCGGCGGACTGGTCGGTGGTGTCGACGGGCAGCGATCCGGATGCCTTGCCTTATGCCGGGGCCAAAATGGCTCGCTTTAACTCTTTCTCGGCATACGATGGCGATCGGGGCTGGATCATTTCCCCATCACTGAATCTAACTGGGGCCGAAGTGGCCCAATGTCGTTTTCGCATGTACCGCAGTGTGGAGAGTTCGGGTTACAATGATCTCCTGATGCTGATGGTAAGTGAAGACGGCGGCCTGAATTTTTACTCCAAGGCAGAGTTTCGCCGTGTCGCCGCTAGTTCGGGCTGGGGCGAGGAGATTGTGGTTCCCCTGGGGGCCTATACCAACCTGTCGGACTTCTATGTAGCTCTGGTGGGCGTCAGCAGGATGGGTGCGAACATCTACGTTGACGAGCTGAAGGTAGAGAAGTGGAATCTGGGCCCGGGCGTGGTGGGCAAGGCCTGTTCCCAAGGATCCGAATGTAACTCCGGAATCTGCGGGCTTGATCCGGGCGGAGAAGGTCGCTGCCGAGAAGCAGCCACTGCTTGCATTGACGGTGATCGGATGCCGGTGGCGGCGAGCACGGCCACCTGTTACCAGGGAGATCGGGTTGTTTGCACGAGCACGGATAGCTGGTCTCGTACCAGTTGTCTTGATGATTGCGGTCCGTACGAGGATGTGCATTTGTGTGCCCTGGGTGAGTGCGTGGATTGTGGCAATCAGGTTTGCGACCCCTTCTTGGGTACGGGCTGCGATCCCGAAGCTTACTGTACTCTGTTTGGGTTTTGTGTGTACCGAGATCCGGATGGCTCCGTTTGCTCCGCTGACAGCGAGTGTCAATCTAACAACTGCGTAGCTTCCCTGTCTGGCAACAACTACTATTGTGAACCGGCAGACGTTCCCTGTGCCGCCGATGATGGCAAAGCGGTGGCGGCGGGAACCAGCCTATGTCAGGACAACGATCAGCATATTTGCCAGGCCGTCGGCGGTTGGCAGACCACCGACTGTTATACCAACTGCGGATTTTTTGCCGATGTCGATCAATGTTCGGCAGGCAGTTGCCAAGTTTGCCAGAGCCAGTGTGACGGTGACAATGACTGCAAGGCCGGCATCGCTTGTTTGGGAGGTGATTGTGTCGGCGATTTGCCCAATGGTTCGACCTGCACCGCCGCCGAACAGTGTGCCAGCAAGAACTGCATTCACGGCTACTGCTGCAATCTCCCCTGCGGTGAGACTTGCAAGCGCTGCGACGTGGAGGCTTTGGAAGGGCAGTGTTCCTTTGTGGCGGCGGGGCAAGATCCTTCCGGCAGTTGCCTGGGTGATGGCGTTTGTTCCGGAGTTTGCGATGGCAACGGCGCTTGTGATTTTCCGGATTCACCGAAGGTCTGTGACACTTGTGCCCGCTGCGACGGCGCGGGAGGCTGCCGCCATTGGGTGACGGCCGGGACTGACGATGCCGATGAGTGTCCGGTATGCCAGGTATGCAGTGGTTCGTCTGCAAGCTGCATGCCGGTGCCGGCCGGTGAAGATACCATCGAAGATTGTGACCAATTGAATCCGAATTCTTGCGGCACCGATGGCTACTGTGACGGCAAGGGCGCTTGTCGATACTATACCCACGGTACCGAATGTGCGACGGGCACATGTGATGACAATGGAGTTGTCTATCCGAAAGTCTGCGATGGTACCGGCCATTGTATTACCCAAGGAGCGGGTAACTGCGGGTTTTATCGTTGCCAGGACGCCACGCGTTGCGCCGATGCTTGCACGACCCATTCGGCTTGTGTGACCCAAGGATATTGCGATAAGAATGGCGCGTGCGCTCCTGATCTGGGCGAAGGTGTCAGTTGCCTGGACGTGGTCTATCCGGACCAGCTTGACAATAGTGCCTGTATGGGCGGCCACTGCCTAGACGATAATTTCGACGGCCAGGGTGCTTTTTGTACCGCCAACCCCACTGGCTGTGTTCACAATGGGGCGGTTTACCCGCCCGGTTTCAAATTGTGTTCTGGTGATGATTGGTATCGGGCTTGTTTGGGCGGTCTTTGGGGTGCAGAGACCGGCTGCCTGGCCGGTATGTGTGATGCGGGCGGGGGAACCGGTTCCGGCTATCGAGGGCAGGCCGGCTGCCAGACCGGCCCCGGTGGCGGCTGTACCGCGGCTTGTGTGTCCTGCCGGCCCTACCTGGTTTTGAGCGACTCCGAGTGCCGGCAAGATTGCACGCAGACCGAAGAACATTGCTGGCCGGGTTACGAGTGCCAGGATGGAAGCTGCCAGGTCCCGGAAGGCATCGGCGAGGAGTGCCAAAACGATGGCGAGTGCACCGCCGGTGGCTGTGTGGACGGCGTTTGCTGTATCGATGTTTGTGACGGTCCTTGCCGTTCCTGCAATGTGCCAGACATGTTGGGATTTTGCACCGTGGCCGAGCAAGGTAGCGATCCGGATGAGGATTGCGAAAAGCAAGCCCAAGACACTTGCTTACGGACCGGGGTGTGTGATGACCAGGGCCAATGTGCTTTGTGGGCGGCTGGGGTTGGCTGTGGACAAGCAAGCTGCGTGGGCAGTGAGCTGCGGGGTGCCGGCAAGTGCAATGGT
>JAUVBB010000460.1 GCA_030591445.1 Deltaproteobacteria bacterium | reverse complement strand
GGCGCTTTTGCGGTTCGGCCGCGCCATGCCTTGGCCAAGCGGCATGTTTGCTTGATCGACGACGTGGTGACTTCGGGCGCTACTTTGGCTGATTGCGCCCGGGCCTTGCTGACCGCCGGGGTGACCAGGGTCTCGGCGGTCACGCTCGCCCGCACTCTGGTCCAGCGCTGAGCATCGCCAAATGGTAGCCGTGCGTGTTTTTTGCTCACCGGCCCTTGACGCGAGCGCGCAACCGAATCTAGTATGGGGCGCGGATTGCGTTTTTCGGGCGTCTGAGCTGGAATGGGCGGGGTCTTGCGCCTGACCGAAGAACAAAGGAGTTTCAAAATGGTGCACGGAACGAAAATCATCCTATGGGGAAGCTGTTTGGCTTTTTGTCTGCTCGGTTGTGCGGGGGGCCAGGAATCGCCCGATCGACCGGAGGTAAGTGACGACGGCGATAGCGGCGCCGATCTCAATACCGGGGGAGACCGATTGGTTTTTTGCCAGGATGACAACCAATGTGGCGAGGGGCAAACTTGCCAGGGCGGCGTCTGTGCTAGTACCAGTGCCTGCAATTGCAACTACGATTGCGACCAAGCGGCCGGCGAGATCTGCAACGCCGCCACCCACGAATGTGAACCCGGCGCGGCCCCGATCAACTGTCTGAGTGATTGCGATTGCTTTGCCGGCGAAACTTGCGTGAGCGGCGAATGTCGCGCCGCCGGCGGCGATGTGGCCACTTGCGCAAGCGACGAAGATTGCGCCGAGGGCGAGACTTGCCAGGACACCCGCTGCGTGCCCCAATCCTGCGCCAGTCGCGACGACTGCGCCGGACCGGTGTGTTTGGTGTGCCAAAATAGCGAGTGTGTAAGCCCACCGGCAGTTTGCCAGGGCATCGACGATTGCTGTGTCGGTTACTACTGTAACTTCGGCACCTGCGTACCCGAGAACCAAGACGAATGCCGCTCGGATGCCGATTGCCTCGACCTGGATTTCCCCCGTTGTGATGATGGTTCCTGCGTCCAGGAGTGTGTCAGCGATATGGATTGCCCCAACCCGGGCGAGGTCTGCGTGAACAACCATTGCATCATCCCCGGCTGCACCGCCGAAAGTTGTGTCCAGGGTCAATGGTGCGATGTGCAAGACGGCAACTGCAAAGACGGTTGCGATTCCAATGACGACTGTATCGCCCCGGCGACCTGTAACTACCTCGACCACAGCTGCGGCCAGACCGATTGTTGCGGCGGCTGTCTAGACACCCAGTACTGCGATACCTTGACCTGCCTGTGTGTCGATCTTTGCCAAAACGATGCTGACTGTCCACCCAACTACACCTGCGATGTCGGCAGCGGAAACTGCAAATGCACCGCCGGCGCCTGTCCGCCCGGCACCACCTGCGATGCGGTCTCCGGCCAGTGCCAACAAGAGACGGTCGATTGCACCACCAATGACGACTGCCCCGCGGGCTGGATCTGCACCGACAATACTTGCGTCGCCCCCCAGGGTGGCGGCCAGGATGGCGACACTTGTTTCCAGGATGCCCAATGCGACGCATCCTTGGAGTTGCTTTGCGACAACAACCTTTGGTGTTTCGCTTGTATCCAAGCCGAGTATATCGCCACCTTCACCTGTCGCACTCGCTGTGGCCTGATCACCAAGGTTTGCCCAGAAGCCAGCTACGACTGCATGTCGCGCCGCTGGGAGCCCGCCGGTGAAATTTTCTTGCCGGTGGGCATGTGCATGCCCCCGACGGATGCCGACGGTGATGGCATCAAAGACACGGAAGACAATTGTCGCTTGCTTGCCAACCCCGGCCAGGAAGACGGGGACGGTGACAATGTCGGCGATGCCTGTGACCGGTGCCCCGCCGACGCTGACCCCAACCAGGCCGATAGCGACCTCGACGGCCGGGGCGACGCCTGCGACAATTGCCCGAACGACGTCAATCCCAACCAGGCCGACAGCGACGGCGACGGCATCGGCGACGCCTGCGACACTTGAACCGAGGGGCCCTGGCGCCCCACTCCCGGGAGATCTAAAATGCGTGCTTGGACGCAACCGCTCAGCTGGCTTCTGCTATCGGTGTTTCTGTGTCTCGGGTCGGCGGCCTGCTCTGACCAGGAACAAGAAATCACGGATGCCGGGACGGACGGAGACAATTTTGACGGCGGGCAAGACTTAGACTGTAGCACTATCGCCGACTGTCCCGCCGGGCATCTGTGCTTAGGTGGCCTTTGCCAGCCTGGCGATTCTTGTCAAAGCGACGACGATTGTCTTTCGGGTTATCAGTGCATGGTCTTGAAAGATGTTTGTGTACCGATCGATCCCTGTAGCCAGGACGCGGATTGCCATGAACCTCGCGGCCACTGCCTCATCAACGACGGCGTCTGTGTGGCCTGCACCGAGACCGCCCATTGCCCGGATGAACAGCTATGCAATGAGTCTTTTGTTTGCGCCCCGGCTACCGCCGAATGCAGCGAGGACACCCAATGCCAGCATCCGGCTCTGCCCTATTGTCATCCCCTAACCGGGGCCTGCGTAGCCTGTATGCTGCCTGCCCACTGTGATGGCCAGGTCTGTGATCCGAGCCTACATCAATGTGTAAATTGTTTTGACCACAGCCATTGTTCGGACTCAGCCCCCTACTGCCTGCCGGAAAGCCGTAGCTGTGTCGCCTGCCGCGACGACAATGACTGTCAGGGTAGTGACCGCTGTAGTGTCGACCATCTGTGTACCGGGCTGACCTGTAGCCAAGACGAAGACTGCGCCGCTGAGCCGGGCCGGCCCTTGTGTAATACCGACAGCAGTGATTGTGTGGCTTGTATCGAGCACCTCGACTGCGGCGTCGGCCAGTTTTGCCGGGCTTTCCGTTGCGCCACCGACTGCCAGACCGATCAAGAATGCGTCGAGACCGAAAGCGCCCGCTTGTTTTGCCACCTCGATTCCGGCCACTGCGCTGAGTGCCTCAATGATGACCAATGCGGAACGATGTTTCAATGCGATCCCGACAAACACAGCTGCGAATTCGCCCCCTGCTATGAATTTGCCGATCCGGACCAAGCCTGCCAGCAGATCCAAGCCTGTTATATTTGCAAGCGCGACACCGGTATGTGCGTCCCGCGGGTAGATGGCTGCACTCCCGGGGGCAATGATTGTTGCCCGGGCTACCAGTGCCCAACCGGTTACTGCGAGTTGGATCTTCATTGCGACGACCAAGATCCTACCTGTGCCGATGGCTACCAGTGCGATATGAACGGGGAGTTCTGCGACCCGATTCTTGCTTGTCTGCAAGACGGTGACAAGTGCGATCCTTGGTCGATCGAATTGGTCTGTTGTGAGGGGCTGCGCTGCATGCCGCTTTTGCGTAAATGCTATCCACTTGAGTAGCCCGAAGAAATCGGTGGTTTCATGAGCTTGAGCGATCTCGAACTGAGCCATGTGGTCACCGAGCTAAGCGACTGCCTGCCCGGCGCCCAAGTACAAAAGATCAATGCCCCTCATTTACTCTGCTGCCAGTTGCGGCTGCGGGCGCGCGGTCAAAATCGGATCCTGCTGCTGGATTTGAGCCCGGGCCGTACCCGTCTGCACCTGAGCGAAACCAGGCTGCCGGGCTTACCCAGCGCCCCGGCCTGGATCATGAAATGTCGCCTGGAGATTGGCGGCGCGGTGCTGAGCGACATTGCCAAAGTCGACGGCGACCGCTGTGTGCGGCTAACATTCCTGGGCGGCGCCGGCAAAACCCGCCGGGTGCTTAGCGCCGAGCTGTATGGCAACCAGGCTCGGCTTTTGTTGCTCGATGATCGGGATCGCTTGCTCGCGGCTTTGATCGGTCAGGGAAAACCAGGCGAAACCATGCCCGCCCCGACCGGTCAAATCAGGCCCGGCTCTACCCGCAACCGCTTCGGCGCTCCCAATCCCGAAACCCTGGCGGTCAACCAAGAAATCGCCAGCCAATATCAGCAGGGAGACAGCCAGGCCGCCCTCGATCAGAAAAAGCGGGCGCTTAGCAAGCAGCTCGGCAAAGCAGAGAAGAAGAGCCGCCGCAAAATTGAAAGATTGGCTGCCGATCTGGCCCGGGCTCAGACCGCTGACTTGCTTTCGGTTCAGGCCGAATGCCTCAAGGCCCAGCTGGGTCAAATTGCCAAGGCCCAGCTGGGTCAAATTGCCAAGGCCCAGCTGGGTCAAATTGCCAAGGGCAGTGGGCAAATCGAACTGCCCAATCCCTGGGATCCAGACAGCCCACCGGTGCGCATCGAACTGGATCCAGCCCGCTCCATCGTAGACAATATGAACCGCTTGTTTAGTAAAAGCCGGCGCCTGCGCAAGGCCCAGGCCCAGATCCAATCCCGTCTGGATCAGACCCGGGCCGAGCTTATCCAGACCCAAGAGAAAAGGCTGGCCATTGAGCAAAGCGAGGACGAAGACGAGCTTGATCGCGTGGCCCAAGGGCTTACGCCCGCGCCCGGAAAAAGCCGGGTGGCAGGCCCAGCGGGCGAACGGCGCTTGCCCTATCATCGCTATGTCTCTGCCACCGGAAAAGAAATCCTGGTGGGCCGCAGCGCCCAGGACAATCACCAACTTACCTTTCAACTCGCTCGCGGCAGCGATCTTTGGTTCCACGCCCGCGGACGTTCCGGGGCCCACGTTCTGGTCCGCTTAGAGCGCACGGAAACCATCGACGAGCAAAGCCTACTCGATGCCGCCACCCTGGCGGCCCTACATGCCGGGCTAAAAAATCCGGACAAGGTCGAGGTAAGCTACGCCTCGGTCAAGCACCTGCACCCAGTCAAAGGACATCCGGGCATGGTCTCGGTGGCCAAGGCAAGCACCCTCTTAATCCGCATCGAGGAAAACCGCGTCAAAAGACTGAAAAACAGCAGGTAGGTCCATGTAGGATAATGTAGTCATTTTTTTGACATCCCCCTACCTTTCGCCTAAGCTGGGTTGGTAAGAAAATCCACTCTGATGGGAAAGGTGCCATGGGATCAAAGAAAGCCAAGAGATCCGGGTCAAAAGCGGGGGTGTCTTCCACACGTCGGAGCGAGGTCGTCGGCGTGGTTTTCAGCTTGGCCGCGGCCATGATTACCCTCTCCTTGATCTCCTATGATGCGTCAGACCCGGTCTTACAAGATATTGGACAAGAATCATCCAATTTGTTTGGCCTGGTGGGTGTCTTTCTGGCCGAGAGCCTATTGTCGCTTGTGGGCGGGGCGGCTTTCCTCTTGGCCGGAGCGTTGGCCTATGGTGCCGTCTGTGCCTTTAGTCTGGGCAGCATCTCGCCTTCGTTTCGCAAAGTATTAGGATGCAGCTTTCTGGCCATTTTGGCCACCGTCTCTTGCCATCTGCTAAGCGCTGGCGCGCAGTGGCTAGGTCATCCCCCTGGCGGCATTGTAGGAGAGTACGCCGGCGGCTTGTTTGTCTCGCTCTTGTCTCCCGTGGGCGCGGCCATTTTGGTTGGCTTCGGACTGCTGCTGGGTCTAATCGAAGTAACCGGGTTCAGCCCGGTGCGCCATGCCCGTTTCATCATAACCGGGATCAAGATTGCGGCCCGGG
>JAUVBB010000043.1 GCA_030591445.1 Deltaproteobacteria bacterium | reverse complement strand
GAAGTCGCGGGCAATGGCTATCATCTCTTCTTTATCCCGATCATTGACCGAGATACAGATGCAGCCATGGGCCGGCAAGGTCTGGCCGGCGGACATCATGCCCTTGACGAAAGCCAGGCCAAAATCGTCATCGGCGCCATAGGCTTCTCCGGTCGAACGCATCTCTGGTCCCAACACCGGGTCGAAACCCCGAAATCGGCCGAAGGGAAAGACCGGCACCTTGACCGCAAAACCCTCTGGTTTGGGCTCTTCGGTCAAACCCAACTCGCTCAGCGAACGACCCACCATAATCAGGGCCGCCAGCTTGGCGAAAGGAATGCCACAGGCCTTGGACAAAAAGGGAACCGTGCGGCTGGCGCGCGGATTGACTTCGAGCACATAGACCGTGTCTTCGAAGATGGCGTATTGGATGTTCATCAGGCCCCGCACCTCAAGGGCCACAGCCAAGGCCCGGGTGTGCGCCCGAATGGTCTCTAGGTGTTTCTGCTCAATCTTCCAGGTGGGCAGCACCGCCACCGAGTCTCCCGAATGGATGCCGGCCTTCTCTAGATGTTGCATGATTCCGCAAATGACGACCTGTTCACCATCGGCCAAGGCGTCTACGTCCACCTCAAAGGCGTCTTCCAGAAAACGATCAACCAGGATTCCGCGTCCCTTGGCCACCTTGACCGCATTTTCCAGGTACTCGGCCAGACGGCTTTCGTCGTAACAGACAGCCATGGCCCGGCCGCCCAGCACATACGAGGGCCGAACCAGGACCGGATAGCCGATGCGGGTGGCAGCCGCGCGCGCCTCTTCGAGATCCGAGGCGGTGCCATAGTCGGGACGGGCAATTTCCAGCCTATCGAGCAAGGCACCGAACCGGCCTCGATCTTCGGCCAAGTCGATGGCGTCGGGCGAGGTGCCCAGGATCTTGATGCCGCTTTCGGCCAAGGCGCCGGCCAGCGAAAGCGGCGTGGCGCCGCCAAACTGAACAATGATGCCCCGGGGCTGCTCCCGGTGGAAAATCTCGACCACATCCTCCACGGTCAAGGGCTCAAAGTAGAGCCGGTCGGACAGATCGTAATCGGTCGAGACCGTCTCCGGATTGCAGTTGACCATGATGGTCTCGACGCCCTCGGCCCGCAAGGCCGAGACCGCATGTACGCAACAACAGTCAAACTCGATGCCCTGGCCGATGCGGTTGGGCCCGCCCCCGAGGATCATCACCTTGTCGCGATCGGAGGCGAGCACTTCGTCCTCGTCCTCATAGCTGGCGTAGTAATAGGGCGTCTCGGCCGCGAACTCGGCGGCACAAGTATCCACCGTCTTGTAGACCGGGCGCAGTCCCAATTCGCGCCGCTGGGCGGCCACTTGCGCCTCGCTGCTTTCGGTCAGATAGGCAAGCTGCAAATCGGAAAAACCGGCCCGCTTGGCCCGCCGCATGTCGGCATAAGTCAGCGGCCTTACCGCCTGGGAGATTTCCTTGGACATCTGGGTCAACTCGGAAATCTGGTGCAGAAACCAGGGATCGATCCCGGTCATACGCTGGATTTGCTCCAGGCTCATGCCCGCTTCAAAGGCGCCTCGAATCCAGAACAGGCGAGCCGGGTGAGCGGTGACCAGATTTTCGCGGATGCGATCGGGGTCGATCCAGTCCTGGCCATCGGCACCCAGACCGGCCCGACCCACTTCCAGCGAGCGCAAGGCTTTTTGCAGGGCTTGGGCAAAGGTACGCCCGATGGCCATCACCTCGCCCACCGAATGCATCTGGGTGTCGAGCACGGCCGGACAACCCGGGAATTTCTTGAAGGTAAAGCGGGGAATCTTGACCACCACGTAATCGAGGGAAGGCTCGAAACTGGCGGGAGTCACCTGGGTAATGTCGTTTTGAATCTCATCGAGAGTCATGCCCACGGCCAGTTTGGCCGCGATCTTGGCGATGGGAAAACCGGTGGCTTTGCTGGCCAGGGCACTGGAGCGCGATACCCGCGGGTTCATCTCGATGACCACCATGCGACCGGTCTCGGGGTTGACCGCAAACTGGACATTGGCACCGCCGGTCTCGACCCCTACCCGCTGAACAACCCGCCGGGCTTGGTCACGCATTTGCTGATACTCGACATCGGACAGGGTCATGGCCGGGGCCACCGTAACCGAGTCGCCGGTATGTACCCCCATGGGGTCGATGTTCTCAATGGAGCAGATCACCACGAAGCGATCCTGACAATCGCGCATGACCTCCAGCTCGTATTCTTTCCAGCCCAAAATCCCTTCTTCGACCAAAACCTCGCCGATGGGCGAAGCGTCGATGCCCTGACCAACGATCTCGCTGAGCTCTTCGACGTTGTAGGCAATACCACCGCCCTCGCCGCCCAAGGTAAAGCTGGGCCGCACCACCACCGGGTAGCCCAACTCGGCTACCTGGGCCAAAGCGGCATCGACCGAGGCCGCCAGAAAGGACGCGGGCACATCCAGGCCTTCGGCGACCATGGCGGTGCGAAACAAACGGCGGTCTTCGGCCACCCGGATGGATTCGAGCCGGGCCCCGATCAGGCGGGTGCCGCTTTCGCGCAGGATGCCGGTCTCGGCCAGTTTGACCGAGAGGTTCAGGGCGGTCTGACCACCCACGGTGGGCAGCAAGGCATCGGGCCGCTCCCGTTCGATGATCTTGGCCACCGTCGAGACGGTCAAGGGCTCGACATAGGTTCTATCGGCCACCTCCGGATCGGTCATGATGGTGGCCGGGTTGGAGTTGACCAACACAACCTCATAGCCTTCTTCCCGCAGCGAACGCGCCGCCTGGGTGCCTGAGTAATCAAATTCACAGGCTTGGCCTATGACGATGGGCCCGGAGCCCAACACCAGAATCTTGCGAATGTCTTCACGCCGGGGCACGAGAGCTACTCCGTTCCATCAGGGTTGAAAATCGTTCGAACACCGCCGCGGCATCCGACGGCCCGGGGCAAGCCTCGGGGTGAAACTGCACCGCCAGCAGATTCAGCTTTCGGGAGGAAAAACCTTCCAAGGTTTTATCATACAGGCTCATATGGGTAACCTTGGCTTCCTCCGGTGGCAGAGTCTCCGGATCCACGGCGAAGCCATGGTTCTGGGCGGTGATCCAGATCTCGCCCGAAGATTCGTCCCGCACCGGATGATTGCCACCGTGATGACCAAAGCGCAGCTTGAAGGTCTTGGCCCCCAGGGCCAGGGCCATGATTTGGTGGCCCAGGCAGATACCCAGCATGGGCAGTTGTCCGATCAGCGCACGGGCCAGGGCAATGCCACTTTCGACCGCGGCCGGATCTCCCGGTCCATTCGATAGCACCACGCCGTCGACGCCCAGACCGAGCACGCTGGGCGCGGTAGCGGAGGCGGGCAGAACCTCGATCTCCATCCCGCGCTGACGCAAGCTGTTCAAGATGCCCCGTTTGACGCCAAAGTCGATTAGCGCCACTCGGAAGCGTTGCTTACCCTCGGCCGCCAGCAGATAGGGTTTGGCGGTGGTAACTTCTTCGGTCAGATTCCGGCCCTCCAAGGAAGGCCACTTGCCCACCTCGGCCTGCAGATCTAAGCCGGCGGGCGCCTCCGACCAAATCCCGCCCCGCATGGCCCCGCGCTCGCGCAAGTGCCGGGTCAGCGCCCGGGTATCGATCTCGCTGATGCCCACCACGCCGTGCTTGACCAGGTAGTCCGGGTAGCTGCCAGTAGCGCGAAAATTGGATACCAGCTTCGACATTTCACGCATAACCACGCCACTGAGCGCCGGTTTCGGAGCCTGATCGTCAAGTTCGCACACTCCGTAGTTGCCAATCTGGGGCGCGGTGAAGGTAACCATCTGCCCGCAATAGGAAGGATCGGAGGTAATCTCCTGGTAACCGGTCATGGAGGTATGGAATACCACCTCGCCAAAGGCCTGGCCCCGGGCCCCGACCGCCACCCCCGCAAAGCTGCGCCCATCCTCCAGCATCAAAATGGCTTGCCTGTCGTTCATGCGCCGGTCATCTCACGCTCATTGGCCGCTGTCAAGACCGAGATTGCCATTGCACGGAGTTTATTGCTTTACTTTCTGTAGCCAACTTGTTATGGGTGCCGAGTGTGTAACTTAACCAATAATAAGGGGAGATGACATGAAAAGAAAAATCAAAGCAGCCAAGAAGGCCACGAAGTTGGGGTTCAACGTTGTGAAAACAAACGTCAAAGCGGGTGTAGAAAAAGGTACCCTTAGAACCTTTGGAAAAGACGTAGCGCCTGTTTAGTAGCAACTATCTAGCGCAGCGGTCCGCAAAAACAGTGCAATCCTCCTAACCAACGCATCAGAGCATTTCCTATTCGTCCGTCTTTGGAGATCTTGACCGGCTGCAGACCGGCTAGGCGAAATTGTTTTTCGGCGTCGAGGTCCAGCTCGCGAATGCCCCAGGGGAGATAATGTACCGCCGGGCGTCCGTTTCTAAGCCCCGGCAGCACATTGCAATAGCTGAAATCAAAGTTGCGTATTTTGAAAAGGTTTTCTTTCGGATCAATACGCAAATCGGGTACGCCTACTACATGAAACCCCAGTGACTCAAGAAGATCACAATAGGCCAGCAGTTTGGGGTGGCGATCGTGGGCATAAGAATCGTACTCCGCTTCGATCAGATCCTTGGCTTGACCAGGCGGCACGAAGTGATCCCGGAACAAGGAAGCCTTGGCCAGGACCGCCGGGAGAAAATCCAAACCACGAGCCGGATCGGCAATCAAGGCCCGGGGCTTTTTCTGACGTCCTTGACGGCCTAGCAATGAGATGTCCAAATCCAAATGAAAGCTCGCTTGTCCTGAGGAAGGTTCCTTGCCCTTTTTGTGATGGTACTTGGACAAATCTCCGACCGGAACTACTTCGCAACCCAACTCGGCCGACAAACCCTGGATGACTTCCTGACGCCTTAGTCCCAAACGACGCATGTTTTCGCCCACGGAGTCAACGCCTATCAGGCAGCAAGGACCGGCATCCAGTAGATTGCCACCTTCCCAGAAAAACATGGATTGAAGCACCGGCAAACCAAACTGCTTGCGGGCCAAGTCTATCGATAGCTCGTCGTCCTGTCTGGATTGACCGCGACTAAACTCCCGGGGAATGAGTAAAACTGCCTGCCCATCTTCATCAAGGGCGGCCCGCGCATTGTCTTGGGCAAAAATCGTGGTGCTCTTTCCCTCTACGAATCGAACTCGCCTAGCGGCAGAAGCGTGAAAGTTCCTGGACAAGTCCCTTAATCCGTCAAGATTGGCGCCCGGCTCGACCACCACCCAAAGCAGTACATCGGGGTCGGTGCGCCGCAACAAATCGCGAATCAGCATCAAGGAATAGGGTATGGTTTCCGAATGTGGAGAAAGCTGCAAGCGCAGTGATCCCAAAGGCTGGCCTGCTCCGTAGGGCCGTGGATGCAGGCCGAGAGATTTGGGCCGGAAGCCCGCCGTCGATCCGGATTTCCACTTTGGAAACAAGGCCAGAACGTCCAACGGAATTCCCAAGATTTCCAATTGATTTTCGTCGGCTTTATATTTGCGATGGAAAAGCGAGGCCACTTTAACCAGGTGCTGTCTTGCCAAGGATTGTGTGCACCAGTCGCGGTAAGCTTGCAAAGCTTGCGCGTGTCTTTCCAGCACGCCCAAACTGCTCACTTTGAACTTGGCCTCGATTGATTCCAGGGACCGCTGCAAGGCTGACATTGCGTCAGAATCCTTGAGATGACTGCCTGTCGTTCATGCGCCGGTCATCTCACGCTCATTGGCCGCTGTCAAGACCGGGATTAGGCTTGATCCGGCGCTGGGAGCAATTTACAGTGTCTGCTACGCTTTGGGAGGAAAATCATGGCAGAAGTGATCTTTACCAAGCCGGGAGAAATGAACCTGCTGGGCTATATTTTTTGCAGCCTGGTCGAACGCAACTTGGCAACTGCCCCGGGTGCGCGGGCCTTCGCCAAGATGAAGGGAACGGTCTGGGTAGGCGCTTCCGACATGCGCATCACCCTGGAGTTCAAGGATCAGAAGGTCTACATGACCGTGGGCGAGCAGGGCAAAGCCGCGGTAAGGGTACGCGGCAGCATGGACACTTTGCTGGGCGTATCCTTGGGCAAAGGCATGGTGGGCCCGGTTTTGTCCGGCAAACTAAAAATAGGCGGCAAGATCTGGCGCCTGCTGCCCATGCTCAAACTGCTAGCCGCGGAGAAATCATCATGACCACGGAAATTGTTGCATCCTTGATTCAGAAAATGGGCAAAGACCTGGTTCGCACCGACCCCAAGACCTTGCAGGAGTTTGCTCGCGACATGACCGAAAACCCAGCGGGCCTTCCCGATCTGGTGGTTTATCCCCTGTCTAGCGAGAACGTGCGCACGGTGCTTAGCGAGGCCAACCGTCTTAAAGTGCCGGTCACCTGCGTGGTGGCCAACACCAACCTCGGCGGCCTGGCCATACCCCAACAGGGCGGCATCGTGATGAATCTGACCCGCATGAACAAGATACTCGAGGTCAATGAAGCCGATCAGTATGCCTTGATCGAACCGGGGGTCACCTGGCAGCAGATGTCAGACCATCTGGAGCAGAACCACCCCGGCCTGCGCTTTGCCTACCCGCTTTCCCCGCCCGAGACCGGGATTGTGCCCAACTGCATCATGGACGGCTTGGCCAACCTGTCGCTACGCCACGGTTCGGCTTCCCAATGGATCAACGCCCTCGAGGTCATCTTGCCCAATGGCGAGACCCTACGCACCGGCCACCTCTCCTATGGCGGCCGCCCCTGCACCAACGCCCCCTTCCCTAACTTGAACGGCCTGTTTGTAGGCTTCCAGGGCAGCACCGGCGTGGTAGTCAAGATGGCGGTCCAACTCTGGCCCAGCCGCAAGTACCGCAAACGGGCCTTCTTGCTGGCCTACGACGTGGAAAGCGCCTATGGCTTTAGCAACCATCTGGCCAAGCAAGACCTGGTCGACGACGTAGGCACCCTATCGCTGGCTTCGGGCAAGATGCTCTTCGGCGAGTACCGGCCCCTATACCGCGATCCCAACGAACCGCTGCTCTTCATCTACATCGATCTGTCATCCAACTATGAAAAAGACTTCGCCTGCAAACAGGAAATCCTGATCGATATGGTAGCCGAGTGGCGCGCCCAGGGCGCCAAATTTGACGGCCCCCTCGATCTAGACGAACTGGTTCGCATCGAACCCCGCTTCGGAAAATTCGCCAAGTTCCCCACCCGCCTAGACTTCCTGCTCGATCACCCCGGCGGCGGCCTGACCTGGGTGGGCACCTACGGCCCCACCAGCCGCTTCGCCGAAGGCTACAAAAAAGGCGCCGAGATCCTGGCCAAGCACAACCTGCCCCCAGTCGTGGTCTGCCGCCCCATGGGCGCCGGCCACTTCGGCGTGCTGCGCTGGATCACCGTCTTCGATCGCGACAACGAAAAAGAAGTCGCCCAGATAAGCGCCGTCAACCGAGAACTAGCCGACATGGCCATCGAAATGGGCTTCTTCCCCTACAAAACCCCCCAATGGGTCTGGGACCGCTACGCCCAACGCATCAATCCCGCCTTCCGCCAAATCATCAAAGACGTCCGCCACCTACTCGACCCCAACGGCATCATGAACCCCGGCCATTTGCAGTTTCCTTGAGCCACGCCAAAAGAAGAAAATAGTGTCCGTTAGTTTGTGGCACCAAGAACCATGTCAATAAAGGCAAGAGAAAAACTATAGGCGTCACCCGGCCATCGTGCCGATAAATAATTTCTGTCTCTCACCACAAATCCTCGTCCTAAATGCCTTTGGTCATCTCTTGAGAAGGGAATGGCGGCTTCGGTAGGGTCAAAGCCATAAGCGGGAATCGGTATCAATATTCTTTTCATTCTCTTGTCCACTATCTAGCGCCTTCTCGATCAGTCTATTTCTTAATCAACGGAGCCACATAGATGATCAGAAAGAAAATAATGCCAATGGCAACAGAACTGCCGAGCACCCAATAGGCCTTGTCATGCCCAGTCATCGGCTGAAAACTATCTTCCGCGGGATCGTATTTCCCCCAGGAAATGCCGGTCCATATGCGTTCGTAGAAATAGTACATAATGAGTCGCGTCGAATGATGATAGATCACAATCAAGGTCGCAATGATCGCGGCATTCTTCCATGTCGGCGGCACCAGCAAAATAATGAAGTAGGCACCGATCCAAGTCCACACAATCCCAATCGCGCGCCAAATAAGGGACTTGACGACTGTACGTCGTTTAAGTTCCAAACATCCAGAGACCTGCCCTTTTTTCATTTTCCTTCCCCCCATTATGTTAATGGTGACGGGCCTGGCGATCAGCCGAACCTAGTAAAGAAGAGTTAGCGTTCAGCACATGTTCGGCGGTTACCGTGGCCTGTCGACGGATTTCGTCGGGTAGGCCGCGGGTTCTGCCAGCGGTGGCGAAATCGTGGACCAGGCAATTGGCGGCCTCGGCGGCGGGCATGGTTTTTTCTTGGCATAGATAATCGAACAATTCCTGACTCAGACGCTTGAGGGACCAGCCGCTGGCTTGGCCGGTACGGGCAAACAGGGTGTCGGAAAAGGTCATGGCGGCGTCAAAGGCGGAGGGGCCGGCTAGCAGGTGTTGGGCAGTGGTCTGGAAGTTGCCGCTGTTGGCTACGCGATCAAAGACGCGGGCGAAGCGCTTCAGGCGTTGTAGTTGGAGGAAGCTCAGGGCGCTGGTTTGCATGACGTCGTAGGGCGCGACATTTCGATAGCGCATTTGCCAGCTTTCACTATGCCGATCGATGAGGGCGCCACGAAGGCGCTTTAATATGCCGACTTGAATCTCGTGGGGCGCGAGAGCGTGCAAGGAATCGAAACCGGCCCGAAAGGAATCCCAACCTTCGCCGGGCAGGCCGGCCACCAGGTCGGCGTGCAGATGGGCTTGGGTTTTGCTTAGCAATTGGCCCAAGACCTGCTCCACTTTGTTAGCCGAGATGCGCCGGCCGATGCGCGCACATACTTCGGCGTCGAAACTTTGTACCCCAACCTCCAGTTGCAGGCTGCCGGGTAAAAACTCGGCCAGCTGCGCCAGCAAGGAATCGGAGAGGGCTTCGGGCACCAGTTCGAAATGAACGAACAAATGCGGATCTTCTTTTCGAGCCAAAAAGAAATTCAGCAACTTGGTGCTGTCGGCCAGATGCAGGGAGCGATCGACGAATTTGAATCGCCGGGCCCCGCGCTGCCAAAGTACGGCCAATTCGGCCAGCACCGCGTCGATGGCAAAGCGCTCTACCCGCTGGTCGAGCGCCGACAGGCAAAACTCGCACCCAAAAGGACAACCGCGTGAGGACTCGATATATAGCACTCGGTGGGCGATGTCCTCGTCACTGTAAAGCGAATAAGGCAGGCGCAAATCGGCCGGCGGTGGTTTGCCTGGGAGCAAGCTGTGGCAAATGTCGGCAAAGGCACGCTCGCCGGGGCCGCTGACTACGTAGTCAGCCTGGTCGGCGAAGGCGGGCAAGTTCTGGGCGCAGATCATCTCGGGTCCACCCAGCACCAAGGGCAATTGCGGGTGTATGGCCTTGAGCAGATCACAGACCTGGCCCATCAGATCCACGTTCCAGATATAGACCCCCAGGCCCACAATTTTCGGCTGGTGCGAAAGGATGGCCTCGACAATAGATTCCGGCCAATCGCCGAGCACAAACTCCAGAATCTCTACCTGCTCGCGATCTTGTGGCAAGTTTGCCTGCAGCCAGCGCAAGCCCAAGGCGCTATGACTATAGCGGGCGTTGGCAGTTGCTAGCACAATGTCGGCCATGGATTCGAGCTCCAAGCTCCAGCGTGATCTGTAACTGCGGGCAGGCTATCGCGCTTTGTTGCCGTTTGTCGATGCTCTTGACTGCCAGCGCTGGCCAGATACAGTCGAACCATGACTCGCCCGCCCACCAATGTGATCGGCTTCGACGATGCGCCCTTTGACCGCAAAAGCAGAGGCAATGTGACCTTGATCGGCGCGGTCTGTGCCCGGACCCGACTCGACGGGGTGCTCAAGGCAAGTGTCCGCAGGGACGGCGTCAATGCCACTCGGCGTATGACGGAAATGATTCAATCTTCCCCGCATGCCGAAAGTGTGCGCGCCGTCTTGCTCCAAGGCATCGCGGTCGCCGGTTTCAACGTGGTCGACATCCACGGGCTGGCCCAGGCCTTGGCCATGCCAGTCATTGTCGTTGCTCGCCGCCGGCCCGATTTCGAAGCCATTCGCCGGGCACTGACCCATGTATCCGGTGGCGATCGTCGTTGGCGGCTTATCGAAAAGGCCGGCCCCATGGAGAGAGCCGGCCCGGTGTGGATCCAACGCGCTGGCATCAATCTCAGCACCGCTAGGGAAGTTGTCCGGCTCACCACCCTGCATGGGCACCTGCCCGAGCCCTTGCGTTTGGCTCACCTGATCGCCGGCGGCATCACCACCGGCCAAAGCCGCGGGCGCGCGTAGTTTTTCTTCGGCAATCTCAGATTTTGTGGGTGTAAACGTCGATGTAATCGGTCACGCCATCGCAGGGGTTGTCCATTTGCATGCAGCGCCAGTACTTGCGTTTGCCCCGGCGCCGAAACAACATGGTGCCCTTGCGTTTGCATTCTCGTCCTTGGTTGAGATGGGTAACCCGGTAGACAATGGTACCCTGGAAACGAAACTGGCCTTTGGCTACCTCTGAAATCACCCCATCGATGCGAATGTAATTCTCGTTCTTTCGATCTTCCTGGGCCCCGGACAGGGTGATGCGACCATTGTCCTGCCGAACCACCACCCGGCCGAACTTGGACCAGCTGATCCATTGTAAGGCAAAGGGATGGGTACCAAGCAGCATCTTCAATTCGGCGGGGTCGGAGATCTTGGTTCCGGCCTTCTCGCTGGGCTGGGCATCTTCCGCCAACAGCGCGCCGGTGCTTGCTGCTGCCAGCTTGGCCAAAAACAAACCCAACAGCAAAGTCGTCATCAAGGGCCTCCGAGGGCGATGCTTAAATTTCCAAAACCTCACGCAACTGGTTGCGGGCTTGCTCGGTGGCTTGTTCCACCTGGTCGGCGGGCAAATCGAGAACGCGTTCGATCTCCGCAAAGTCGTAGCCGTGCAAGGCATAGAGGGTCAGGACATCGCGGCCGGGTTGGGCCAGGCGGGTGATGGCGGAGAGCAAGGTCTGGCGGGCATCGTCCAGCGACAGACCGGAGAAGGATTCGGGCATCTCCTCGTTGGGAAGGAGATCTTCCCACAGGATCCGGCTGGGGCGATCAACGTTCGCAGACCACCATTGGTCCGAATCCTGATCGGTGTCAGCTAGCGGTTCGGCCCGAGGCTCTTCGGGCACTTCGTTTTGGGGCTCACTTCTTTCGGACTTAAGCGTCTCGGCGGCCAGGGACTCTCGCAACAGGCGGGTCAGCCACAGGTCCAAGGGCAAGTTTTCGTCCTTACGGCCATATTCATTCCAGGCGCGCATCATGGTCTCATTGATGAGCTCGGCGGCCGGTAAGACACCCTCGGGCAGGCGGCCCTCGGCCTGCTTGATTTCAATCATCTGCTCGGCGGTGCGATAAAGCATGTCGAGCTGCGAGCGCAGCAGCGCATCGAACACTTCTCGCTGCTCGGCGTCGACCGCGGCGTTGAGGTCGGGTTGGACCTTTTGCAACCATTGTTGCTGTCGACTCTTGCGCCGCTGGCGCCGCGACCGACGCAAGCGCTCCAGGTGACGTTGGAGCTTAGCGTCGATCTGCTCGAAGGCCGCGCGCAAAACCACCTCGGGACCATCGAAGGATTCGTTCAAGGTGGTAATCACATCGGTAGAGTGCTTCAACACGATGCGAGCCGAATAGCGTTTGGCCTCACGCCCGCCCGGCTGTACGATCAAAAACAATCGCGCCCGGCCGTCGGAAAAACGCCGCAGGCGACTTTCTAGCCGGCTGATCTGACGCTCGGCTATCAGCCGCAGGCTGTCCACACTACTCTTGGGGATTTTGGCAAGATTAAGGATATGTTTCATTTTAGCCTCCAAACAGTTTGCGAAAACAACCACCTTCAGCTAAGAGGGTACAAAACGACCCAAAAAGTGTGGGCCATTCTAATAGGGAAAACTCCATGACTGTCAATGACTCTTATTTCGGCTCTTACCAGGATGTAGATACCCACAAGATGATGCTGCAAGATGTGGTGCGCACCGAGGCCTACGAGCGCGCCCTGCGCCAAGCGGTTACCCCCGGCTGCCGGGTGCTGGATTTTGGCTGTGGAACCGGTATCTTGTCGATTTTCGCCTCCCGCTTTGGCGCCGGTCAAGTCTACGCCGTTGATCAATCGCACTTCATCGAAATGGCCCAGGCGGTAGCCAAATGCAACCAGATCGACAATATCCAGTTTCACCACAATAGTCACAAGGATCTGGAGATCGACACTAAAGTCGATATCTTGGTTTCCGAGTGGATGGGGACTTTTATCTTCAGCGAAGCCATGCTCGGCCCCTTGCTGCAGGTCCGCGATCGCTTCCTGGCCAAGGGCGGCATCATGATTCCCGGGGAAATTTCCCTGCATGTGGGCCTGGTCACCGATGACAGCTTCTACGAAGATCTTTCCTTTCTCAAGCTCAACCCCTATGGCATCGACTTTGGACCCATTGCCAGCGACCCTTATCACCAAACCGAAGTCGAAAGTGTGTTGCCCAACCAGATCATGGCCACCACCGTCGACATGGGCCATCTGGATATGCACAGCATCCAGGCCCCGCCCAGTGAACTTACCGGAAAAGTCGTACCCGACCGGGAAGCCACCATCTATGGTTTGTGCGGTTGGTTCAGCGCCCAAGTGGCACCGGGCATCAATTTGGGCACCGGCCCCCACAATTCGCCCACCCACTGGGACCAGGTGTACTTCTCCCTGGACGAGCCCTTCGAGGTCAGTCCCCAGAACGAACTGACCGTGCGCATCGTCCTGCCGGACGAAGATGACAACGACGAGGGCTCCTGGAGCTGGTCGATTTCCGATGGTCAGCATTCGATCAAAATGAACGATCGCGATCACCGCCAGCGGCTCAACCCGGCCCTGGCCAAGGGACTGCTCAAAGACCATTAAGCACACCCCCTATCCGCTTTCGATTAGCATCCGGACCAACTGCCCAGAACCACGAAGCAGTTCCTGACCCAGCAGCCGACTCATCCACCGCCGAGAATAATCCCGGGCTGCCTCCTCGTGCCCTTCGATGGCCAGCCGCCAACCGCACTTCAGCGCGAAGTCAATGTGACCCAGCTCGTGAAGATAGACATGCAGAAAAAAGGCATCCCAGATCTCGGCCATTGTTGTCGAGGCCGAACTCTGCTCCGGCCCCGTCCAAAATCGGCGAGCCGCGCGCGCCATTTCCTCGGGGTCCGGATCGTGCAAGAAAACCGCATAAAAGGACTCCCCGCGCCAAACCATCCGCCGGCAATAGGCCAGTTCCAGAAGGTTGGCTTTCTTCTCCCCGGTCAGCACCACCGTCTGCCGGCGCCCGAAGTCCGGCAAGCCCTCCCTTTCGAGCAGTCGCCGCCAAAGCTGAGTGCCCGCGGTCTCGCGCTGACAAAAGACGTCACCGAGCCGGGCAAAAGCCTCCGCGGGCGTGATCAACTCTGAAAAACCTACCGTCGGCACTCTGGTCTCCCGGTTCTTATAGCCCAAGCCTCCCAAATGAGGTAAAAAGTCCTTATGGACCAAGACTCCTTAACATACGATGCGTCTTACCTAGAAGAAGTAAAGCTCAAAGACGGCGCCCCGGTCCAACTGCGCCTGCTCCAGCGCAGCGACAAAGACGCATTGCGCCGCGGCTTTGCCGACCTATCGCCACGTTCGCGCTATTTGCGTTTTTTCACCGCCAAGTCCAGCCTCTCTGAGCGAGACCTGGAACGCCTGGTCAATGTCGATGGCGTAAACCACGTCGCCATCGCCGCTGGCATCCTGACCGCAGACGGGCAACACCAAGGCCTGGGAGTCGCCCGCTTCCATCGCCTAATCGACGAACCCACCGTGGCCGAACCGGCCATCGCGGTAGTCGACTCCTGCCATGGCCAAGGCCTGGGCACCATCTTGCTACAACGTATCATTGCCGCCGCCCGTGAACGCGGCATCCGCCGTTTTCGCTCTGAAGTCCTCGACGAAAACGACCACATGAAAAGAATGCTGGAAGAAATGAGCCCCGAAGCCTGGTTTGCCCGCGCCGAGCACGGCGTCACCCTCATCGACGTCCCCTTGCCCAAAGTCTATCGCGGCAAAAACATGGACCCGGAAGCCCCCGCGCAATTCCTGCAGAAACTGATGTCCCTCATCGCCCAAGACAACATCGTAGTTCGCACCGGCTCGGAAATCCTCGGACTGCTCAAAGGAGACGACTGGAAAGACTCATAATGCGATCTCATTCATCCAACACTTGGGGGGGGAGTGACCCTATGACTATGTTCAAGTCTTTGCTCACCATGGGCTGCCTGTTACTGGTCTTGACGCTTGGCGCATGTGGCGGAAGCTCTACTGGCGCCTTGGATGGAGAGGCTTGCACGCAGGCCAGTGATTGCCAGAGTGCTTTGTGCGTGGATCTGGTCTGTTGCGCCACGGCTTGTGACGGGCTCTGTGAGGCCTGCAATCTGGCCGGTGCCGAGGGAACGTGCAGTCCGCTGCCCGCCACCCCGGCAGTAGCAGACGATTGTGGCGGCCAGGGGTCTTGCGCCGGAAGCTGCGACGGGGCGGGTGGCTGTGAATATCCGGCCGCGGATACGGCCTGTAGCGATGGCGAATGTAGTGGCGACAGTCTTCTAAGTTACTTTTGCAACGGGGCTGGCGGCTGTGAAGCAAGCCCTAGCGTGACCGATTGCGCGCCTTACACTTGCGATCCCAGTGGCCCGAGCTGCCACGGCGGATCCTGCGCGGGCTTGGACATCTGTGCGGCTGATAATGTATGTGGCACGAATGACATCTGCGGGCAGCCTCCCCAGATCGAAGCGGTCAGCATCTCGCCCCAATGCCTGGAAGTCAGTCAAGAGCTGCAGGTGTCGGCCACCTTGTCTGGTGAAATTGACTGGTTGCGCTGGAGCTTTGGTGACGGGGAGACCTCCGACCAGGCCCAGACCAGCCACGCCTACACGGAACCTGGGATCTACGACCTGGCCCTCAACGTGAGCGGTCCCGGGGGGCAGGACGAGCATCTCGCCCCGGCGGGGGTGGAAGTGCTGCCGGCCGGCTGGCAGCTTCTTTATCCGGATCGCATGTTGGGGGATATCACTGACATCTGGCGTTCGACCGATCCGCAGGTCTCCTACGCGGTGACCTCCATGGGCCTGGCGCTGTCATACGACGGAGCCGAATGGCAAAGCACCGACACCGGCGCCGGCAGTCTGTCCCGAATCGATGGCGTCGGAACCGCGGCCATGGCCATGGGCTACAACGCCCTGGTGGCCACCCGGGATGGCAGCCACTGGTTTGACGCCGATCCGGAAAATCATTTACCCCGAGAGCAAAACGATCAAATGGAGATGGTCAGTCGCGACGACCTCTTGATGCTGAGCGATACCCAAGGTCTGTTGCTGATAAACCGTCAGCCCATCACCGGTACTGCCTCCGTGGAGTTGTGGCATTATGACGCCGAAGCGGGAGAACTGGATCCTAATCAGCGCTGGTTCTGGCTTTTGTCCACTGGCCAAGAGCCCCAGGATACAGTTCTGACCATCCGCATGGCTCCGGACAATCCCGCCCGCGTCTTTGCCGGCAGCTACACTAGCGATATGTTTACGGTCGATGCGCTCGACGGCAACGACTGGCGCAGCGGGGTTGAATGGAAACGCTATGACCTCCATCCTCATTTCGCCCCCCGCCGGCTGGTGCCCATCAGTGCTCAATCCGTCTGGCTGGAGACCTACGACGCGTTGATCAGAGCTGACTGGGATGAGAATCTCCAGACTTTCCTGTTCACTGACTTCAGCCCGGCTTTGCTTGACAATGCCTCGCTTGGCGCTCTGGAACTAAGCCAGAACCCAGATCAGCCGCCCATGCTACTGGGCACCATTGTCGTGAACAACTCTCCGCAGTCAAACACGATCCAACTCTTGACCATCACCAACCCGGACGGTCCAACGCCCGAGATCCTTCGCTCAGACCTAACTGACCTAAAATCCGCCCAGGTTCACGCCCTGGGAGCCTATTCGACAGACGACATCCTATACGGAGCGCAGCTAGGATACCTGGCTCGCTACCGTGGCCTGACTTGGCAGCCCGAAATCGACGTATTGGTGCCCGGCTGGGTGGGCCCAGGCACCGTCACTCCCGGTGGCAAACTGGTATTCATGGTGTCAAACATCCATGCCCACATGGTCAGCTACCTCAACGGCGAATGGAGCAGCCAAGATCTGGCCCCGCTGGATCCTAGCTACCGATTATACCCCCGCGCCATCCTGGCCCTGGCCGACGACGAGCTTTGGGCGGTGGGCGACAATGGCCTGATCTTGCATTCGACGGGCACCAGCTGGGAACTGGTCGAGCATAAACAAGACTACCAAGACCTGCAATCCATCTGGGGCACCTCCGCGGACAATCTCTGGGCGGTAGGCACGGGCAACCCGGCCACTATTTTGCGTCGGCAAGCCGATGGTAGCTGGCAACGGGTTGAACAACTCGAAACCCTGATGACCTCGATGCCTTCGAAGGTTTTTGGCTCCGGGCCCGAAGATGTGTATGTACTCGGGCGCAACGGCGAAGATTTTTGGCATTATGATGGGGAGAACTGGAGCCAAGTAGATACCGGCCGGGCCAGCTTGCCCCAGGTTTTGCAGGGCAAACTCTTAGCCTGCATCGATGAAAGTGACCCGGATTTTTCCACCATCCGCAACGCCTGTACTGGAGAAACCCACAAAATCACCCAAGCCACCGCGCTGGCCAACGGCGAGGTCTTCGCCCTGGTCCAGCCCCTGACCCTGGAATGGAACACCGTCCAGTGCGGAGGGCAGGCCGGGGCCTGTCTTGAGTCGTACGACAACGAAAGGTCCCGCTTTGTGATCCACTCTGATGGGCAAAGTTTTGCACCCATGAACTACCACCATGAATCACCCTATTTCCTAAGCATTCATGGCCTCGATGCCAACCATGTCTACCTCAACACCAAGGTCCCAGATCCCACCGATCCAGACAGCGTGATGCAAGAAATTGCCCAGTGGAACGGCCATCAATGGCTCCCCCTCCCGCACCAACCGACCGACAGCCTGAGCTACTACCAAATCTGGGGCAACAATCCGAACCAGCTCTTCCTCAACGGCTTTTTTGACAGCTTCATTCTAAGCCTGCAAAGCTGTCCCGAATAATCCAAACAGACCTACCTCTGATTTATTTGTCGACCTTTTTTGTGCAATCGATGTTCAGCACGAAATAGAAGCTCAACAGGATAACCAGGCTCACTGCGATGAAGACGGGGACGTAGCCAAGGCTTAGGATCAAGAATCCCGCTACCAGCGGAAAGAGAGTGGTGAGGATGTTGCCGGCCCCGGAGATGCCGGTGTAGGTGGCCCGGTTTTCGTCGGTGGAAATTTCCAACAAGATGCCCTCGATGGCGGTTTTGTAGGTCGCCATGAATATGCCCGCGAAAACAAAAATGGATTGATAGGCCACGGCCGAATCCCGAAAAAGCAAGCTGGCGATGGGCATGAAAGCCGCCAAGGCCAAGCTGATCATCAATAGGTGGCGGTATTGGAACCGTTTGGAGAATTTCAACAAAAACAGGCCGGCCACCAGCATGCCGAGGGTTTTTAGTAACAAGAAATTGCCGATGAGGGCATAAGACAGGCCAAAGTTTTCTTTGGCCAAATAGATAATGAAAGGAAGGGTGCTCAAGCCCAAACCCAGGCTGTTGATCAGCAAGAGGTAGTATTTCAAGTTCTTATTGTTTTGGACTTCGGCGGGGATCATCGTCAGGAACTTCAGCAAGGTTTTTTTCTTTGCGGCCCGGGTCGGCTCTTCATGCAGGCGCCAGAATCCCAAAGACGCGACCGACAGCAAGGCCGAAGCCAGTACAAACAAAAAGGCGTAGTTGTTGGGGAAGTCCAGCATGACCAACAATTCGCGCACGAGCAAGGCTGAGACGAAGACGCCTGCGCTGAAGATGACCTGCTTGGCGGAAAAAAATGTTTTGCGTGTGGGTCCCCTGATGGACTTGCCCACGATGTCCACATAAGAAATGTTGGCGAAGGCGCCGCTGAAAGAAAACAGAGAGATAAAAACAAAGACGAACAAAATCAGAAGCCCCTGCCCCATTGAGTCCGAATGGTAGAACAACAAGGCCAGGGCAAAAAGCGCGACGATCCGCAGGTTGATGCCCCAGAGCAAAAACCTTTTCTTTCTTGGTTTGTGAGAGATCAATCCGGCGAAGAAGAGCTGAAATAAACTGGACCCGCCCAGCATGATGGCGGTCATGAAGCCCAGGTGAATTTCATTACCGCCGGCCTTGATGAGCATGGAGGGGATGATGGTGTCCACGTCCATGAAGTTGGATGCCAAGGCCAAAAAGGACGCATGCCAAAGCAAGGGAACCAAGTTACCGTTTCTGGCGGGAGTCTTGGAGATCATCAGGACGAGAAGAGAATTCCGGAAAGAGCCCCCATGGCAAGGCAGTCAGGATAAATCTTGCTCATATTTTTTCACCTCGATCACATCACCGACCAGACCAAATAGAGCACAAACATACGAAAATATCCATATGACTTTCCGGCGGAACGAAGCCCTCAATTTTCCCGTTTTCTTGCAATCGGGCCTGAAGCAAGTTGACAGGAGCGGTTTCGGACCCAGCTTGTGCTCATGCGGTGTTCATATTTACCCGCATCCAGACCAGTTTCTAAATCCAATCAGCTTTTTTAGAAAGCTAAGGAGATACGACCATGAACAAACAAGAAATATACCAAGATATGGAGTCTACCCTGGGAGCGGTTCCGTCCATGTTCAAAAGTATTCCAGACTCTAGTCTGGAACTGGAATGGCAACTTTTCAAACGCCTCCAACTGGAAGAGAGTGCCATCCCCGCCAAATACAAAGAGCTGATCGGTGGTGGCATCGCCGCGGCCACCAAATGCCAATACTGCTCCTTCTTCCACACCGAATTGGCCAAACTCCACGGAGCCACCACTGCCGAGATCGAAGATGCGGTACACATCGCCAAATCAAGCGGCGGCTGGTCCACCTACATCAACGGCATGCAAGTGGATCTCGAAAAGTTCAAAGCCGAGATCAGAGAGGTAACTAACTACATTGGCGCCAAAGCGAAGGCGGCTTGATCGGAAAGAGAGCCGAACCGTCTTTATTGACTGGTGTCTGACCCGTTTTTCCCTGCTTTACTTAGCCATTTTGTGGCCGGGACTATTTCACCATCCGGGCTCTTGATCTTGGCGGTGGCTGCAAACTGTTTCAGGAACTGTTTGAAGGTCTCCACCCGAGGGCCCTCATTTTCAAATTGCTTGCGGATACGGTCGGCTCCCTGCTTGGCGATCATTTCCTTGCCCGCTATCAAAACCTTTACCTCGGCGCTGGCCAAGGCGCGTAGCGCAGCTTCGATCTTGGCGCGCACGGCGGGCTGCATGTCGAAAACCGCCAGCTCGCAGTGATCGGCGCCAATCAATTGGTTCACCAGGGCGTCTACCGCCAGGTGGTAATTCCCCAGCCCCAGGTCAAAACTGAAAACATCGCCCCGCTTGGCTGACACCTCGCCAATCAGCTGCTTTTGCATGCCGTCGGTAAGACTGAGCATCATCTGCCCGCGGGTGATGTCACCGACACGCACCCGCAAAAATGTGTATAAGCCAGGAATGGGTGCAGACCCTCGCTGCCGGATCGTTAGTCGAAGCACATTGCCCTTCATGACCAGGGACTGGGGGACACAAAAAAGATTCTTGGCAATGCGCTGTTTTTCGTTAGTTCCCCCGTGCCTATAGCGTAGTTCAAGTATCACCTGTTTTCGCCAAGCCTCACGCAGCTCCTTGGTCATTGGCAAGGCCAGGGAACCCGATGCTAAGCGCTTGAACTTATAAATACGCCCGGCACATTCGGTAGTCGCCAAGATCGGTGGCTGCTCGGGGTGGCGGAGCTCAATGCGCATGATCGCCGCCGGATCCAGCCACTCACTCTCCTCTGACCAGTGGTCTAGCTGCTCTGCCTTGCCGTCCTTAGCGATCAAGTACACCAAGGGGCTCGGCAGATCGCGGTATGCCTCGCTAAAGTAAACCGGAATGGTAGCGATGACCCGGCCGTCTTCCAACTCGGCAAACATCTGAAATTTCCCGCCCTGCCCGCCGGATTTCAGCAAGCGCCCGACCGCAGGATCTACCAGATTGATTTGGAAGATTGACTCGTCCACAGCCGTGAGCATGACCCGGCCAGAATCACCCGACTGCCGAGCAAGCCAGACCGATCGTGCCACGCCACCTCTCACGGTAGCGGTCAGAACCAGATTCCTGCCCCGAGCAATAGGAAACTCGAGCCGGTCGGGCACTCCCTCCAGCTTGATGGTTGCCCGACCCTCAGCACCGGCACTTGCCGTATGTAAGACCAACAACAGGTAAACACCCACCGCCAAAAGCGAGAATCTGGATTCCATTTGCTCCCTCCATAAGAAAAGCTGGTCATCATCCTATGAAGATTGCCCGCCGAACTCAACACCTTGTCACGAACCAAAGCCTCTTCAAGAATCTCGGGAAGATCTGAAAGATAGGGGGTCCGTGCAAAAACCTTGCATGAGGATCTCGAGTTTCGATAGTTTTGGCACGAGGCATTCGTTTCGCTGAAGCTTGCTTCGAGTCCTAACGGGAAAAGGCCAGGTAGAATTACCCCACTACCACCGAAAGGCGAGTAACGATTTCGCCAGAATGGAATGGCCGGATCGGGCCCAGCCATCTGGGTGCCAAGCTCCCCCGCCAAAGTCCCCCCACCTCGTCAAACAAGCATCGTTTTGCAGAATGGTCTTGACCAAACTGCATTTGCGTGTAGAATAGTCGCATGAGACGAACTCAAGAGCAGATAATCCGGCAAGATCTTGATAAGAAAATGGTTTTCCTGGTCGGTCCTCGGCAGGTTGGTAAAACCTGGCTAGCAACTAAGATCTCGGAATCATACGATAAGTCAGTACTACTCAATTATGATTCGTTTGAAGATCGCGAGATCATTAAGCGCTTAAGTTGGCCTCCAGATACCCATCTTCTGGTTTTGGATGAGCTCCACAAAATGCCCGCTTGGAAAAACTGGCTTAAAGGTGTCTATGACACCCGCCCCAAAAACATGCGCATTCTGGTCACTGGCAGTGCCCGTCTAGACACCTTCCGCCAAACCGGAGATTCTTTGGCCGGCCGGTTCTTTGCTCACCGCCTGATGCCATTTTCGCCCAGCGAACTGGCCGGAACAGAATTGGCCGGCGATCTGGATCGGCTCATGCAGCGCGGTGGGTTTCCCGAGCCGCTTTTGGCAACGGACGACAACGATGCCAATCGCTGGCGCCTACAATATGCCGATGGATTAATCCGTAGCGACGTAAGCGACTTTGCCAATATCCACCGTCTACGCGAAATGCAATTGCTGCTCGACCTGCTTCGGCACCGAGTAGGATCGCGTCTGTCCTACCAATCCATCGCGGAAGATCTGAGTGTGTCCCCCAACACCGCGCGCAAATACGTAGAAATCCTCGAAGCTCTTTTTATTGTCTTTCGGGTATTCACCTACGAGAAAAATGTAGCCCGCACCCTAAAAAAAGATACCAAGATCTATTTCTACGATACCGGCATGGTACACGCAGATTCCGGCGCCCGTTTCGAAAATCTGCTGGCGGTCAGTCTTTTGAAAAACCAACTTGCCTTAACCGATCAACTAGGAAAGAAACACACCCTACACTACATTCGAACCAAGGACGGTCGCGAGGTTGATTTCTGCCTGGCCGTAGAAGGTCGCGCCCACCTTCTAATCGAGGCCAAATACGCAAGCTCCCAGTTCGATAGGCAGCTTATCTACTTCTCCGAACGCCTCGGCCTACCCGGAATCCAACTGGTCCACAAACTCCGACAAGAACGGCACCAAAAAAACTGCCAAGTCCTACTTGCCCGCCAATATTTGGAATCACTCAGCCGATAACACCAAAAAGCACAGCACGATGGATGCTCCCGCGGGTGAAACCTGCGACCTCCAGCAAAAATGGAGGACGGGTTCAAGAAGCTCAAAACTTAAAAACTTAAAACCGTCACCGGTTTACTTTCTATTGGAGCCAAAGCGAAGGCCGCTTGATTTCGGGTGAGCCTTTAATCAGCGGGTCAGAAAGGGAGCTGAACCGTCTTTATGGTAGATATGCTTGCCGATGCGCCGGACGCGGGCCATCTCTTCCTGGTCTAAGGGCCCGGCGGCCAGGGCCCGGAGATTGTCCTCCATCTGGGCGGCAGTGGCGGGGCCGGTGACACAGACGTTCACGTCGGGATGGGAGAGAACAAATCGGTAACAGTCGGCCGGCGCCAGCGGGCGCTCGCCGGCGGGCAGGAGTTTGGGCTTGAGCAGCTTGCCCCAGCAAGTGGCGGTAAAAACCACGATGCCCGGTCGCTCCTCCCGCGGCAAGTGCGGAAAGATATCCTGCTCCGCTCCCGGATGCACGGCATTGTATCGAACCTGAAAGAAATCCACCGGCACCTTCACCTCACCACGGGCCATCTTGCCGAATAGCGGCCGGTCGTGACCGGACATGCCCACGAAGCGCACCTTGCCGCTGTCTCTGACTCCTTGCACCCGTTCGAGGAGCTTGGGCTCGGTAGGTTTACGCAGATCTTGCAAGACCAACAAATCGGCTTGTTCGATCTTGAGCTTCTTGAGCCAACGCTCCACAAAGCTCTGCAGGAAATACCCCCCGGAGGTCGGCTTGGCCAACACGATGCACAACTGGTCGCGGTACTTGGGCGCCAGGTTACGAATGGCCCGCACCATGTGACCCCGTTTGAGCAAAGACAGATAGAAGTAGTTGACCCCATACTCATGAAAGGCCTTCTCGATGGCAGCGGTGGGTACCCCGTAACCCGACGCCAAGCCCATCCTACTCACCATCAGCCCGGTCCTGCCCAAGGGAACTCGCTCGGTCAAATCCATTGGCATCCTCCCATTCGTGAACTTATGAACCTTGAAAACTTTACCCTGTCCTCGCGTTTTCTAATACCGGTTTTCATGTAACTGTAGTACTAAAAGATACGCTTAGGTTTTCTTGCCAGAGGAGGCGAATATGCGTGGGTTTCTTTTCTGGATGGGCAGTCTTTTGCTAGCCGCCACGGCCCTTGCCTCATGCGATGATGAGGAGAAGGGGGGGGTGGCCAGCTGCAAAGCCGGAGTGGCCAGCGACAAGTCCCGGATGTGCATCGACTACGACGCATCGGAAAACCTCGACCAATGGAGAATGGCTTGCCGGACGGTGATGAGAGGAAAATGGTCCCAGAGCCCTTGCGACACGAAGGAAACACTGGGTGGATGCAAGGTAAAAACCTCGACCATTTGGCTCTACCCATCCACCAAACACGAAACCGTCGAGGACGCCAAGGAATCTTGCACCAAGGGAACCTTTCTTCCGCCGCCAGCAGCAGATCCTCAAGAGCCTTAAACCGATCGCAAACTCGGAACGGTTTCGTCATCACAAGGAGCAATGGGTCTAGAGGAGAAGTGAAATGTCCATGAAGAACACTGTATTACGGCTACTAGCAATCGCTATCCTGGCACCAATGATGGCGAAGGCTGAAATACAATCCAATCGAAATGCCTTGTCACTGGGCATCGGGGCATCTGCCAGCAAAGCACCACCAAGCTACGGCGGTCTGGTTGATATTCAATATGAACGGGCCATCGGAAATTCTATGTGGTTCGTGTTGCGACCTGAGGTGTTGCTGAATTTGGAAACACCTGAGGGAAAGTTGTTAAAAGGGGGAGCCTTTGGGCTTGATCTTGGAGTCAGATGGCATCTTGGTTCCCAGGATGTTGT
>JAUVBB010000216.1 GCA_030591445.1 Deltaproteobacteria bacterium | reverse complement strand
TGAGCTCACAGCCCTTCTTGAAATTACCTCCCAAGAAGGCCGCCAAGCCACGGGCGATGGATACACTGCCCGAGGGGCCATCTCCCTGGGTATCCGCGATTTTTTGTGCCATTTCGCCCAGCCGGTTGACCTGGTCAACGGCCTTGTGCCCCGACAGAGATTGGTACGGGATCTCGGTGACCATGGCCAAGGAGAAATGATAGGGATCGGCCGCCTTGAGGGCGAGACCCAGGTATTGCATTTGAATCAGCATGCCGTAGAAGGGATCGACAAAAGACATGCTGGAAGAAAAGGACCAGAAGACGTCGAGCCGAAGCGCATCTTTGGCGCTGAGCTTCTTCTTGTCTCGATTCTTGAGCTTGATGCCGCGGATGGCATACCAAATCCGGTGTAATAAGATCTTGGGAATACTGCGGGCGCCACTGCTGGGCAGCTTCAAGCCAATCTCGCGCAGTACGCCGCGGGCCAGTTCCAGGCCCCGGTCAAATTTTCGGCTGCGCAGCAGCGACTCGACCGCACGCCGGCGCAAGTCGGTACCCCGAAGGGAGCTGTCATCCTCGGCGGCTTGCAAATAAAGGTCGGCGGCTTCCTCGAGACTGCCGGCGTTGCGCAAGGCATCGGCATGTTTGACCTGCAGGGCGCGCCGGTCTTGATCGCTCAATTCGGCCAAGTCCAGCACCAAGCCCAGGTAGTAGGCGGCCCGGTGAAAGGTGACGGTTTGTTCGGCTTCTTCGGCGGCCTGGCGCGCGTATTGGATGGCCAACTCTTTTTCTCCGGCCGCCAGCCAGTGTTCAACCATGGCCGGGGCGTCGATAAGATTGGCTTCTTCAAATGCTTGGGCCAAGTGTCGATGATGCAGTCGTGAGTCTTCTTGGGAAAGCCCTTCGGCCACGGTTTCGCGAATGCGATCGTGGTAGGTCTCGACTTCTTCGATCCCGTTGACCTCACGGGTACGCACCAGGAAGCTGGCTTGCAGTTTGGCCAGGGTGGAGGCTTCGTCTTTCAGGCCGGAAGCCGCGGCCAGCACCCAGATAGGCACCGGGCGGCCGGCTACCGCGGCGGCGGCCAAGAGCTTTTGGGGTTCGTCCGGCAGGCGGGCGACCCGATCGGCGATGACGCCATTGAGGGTCAGGTTCTGGGTGCCGATTTCAAGGCCCGATTCAAGTACAAACTGGGTCAGTTCGGCGATGAACATGGGGTTGCCCCGGGCCTCACCGACAATTTTCTCGGCGCGTTGTTGGTCGCCACTGTTGTTGTCACCCAGCAGTTGCTGGGCCAGCAACTTGGCGTTTTCCGGGCTGAGCGATTCGACCGACAGATAACGCAAATCGCCGGCCGAGGTGCGCAAGGTGTTCGGATCGAGCAAAGCGCGCAAAAGCGGGCTGTCGTCAGCCTCGTCACTGCGGTAGCTGCCCAGCATCAACAAGGGCGGTGCCAGCGGGTGATGAATCAGATCCTTGAGAAAAGGCGCACTGTCCATATCTCCCCACTGCAAATCGTCAATATACAAGATGATCTGTTTTTGTTCGGCCAAGCGCGTGATCATGACCCGCAAGGCCCCAAAGGCCTTGGTACGCAGTTCCTGCGGGTCGGCCGGGGGCCGATCGGCCTGCTCCAGAGCTCGCTTGACCCCCGCCACCCTTTGCAGCACGGGAAACAGCCGGGCCAAGGAAGAAATGTCACGCGGCACCAGTTTCTCTGATTGATCGGCGGGCAAAGACATCATGTGATTGCTCAGAGAATCGACGATGGTGTCGAGGGCCTTGTAGGGCACGGACTCGCGCTGGTGACAGCATCCTTGCAGCAAGACCGCATCCGGGGCGGCTTGGTCCAGGAAAGTCTGAATCAATGAGCTCTTGCCCATCCCCGACAGACCGTGGACGAAGACGGAGACATTTTTGCCTTCACGGGAAGCAGCCAAGGATTCTTGCAGCTTGGCCAGGTGCCTCTCCCGGCCGACAAAGGTCTGGATCAAGGGAGCTACCGGGCGGGCGGGGCTCTTTGTCGATCCGTCTTTGCTCTGGTCAAAAAAGGCCAGAATTTCTTCTCCGCTCGGTCGCCCTTGCGGGTCAAGTGAAAGCAAGCGCATGCAAAGATGCTGCAAGGATTTGTCTTTGACTGCTGCCCACTCTTGGGGCACTTGCACGGTCTCAACTTGTTTGCGGCTGAGCGTGTCTTGACTAGTGGCTGATTCAAAGGGAACCATGCCGGTTAAAATTTCATACAAGACCACGCCGACGCTGTACCAATCACTGGCGGGGGTAAGGGCTTTGCCCGCCGCCTGCTCGGGTGACATGTAAATCGGCGTGCCAAAGACATGCTTACCGCCCCGGGGCAAGAGCGCGGTGTCGGTGATCAGACCAAAATCACAGATCACCACCCGGCCCTGTTTGTCGACCAGAATATTGGACGGTTTGATATCACAGTGTAACTTGCTGGCCTGATGGATGGCATGGATTCCCCGCGCCAGTTGCAGCAGGGTTGGCCACAGTTTTTCCCGAATGACCTTGGCCTCCCGGATGGCCTGTCGGCGCATGCTGGGATTGTGGGCGGGGGGCACATCTCCGGCTTCGGTTTTTGGCTTGGCGTCTACCATTGGGGTGGCGATTGGATCATCCATGGTATCGTCATCGTGTTCGGAAAACTGGGAAGCAAGATACACTTCCTTGATGGCTTTCAACTTGGCGGAATAGGGGCGCAGGAACTCGAGCAGGGAGACCCCTTCTACCAATTCCATGGTGAAAAACCATTTGTCACCGTCAGAGTGTAGTTCGTAAAGGGTGACTAGATTGTCGTGGACGATGCCGGCCAAGGATCGAAACTCTTGCTTGAAACGATAAATCTTGCCGCCATCGAGTTTGAGCAAGGACTTGAAGGCCACGTCTTGTCGCCGGACTTTATCATAGGCGCGGTAGACCACTCCCATCCCGCCTTCTCCCAGGATTTTGCGCATCTCAAACCGGGAGCTGGTTGCCTCACCGCCCTCGCCGGGCTGGGCATCAGCATAATCTTGCGTCACGCCGCCGCCTTCGGCGGTCTGGGCGTAGGAATTGTCTTTGCGCGTGCCTTCGCCTTTGGCGTTTTTTGCGTTTGGATTATCTTCGTGCACCGTTTACCTCCTGGGGCCAAAAGCCCCATCAAACAATGTCGGGAACCAGCAGGGCAGCGATTCGATCGGGCCGCGCGATATGTTCTGTGCGCATCCAATCCTCCGCCGTCTGCCCGAGTTTTTCGCCTTGGGCCGTGCCCATCCATTTGCCCGCCCGCAAGCGGGCCGCGGCCGCAAAAAGAGGCATTGCTGCCTCATCACAGCTCTGGGCAGCGGCCATCATGGTTTCGATAGCGCGGGTTTTGTCTCCGTGCAGGGCGCTGAGGCCTGCCTGGGTCAAAATGCTTAGCGGGCACGCAGAGGCTTCGGGATGGCGCCGCAATTTTTTTGCCACCGAAGCCAGTACCCCCAGGGCCCGTTCGCGCTCGATATCGCGGGCCGCTACTGCCATGGCGCAACGGGCCCGCAGATACAAGGCTTCGAGATTGACTTGGGTGATCTTACGCTGGGTCGACCACCAGAACTTGCGCCATTCGGATTCCACCATCTCCCAGGCTTGCTGGGCCTGGTCTTGATAGAGGGCAATGTGGGCCGAGGCCAGCAAGCTCCAGTAATGTTGCAGTTGATAGCCCTTAGGTGACCAGCGTTGTCGCGCCTCTTCCGCGTTCCTTTCGGCGCCGGCCAGGTCATCACGGCACAACCAGGCCAGGTTCATCGACCCGCTACCAAAATCGGTGGCCAGATATAGATCGCCGCGGCGCTTGCCTTCGATGACTAGCTCGGGTACCTCGGTGGCGAATTGGCGAATCTCACCCAGGCTCCAGAGGCTCCAGATCCGAACCATGCTGGCGGCATGAATTTCATAGGCGCGCCCGCGGCACTGGTGCCGCAAAATGTCGATGGCCCGGCTGGCCGCATCCCGAGCCTGGGCCCAAAGGCCGGCCTGGTAATGGGTCAAGGCCGCCGCGTATTCTGGGTAGGCAAAAGCAATGGGGACCTGGACTTGCTCGGCGATGGCGAAGGATTTTTCGATTAAGCGTTGGGAGCGCCGGCGGGCGGCCGGGCCCCACAAGCAGGAAAAGAGAGCCTCGGTGGCATAGGCGCGCCCGATGCGGAGCAAATCGCCGGAGGCCAAACTTAGCAATTGATGGCGGGCCGAGTAGTAGGCGCCGCGCAGGGTGTCACACATGCCCAAGGTGGAGGCGGCGACGGCGGACAGATCGAGCTGTTGTAGATGCCGGGGCGAGAGGGTGGCGGCATCCCGTTGTCGATAGCGCTCGCCGCGCATACGCACCCGCATCCGGGCCCAGGCCACCGCCGCCAAAGTGCTGACGGGAGTTTTGGGATACCGCAAGCCAATGGCGCCCAGCACGGCGCGCAGGTTGTTGATGCCCTCGTCGATGTAACCGCTGCGCAAGAATTGCTCGGCCGCCAATCGCTGCAGCTCGATTCGTTCTTGATCGCTTGCCTCTTTGGCGGCCGCGAGATAAACGGCGGCCGCCTCCGCGCCCCGGCCGGCATTGGCCAGGCTCTTGGCCAAGGCGCTGGGCAGGGCGATATCTCCTGCCGGCGGCGGCTTGAGTTCGATGGCGTGCTGATAGAGGGCGGCGGCGCGGTCAAAGGCGAGCATGGCGTCGGCATTTTTTGCCGCCTGCACCAGATATTCCACCGCCCGATCGGTTTGGCCGGCACCTTCCAGATGGAGTGCGATCCATTCGGCATCGCGGGCCCCACTGGCCTCGAGGACCTCGGCAAGTCGCTGGTGGTATTGGCGCAGCGCATCCTTGCTTAACGAGCCCGCTACATGTTGCCGGATGCGATCGTGATACATCTCGACCAGGTCGGTGGTCCGGGGGCCCTGGGTGCGAACCATGTGTCGGTGACGCAGAATGGAGATGGAACGAAAATCACCCATAGCCAAACCGGCCACCTGCTTGATTCTCTCCTGGGAGATGGGTCGACCGGCGACCGCAATGGCTTCGAGAAGTTTGCGCACTTCTGGGCTCAATTCGGCGCAGCGGGCTTGCAATACCTTGGCCAGGGTCAACTCTACGGCCGCATCACCACCTGGTTTCAAGTAGCGCTGCTCCAGCAAGTGCCGGGAAAGCTCCAGCACAAAAAACGGGCTGCCGCCGGCTTCACCCACAATGCGATCGGCATCGATTTCTTGGTCGGCCTGTTGGTGCCGAAGCAAGGCCAGCGAGAGCTCGCGGGCATCTGCCGAGGCCAGCGGCCCGACTTCGAGTTCGGTGGGTTCGATTTGATCCCAGAGGATTTGCAGGAAGCGGCTATCTTTGGCCTCTTCGGTGCGATGGCTGGTTAGCAATAGGATGGGTGGGGCCGGGGCATGACCCACGACTTCATTAAGCAAATGGGCGCTGTCGGCATCCCCCCACTGTACGTCGTCGATGTAGAGAACCAGGGTTTTGCGTTGGGCCAAATGGGCCAGCAAGGCGCGCAGGGCATCGGCTGCTTTTTGCCAAAGCTCCTGTAGATCGCTTGGTTCGTCTAGTTGCGTGCTGTCATCGGCCACTTGATCCAAGCGGCGTAGAACCGGAAATAGTCGGGCCAAAGACACCAAGTCCAAGGATTCCAGCCCATGATCCGGCTCGCGCTGGAGCACAAGCAAGTGCTGTGCCAGTGCGTCGACCAGACTGTCCAGGGCCTTATAGGGAACGCTTTCCCGCTCATAGCAACGGCCGCGCAGTACCACCGCGCTTTCCTTGCTTTCCAGCTGGTCCAAAAAATGCTCGGTCAGGGCGGTCTTGCCCATACCGGAAGTGCCATGCAGAAAAACCGTGCGCTGTCGGCCCTCGGCCACGGTGGCGAAAACCTCGCCCAAGACACCCAGTTGCTGTTGCCGGCCCACAAACAGCACGCCGGCCGAGGCCAAGGCGCCCGGATCGGCCGCGGTGCGTATGGATTGTTCCGCGGAATCGGTTCGCTGCAGCCGGGCATATATTTCGTCGGCCGCCGGTCGATCGGCCGGGTTGCGTTCCAGGATCTCGGTGGCCAAAGCGGCCAGATCTTGCGGCAAAAAAGAGGGTAGTCCTTCGATGGGGTCGGGATCTTTGGTTTGTTTGTCCCTCATGATCTCATGGGATCGTCCCCGAAAGGGCAGTCGTCCGGTGAGGGCCTGATACAAGATGACCCCGACACTGTACCAGTCGCTGGCCGGAGACATGGGCAAGCCGCCGGCCTGCTCCGGCGACATATAGGCGGGCGTACCGCTTACCCGGCCTCCTTTTTTGTCGTCTTTTTTAGGAATCTTGGTCACGATCCCAAAATCGAGAATCACCACCCGGCCCGCGGCAGTGACCAACACATTGGGCGGTTTGATATCGCAGTGCAGCAGGCCCGCGCGATGGACTTCGCCCAAGCCTTCGACCAGTTGTCCGAGGCTGGCGCGCAATCGATCGAGCTGATCCGGGGTGGCCAGGGGCGGGTATTCACGTTGCGAACCGGTTCCCGAACCCGGGACTGACTGGTCGGTCGAAAAAGTGCCGACCGTGTTTTCGACCGAGTCGCCGCCGGTATCGAGTATATTGTCTTGGGCGGGGGAGCCTGCCGACAGGGAATCGTCGGACAAGGACTTTTCGAATTCGGTCATTTCGCCGTAGACGGCCTCGCCGCGGACATAGCGCAAAATACCCATGCCCTCTACCAGTTCCATGGTGAAATACCAAAGACCTTCTTCCGCCACCAATTCGTGCAGTTCCACCAGGTTTACGTGGGTGACGTGGGCGTGGGCGCGAAACTCGTTCTTGAACAAGAGCAGCGCCGCGGGGTTGACCGCCTTCATGATCTTGAGCGCGACCTCGGTTTCTCTTTCTTGGTCCAGGGCGCGAAAGACTTTGCCCATGCCGCCCGTGCCCAATATTTTTTTCAGCAAATACCGCCCGACATTCATCCCCGGCTCGAGCCGCGCCGTCTCCTCGGTCAGCGCCAGGCCCGGCGTGGATATGGCCGAGTGCTGCGATTTGCTGGTGCTGTAGCTGTCGGACTTTTTGGACAAACTGCTACCCCATTTGTCAATCTGAAGCGCGGGAGGTAAACGAGGTGCCTGCCGAGATGCGTCAACAAAGCAATAGGCTCGCTGCCATGGTCACTGTGGCAGCGAGCACAACTGCCTGTCTAACTACCCTACGACTCTGCGATATTTTTACTTAACTCTATTGTAAACCCAGCAGAAAAACGACACAAGAAAAACCCGTAGCAGTTGGGACCGTGGTCCGCAATCAGGGTATGTCGGGCACCAGCAGGGCCGCCATGCGATCGGGGCGGCCGACTTGGGCGTTTGCCATCCAACGTTCTGCCCTTTGCCAGAGTTCTTCGCCCTGGGCACCGTCCATCCACTTGCCCGCCCGGAAACGGGCCGCGGCCGCAAATAGCTTTTGCGCGCCGTCATCGAAGCCCTGGGCCGCGGCCAGCATGGTTTCGATGGCGCGGGTTTTGTCTCCCCTCAGGGCGCTTAGGGCGGCCTGGGTTGCATCGCTTATCGGGCGCGCCGAGGGCTCTGGATTGCGGCTAAGTTTTTTTGCCACCCAGGCCAGTACCTTGAGCGCCCGTTCACGCTCAATGCCGTGGGCCGCCGCTGCCATGGCGCAACGGGCGCGCAGATACAAAGCTTCGATATTGACCTGGCTGATTTTGCGCTGGGTCGACCACCAGAACTTGCTCCAGTCAGCTTCCAGCATTTCAAAGGCTTGCTGGGGCTGGTCTCGATAGAGCGCAATGTGGGCCGCGGTCAGCAAGTTCCAGTAATGTTGCAGGAGATATCCCTGCGGGGCCCAACGCTGCCGCGCTTCTTCCGCGTTCTTTTCGGCGCCGGCCAGGTCATCGCGACACAACCAGGCCAGGTTCAACAATCCGTTGCCAAAATCGCTGGCCAGATATAGATCGCCCCGACGCTTGCCTTCGACCACCAGTTCGGGAGTTTCGGTGGCAAATTGAGCAATATCGCCCATGCACCACAGACACCAAAGTCTGATCATACTGACCGCATTGATTTCGTGAGCCCGGCCGCGACATTGGTTGCGAAAAATGTCGGTGGCCCGGGTGGCCGCATCCCGGGCTTGGGCCCACTGGCCGGCCTGGTAATGGGTCAAGGCGGCCGCGAATTCCGCGTCGCCAAAAACAGACGGGACCTGGATTTGCTCGGCAATGGCGCGGGATTTTCCAATCAGTCGCTCGGCGCGGCGGCGTCCAGCCGGGCCCCACAAGCAGGAAAAAAGCGCTTCGGTGGCGTAGGCGCGGCCGATGCGCGGCAGATCGCCCGAGGCCAGGCACAGCAGTTGGTGGCGGGCCGAGAAGTAGGCGCCACGCAGGGTGTCGCAAATGCCCAGGGTGGTGGCGGCGATGGCGGACAGATCGAGCTGCTGTAGTTGCCGGGCCGAGAGGGTAGCGGCATCCCGCTGCCGATAGCGCTCGCCGCGTAGCCGCACCCGCATCCGGGCCCAGCCCACCGCCGCCAAAGTGGCGGCGAGAGTCTTGGGGTATCTTATGCCACTGGTACCCAGCACCACCCGCAGGTTTCTGATGCCTTCGTCGATGTGGCCGCTGCGCAAGAATTGTTCGGCCGCCAGTCGTTGCAGCACGAAGCGTTCTTGCTGGCCGGCCTCTTTGGCTGCTTCAAGATAGACGGCGGCGGCCTCGGCGCCCCGGTCGGCATTGGCCAGGCTTTCTGCCAAGGCGCTGGGCAGAGCGATGTCTCCTGTCGCCGGCGGCTTGAGTTCGAGGGCGTGCTGATAAAGGGCAGCCGCGCGGTCAAAAGCGAGCATGTCGGCGGCATTCTCGGCCGCCTGAACCAGATAATCCACCGCCCGGTCGATCTGGCCGGCACCTTCCAGGTGGAGCGCGATCCATTCGGCATCGCGGGCGCCACTTTCCTTGAGGACCTCGGCGAGTCGTTGGTGGTATTGGCGCAGCGCGTCCTTGTCCAGTGAGGCCACCACGTGTTCCCGGATGCGATCGTGATACATCTCCACCAGATCGCTGGCCCGGGGACCCTGGGTGCGAACCATGTGTCGGTGGCGCAGAATGGAAATGGAACGAAAATCACCGGTATCTAAACCGGCCACCTGTTTGATTTTTTCCTGGGAGACGGGCCGACCGGCGACCGCAATGGCTTCGAGAAGTTTACGCACTTCTGGGCGCAATTCACCACAGCGGGCTTGCAATACCTTGGCCAGGGTCAACTCTACGGTTGCATCGTCACCTGGCTTCAAGTAGCGCTGTTCCTGCAGGTGTCGGGAAAGCTCCAGTACAAAAAATGGGCTGCCGCCGGCTTCGCTCACAATGCGATCGGCATCGATTTCTTGGTCGGCCTGTTGGTGCCGAAGCAAGGCCAGCGAAAGCGCGCGGGCTTCGGCCGCTGCCAGCGGTCCGACCTCGAGCTCGGTGTGTTCGATTTGGTCCCATAGGATTTGCAGGAAGCGGCTATCTTTGGCCTCTTCGGTGCGATGGCTGGTCAGCAGCAGGATGGGTGGGGCCGGGGCATGACCCACAACTTCATTGAGTAAATGGGCGCTGTCGGCATCTCCCCACTGTACGTCGTCAATATAGAGAACCAGGGTATTGCTCTGGGCCAAATGGGCCAGAAGCGCGCGTAGGGCCGCGGATGCCTTTTGCCAAAGTTCCTGCAAATCAAGCAGCTCGTCTTGCTGGGCGGGGGCGTCGGTTTCTTGGATCAGTTGGCGCAGAACCGGAAACAGGCGGGCCAAGGATCCCAAGTCTAGCGAATCCAGCGCCTGGCTCGATTCGCGCTGGAGCGCAAGCAAGTGCTGAGCCAGCGCGTCGACTAGACTGTCCAGGGCCTTGTAGGGGACAGATTCACGCTCGTAGCAGCGACCGCGGAGTACAACAGTGTGCGGCTGGTTTTCGAGTTGTTCTAAAAAATGTTCAATCAGGGCCGTCTTGCCCATGCCCGAGTTACCGTGCAGAAAAACCGTGCGTTGCCGGCCATCGGCCACGGAAGCGAAAACTTCGTTCAAGACAGTCAGGTGGTGTTGCCGGCCCACAAAGAGAAGACCAGCCGCGGCCAGGGCCGCCGGGTCAGCGGTGTCCCGCATCGATTGGGCCGCGGAGTCCGAGCGCATCAGCCGCCGCAATATGTCGTCGCCGGCCGGTCGATCAGCCGGGTTGCGCTCTAGCATTTCGCTGGCCAAAGAGGCCAAATCTCGAGGCAGAAAGGCCGGTAGCCCTTCGATGGGGTCGGGATCCTGGACCTGTTTGTCCTTCATGATCTGTTTGGAACGTCCCCGAAAGGGCAGCTTTCCGGTGAGAGCTTGGTACAGGATGACCCCCACCCCGTACCAGTCGCTGGCCGGGGACATGGGCAAGCCGCCGGCTTGCTCCGGCGACATGTAGGCGGGAGTGCCGCTGATCCTGCCTTTGGATTTTCCGTCCTTTTTCGAAATCGTGGTCACGATTCCGAAATCGAGAATCACCACTCGGCCGGTGGCCGACACCAGCACGTTGGGCGGTTTGACATCGCAATGCAGTAGGCCCGCGCGATGGACCTCGCCCAGGCCTTCGACCAGTTGCCCGAGGCAGTCGCGCAGATGATCGAGCTGTTTTGGGGTGGCGAGCGGTGGATATTCACGCTGAAAACCGGTCTCCGAGTCCAGGGTTGAGAAATCGGTCGAAAGAGTGCCGATGGTGTCTTCGATCGACTCGTCGCAGGTATCGAGTGGGTTGACCGGCGCCAGGCGTGGCGGCGAGCCTGCCGACAGAAGACTGTCCGAAAGGGATTTTTCGAATTCAGTGATTTCGGTGTAGATGGCTTCGCCGCGGATGTAACGCAAAATATCCACGCCATCCACCAGCTCCATGGTGAAATACCAAAGCCCCTCTTGGGCCACCAACTCGTGCAGCTCCACCAGGTTTGTGTGGGTGACGTGAGCGTGGGCGCGAAACTCGTTTTTGAACAGCAGCAGCGCCGCGGGGCTGACCGCCTTCATGACCTTGAGGGCAACGTCGATTTCTCTTTCTTGATCCAGGGCACGAAAGACCTTGCCCATACCGCCCTTGCCCAAAATTGCTTTCAGTAGATAGCGCCCGACATTCATCCCCGGCTCGAGCCGTGCCGCCTCCTCGGTCATTACATTGCCAGGGGTGGATATCACCGAGTGATACGATTTGCTGGTACTGTTGTTGTCAGACTTCTTGGACAAGCTGCTCACCCTCCTCTTTATGCCTATTAGTATAGGGGACTCGCCGCCGAAACGACACAAAAAGGCGAGTACTGGCCGGGTCTAGCGGCTTATCGGAACCAGCTTGATTTCCACCCGGCGGTTGGCTTGCCGGCCGCGGCGGGAGAAATTTGGTTGAACGGGGTACTTGCCGCCCTTGCCCAAAGGCTGGAGGCGATCAGGCGCGAGCTTCCAGCGCTGGGCGAGCTTGCCGGCCACCAGGGCGGCCTGTTCTTGGGTAATGCGCAGATCCTTGAGGGCCTGCTTGCTGTCGATGTGGACCAGAATTTGCAGTCTCAGCGACGGTTTGGCGCGCAACAAGCTTGCCACGGTATCGAGCATCGGTCCAGTCAAGCGCAGACCGCGGGTCGTGCGTTTGGAAAAGCCGACCCCCT
>JAUVBB010000578.1 GCA_030591445.1 Deltaproteobacteria bacterium | reverse complement strand
GGCCCCGGTGAAGGCGCCTTTTTCATGGCCGAATAGCTCGGTGGCCAAAAACTCCCGCGCCAGACCCGCACAGCTCAAGTCCACGAAGGACTCGCTCATCCGCGGTCCGTTTTGATGCAACCAATTGGCCAGGACTCCCTTGCCGCTGCCGGTCTCGCCCAGGATCAGTACCGGGTGATCCGAAGAGGCAATCTTGCCCGCTTGTTTGGCCAGCAAGCGAATGGAAGCACTCGAACCAAGAAATGGATCGACCGTATCCCGCGACTGCATGGCCCCACCGGCGCGTTGTTTTCTGAAAATCCGCTGGTTTTCCAGCACCCGTTCGATAATGGTCAGCAGGGTAGAAAGTTCGACGGGCTTGGTAAGGAAATGTTCGGCGCCTTCCTTGACGGCCCGGACCGCCAGCTCAATGGAGCCATGGGCAGTCAAGATGATCACCGGGATGGTCTGGTCGATTTGTTTGAAAAACGTCAAGAGATCAATGGCGTTTCCGTCTGGTAGCATATAGTCCAGAATGACAAAGTCAGGTTGGGAAGATTGAAAGATCTCCTTGGCCTGTCGGCAATCACCGGCTTCGGCTACTTGGTAAGCTTGTGCTTCCAGGAAGTTGCAAATGCCAAAGCGCACACCTTCTTCATCGTCTACAACCAGGACTTTGGTTGGGGTAGTCACCGGGAGTTCTCCCTAATCCGTCGGTTCATTTTCTTGCAGCGGCAATCTGATGGTGACGAGCGCGCCACCCGGCGGCTGGTTTTGTAAGGTGATTTCACCCTTGTGCGCTCGGACAAGTCGCTGGGCAATGGTGAGTCCCAGTCCAAATTTTCTGCTATTACGGGAAAAAAAAGGATCGAAAGCCTTCTCGATATCTCCCTCGTTGAAGCCTGGTCCTGGGTCCGAGACCATACACACCAAGTAGGATTTTTCGGCTTGATTTTCTTCGCTGACCGCCACGCTGACGGTTTTCTCGGGCGGGGTATGCTCAATGGCGTTTCGAATCACTTGTTCCAGGGCTTTGATAATCCAGATTTCATCCACCAGCATAGGCGATAAGTTGGGCGGCATGTGCTTTTCAATATTGACCTGGGATTTTTGCGCCAGCGAAATGCAGCTCTGGATGGCCTTGTTGACAATGCTGCCTGCATCTTGCCGAGTGGGGTTGAGCTCGGCGGGCCGGCCATAGTCGGAAAGCGCCTGAATCAGCGCCGTCACCCGGTCTAGTTCCGTTCGCAGGACCGTGAAATATTTGTCGAAGTCGGCATTGTCCCCGTGGCGAGTCTCAAAAGCGTCTAGGGTGGCCGAGATACCAAAGAGAGGATTGCGCAGGGTGTGCGCGACACCGCCCAACAAAGCGGACAATTCCGAATCGACGTCTTGACGGCAATCGAAGCAATCCATCAATCGCACCGTGGCTTTGGTTCGGGACAGGCCAACAAGTCTTGCACTGTCTGAACCAGCTGGGAAAACCGGTAGGGTTTCTGCAGCAGGGCCACCAGTGGTTTCTTCCCCAACCGGGACAAAGTTTCGGTCTGGTCATAGCCGGTAGTCAGAATGACCCGGATAGTCGGTTGGATAGCGCGAAGCTCGTGGAAGGCTTCCGTGCCACTCAATTTGGGCAAGTTTTGGTCCAGCAGCACGACGGAAATTTCGTCTGCATGTTGCCGGAAGAGTTCAACCCCTTCGCGACCATCCTGGGCCAAGAACACTTTGAATCCGGAATGAGTAAAGCAGCCCCGGGTGGCGACACGGACAACTTCCTCATCTTCGATAATCAGGATAGCGATTTTTGTGTCGTCTACTGATTTAATACCCCCGCTCATCTGCGATCCTCGATAATTAGGCTGTCAATTATCAGAGCACATCATAGAAAACGCGTCAAGGATACAGGTATCCGACCTCATTTGTCCGGATTTCAGAATCCAATTCTAAATCTCAGACTCCGAGAATTACCAGGCTAGAAGCTCTTGCCTGAGAAGTGTTGGCAAAATAGCTAGTTGGTGACTTCATCGTTGGCTGGATTGGATGGCACGAATGATGCAATGACACCGGGAAAGCGAAACCAGAACGCAGGGGATCATTCATGACGCGGATGCGGGTAAAGCTTACCTTGGCGACATTGGCAGTGGTTTTTTTGGGTTTGTTTTCGGTGGCGGTGGTGGTGGAAATTGCTTTTGGCAATGCCTTTGATGTGTTGGATCAAGCATTGAAAACGCGTGGCGCTGGCACTGCCACTATGTTGTCCACCGAAGTCAACTTCGGGGTGGCGGCCGGGGTGTCGACGGAAATCGACCAGGCGCTCGATCGGTTCATGAAGGAACATCCGAATGCGACCGGGGTTCTGATTCTGGATAAGGATCGCAAGCCGCTCGGCGCCCAGGGAGATGAAATTCCCCAAGCTATGCAGACGGAGTTACTCAAGCCGGAAGGCGGGGCCTTGAGTCGAGGCACCTGGATCTATGCGGCGGCGCCGATTGTCAATGAAGGGGCCCAACTGGGCCATGTGATCTACATGGCGGAGTATCGCGTTGCCGAAGAACTCCGGAATCAATCCCGGGTTTTGTGTTTCCTGACCTATCTGGCGGTCTTGGTTCTCATTGGTCTGGGCGTGTATTTCGTGGGCCGAAGGCTGACCGCGCCGGTGGAAAAGGCGGTCGGTATTGCCCGTAGCGTGGCCGACGGTGACCTGACCGTGCCGGCCTTGCAGACCAGCGGCAGAGACGAAGTGGCCCAACTCGGCACCGTGATAAATCAGATGGCGGACGCCTTGCGCGGACAGGTGGGGGCCATCAAGCAGGCCGCCAATAACGTGCTGCAAAGCACCAACGGAGTGATGAGCGCTTCGAGCCAAATGGCTTCGTCGGCCAGTGAGCAGGCCTCCGCCATCGCCGAGACTACTTCCACCATCGAAGAGATCAAGCAAACCGCGCAAACTTCACAAGGTAGCGCCCGCAAGATCGTGGAGTCGTCGGAGACTTCAGTCGATGTAGCCAAAGAAGGTATGGCCGCTGTCTCTTTGTCCACCGAAGAGGTTCGGCATACCCGGGAACAGGTAGAAGCCATTTCCAGCTCGGTGGAGAGCTTGCGCACCCGAATCGACGAAGTGGGTGAAATCATTTCCACGGTTAATCAGATCGCCGAACAATCGAATTTGCTGG
>JAUVBB010000571.1 GCA_030591445.1 Deltaproteobacteria bacterium | reverse complement strand
CGCTCTTGGCTTCCCAACTCGGCCCGCAAACGCTGAAGCATTCTCTCTTCGCTTCGGTCCATTCGGTCGGCCAAATTCTGGGAACCGAGCACCAACAAGCATCGGTTGGCAGCCAGGGCCCGAGCCAGCGTCGGTACCACTTTCTGCCCCAGACGCCCTTGGCGCAGGTTGGCGATGCGTTCGACATCCCAGTGCAAACGCAGCAATTCTACCGGCTCGGACAAACCGGTCAAGTTGACTGCGCCCAAAGCCTCCGCCTCGGAATCCGCCCCCCGGGCGGCCCGCCAGGCGCTGTCACTGGCGATGATTTCCTCTCCCCCCGCCTGTTCCACGATGCGCTCGGCCATGTTGACTGCCTGGCCGTGAATGTCCTGGGCCTCGACAATGACCGAGCCAAAATGCAAGCCGACGCGCACGTGCAATCGTTTGGCCAACGGAACATCCAGGTTGTAATCGGAATGCACCCGCTGGATCTCCATGGCACAGTCCAGCGCCTGTTTGGCCCGCGGAAAGGTAGCCGCAATGGCATCCCCCATCTCCTTGACCAAACGACCCTTATGTTTTTCCAGACATTTGCGCAGAAAGGACAGATGCAGCTGAACCAAACGGCTGGCCGCAACATTGCCCAGGTCTTGATAGATCTTGGTGGAACCGACCAAGTCGGTGAATAACAAACCCAGTTGTCTCTGCTTGGTGCTCTTGCTCTTATTCATGCATACGGTCGGCAGCGACTACTCTGAACCGCCGCCCTCACCCCATCCCCCAAATCCAGTTGTATCATCAGCAGGTTTTTTCTCTTCGGCAGCAGCATCCGCTGGAGCAGCTTCCGCTGCCGGTGTGGCCTCCACCGCCGCCGGCGCCGGCGCCGCCGGAGTCGGGATTTCAGTAAAACCGCTCTCGGAGGGCGCCACGCAATAAGGAGACATGTCGAAGGTCTGCACATAGGTCAACAGCAGGACCCGGGAATCCAAACCATTGAAGTCATCGGTGGTAGCATCTTTGCTAGCAATATCGTTAAAGCTAAACATGAACTTCAAGAAAGAAGTGGCCGACACGCGGTAACCAACCCCCAGGCCCAATGGAACTATAAGGTTGCTGGAGTTGTCGATGGAACTATCAAGCCCGCCCTCGAAGAAAGTAAAGCCGGTATCCAGGCCGACGAATAGACTATCCATGATGGTATAGAGAAAAGAGACGGAGAGTCCAAGGTCGAGACTGTCAGAACCGGAGCCAGCATAATAATCGAAATGAACCTGGCCGAACACTTCCAGCGGTCCCAATACATGGCGCATCGGGGCCAGGAATTCGAACCCGGTCTGGGGGCTAATCTGGGTAGGTAGTCTCACCGTAAGCTGCGCGGCCAGAACCCTCGGTATGATCATGTATCGACCATAGAAACTGAAGTTGGGAAATAAATACGAACTCTCAAAGGGTTTGAGCAGCATGCTGGTGTCGAAGCCAATCTCCAAATTGGGCATCAGGCCCATGCCGCCACCGATGGGAAGCATCCAGCCCTTGAAGACGCTGTCTTTGGATACGTTGGCATAAATCCCGCTGTATACATTCACTTGCTTCTGCACCAACACCAGCGGGCGTTGCGGAATCACCTCAGATTGAAGCAGACTCTTTTTTTGAACCAGCAAGGCTTCGGCTTCGAAAAGCTCCATGGGAGGCGGCGCCGCCATCGCGGGCGCGGCTAGCAAACAAACGCTCGCGGTCAAAGCCAAGATCGAAAGTTTCTTCATGAGACCCTCCTGTTTGGGTTCAAAAGCCGACATCAGTGTAGAGTGTCTTTCAATTATGCAAAGAAACGGGTGGCAGTCAAATAGTCTATTCGGATAGCTGGCGGCGGGTACGGCGATGCTGGAAAATAAGGAAAGCGATAAACAGAATACAGAGATAGGCCGGCCAATCTCCCAAAATTTGGTAGAGGGTTCGGCTTTGCATCATGGGTACGCTTTCTAACAGGGTCTCGGCTCCGGTCAGCTTGGTTTGAGACAGAATACGACCGTTGGGATCGATGAAGGCCGAGACTCCGGTGTTGGTGGAACGAACCATGGCCAGACGATTCTCCACGGTACGAAAAACGGCCAGAGCCAAGTGATGGTACGGTTCGGCGGTCTCGCCAAACCAGGCGTCATTGGTGATGTTGACCAAAAAATGCGGCTTCTTGGCGGCCAATTCACGGGTAAATGCCGCTAGAATATCTTCATAGCAAACCATCACCCCAATGCGATAGTCGCCAAAAGGAAGAGCTTCCACCTGATCGCCGGCGGTCAAATCGCCGCCTTCGGGCAGCCAACGGTGAAAAATCGGAAAGGTGTGGCCCAAGGGAATGTACTCGCCGAACACCAGCAGATAGGTCTTGTCATAAGCGCCCAATACTTGGCCCTGGGCATCCAAAAGCAAAGCGGTGTTGAGCCAGTCCCGGCCCGGGTGGCGTGGTGATTGATTGTCGGGATTGTCCTGGACGGTCAGAGCGCCGAAGAGCAATGGGGTATGAAAACCTCGCTGGGGTGCGGTCCAGTCAAGCAAAGCCGTGCCGGCCGCGCGATCTTCGACGGCGTGCTCTGGGGGTACGCTATCGCTGGGCGGAATCTGGGCCGCATCCCGGGGAATGATGCGATAGCGTCCGATCACATCTTTGCCCTCTCGACGCACAAAGGTCACCGGGGCATGGTAAGAGGTCTCCGGCCAAATAATGAGCTCGGCACCCCTACGCTCAAGTTCCATGGACATGCGTTGATGGCGCACCAGGTTGTCGTCGATTTTTTTTCGATCTTCCTTCTCCCAAATACCCACGTCTGCTTCCACCAGGCCAATCTTGAGCTGCGGCGCCGCTTGTATCTGGTCTGCCACCATCTCCGCCCGCACCCAACCATAGGCGCCTAGCAGCGCCGGCACCCAGACCAGGGTGCTCAACAACAGCCAGGCCCGGGCTTTCTTCTGCCGCCACTGGCACATCGCCTCGAACAGGCATCCATTGGTCATCACCAGCAGGAAACTCAGCAGAGTCACGCCACCCAACTCGCAGATCTGAATGAAGGGAATCAGGAAATACTGGCCGGTGGCATAGGTCCAAGGAAAAATAAAGGGCAGCAGAAACTCTACGCTCACAAATGAAACCGGCACCAGCAGCCAGAAACCGACTGCCGAATGTCGCTGCAACCAGCGCAACAATACCAACCACAGGGCATAAGACAATCCCTGGTAGACGCCCATGAGCAAGGTCAGCGGCAAAGCGAGAAAAATGGACATGTGCCCGAAATCTATCAACAGCCCGGAAATCCAAAAAAAGCCAACGAAGTTAATCAGCGAGCCGGCAAACCAGCCCAGCAAGAAGTGCTGCTTGGCGCTGGTGCCCCGCACCGCCCAGAGAATGGG
>JAUVBB010000224.1 GCA_030591445.1 Deltaproteobacteria bacterium | reverse complement strand
GAAATCGCCCGTGCAGAGTTCGAGTAGAGATTTCGAATAGATTATGAGGGCGGGGCATGTAGCGACGTGGCCTAACCATGGCCAACATGAAAGCAACTACTGTGCCACGGCTATTGATAATTCATTCAAATATAAGAACGTAATGATCACAGTTACATCCGGAAATTGAAAAGTTTACACCCGAAATCAGGACAACTCTCAACTGACCGATTCTCGGTCACCCCCTACCGGTTTTCGGTCACATTGGCGTGGTGTGGCGGTTTGGGTGGCACCTACGGTTGCGGTTTGGGTGGCACCTACGGTTGGCACCTACGGTTGCACCTACGGTTGCAGCACCTACGGTTGCAGCACCTACGGTTGCAGCACCTACGGTTGCACCTACGGTTGGGGCACCTACGGGCCCAGTTGGCGTGGTGTGGCACCTACGGTTGGCACCTACGGTTGGCACCTACGGTTGTGGCACCTACGGTTGTGGTGATGGGTATTGCTGCCGGATACTGCTCAAGGAGATTTGCTCATCATCAGATTGATTTCAGCTTCGGCCTCAACCCAGTCCCGAAATGGATTGTTGCCAAAACCGTGGCGTTCGGATTTGTAGAATGCCACCTCGGAAATCATCCTATGTCGTTTTTCCGGAGTAACTGAGCCTACTGATTTTGGTTTCGCGGCCGCCTTGATCTTTGCTTTTTTCCTCGGCGTTTTTTTGCTCGCACTTCGGTCAGTAAGTTTTCTCTTTGCACCAGAGCCGGTCTTGTCTCGTTGAACCATGAGTCCCTCCCCCGTTCAGTGATTTTCACTAAGAAATAGACAATGAAACCTACATACAACAACCAGATTCTTTAAGGCAAGGATAAAAACCACCCGCCCCTTAGATGCGATAGGAGCCCGAAGGGGTGCGATTATCGATGGAACCGCAATATATAATGGGTGTTTTTTGCTCGTACCATTCCTCGTTGTATTGTCGAAAGGTCTCTTCTAATTTGTTGCGTTTGATTTTCAAGGTGGGGGTAAGAAATCCGTTCTCCGGCAGCCAGGTTTCCCACACGACCGAGAAAAACTGAATTCTCTCGTAGGTCTGCACCTGGCTGTTGACCTGGGCCAGGTGCGCAATCAGTTCCTCTTCCACCCTCGCCTTGCCTCCCGACTCTATCAATTCCATGGCCTCATCCGTCAGCTGCAACAAGGCATAGGGTTGCGGATAACCGGAGCCGCATACACAACACATCTCCACCCGAGGATGGTTCACGATCAGGTTCTCGATGGGCGCCGGAGCCACATATTCGCCTTTGGATGTCTTAAAGCGCTCTTTGATTCTCCCGGTAATCCGCAAGCGGCCCTTTTCGTCGACCTCACCGCAGTCGCCAGTACGAAGAAATCCATCCGCGGAGAAAGCCGCCTTGCTCTCCTCCGGCATTTTGTAATAGCCCATCATATTGGCCGGGCTCTGGACCTGGATCTCCCCTTCCGCCGACAAACGACAGGTCACATCATGATAGGGAGTTCCCACAAAGCCGGCCCGGATTTGCCCGGGCCTGGTGGTATGTGAATAACAAAAATTTTCGCTCATGCCGTAGGCTTCCAGTAACTCGACGCCCAGGTTCAGATACCATTCGATGAGCTCTTTGGGAATCGGCGCCGAGCCGGAACCGGCGTATCGTACCTGGTCAAGACCTAGACCGCGTAAGATTTTCTTCTTCACCAAAGAGCGGACAATGGGGATTTTCATCAGGCGATTGAACTTGGCCGGTGGTAATTTCGCATAAACTCCGATCTGAAATTTCAGCCAAAGTCTAGGTACGGACACAAACAGCGTGGGCCGTGCCCGTTGCAAATCCTGGACAAAGGTATCCAGGCTCTCGGCAAAGAAAACCTGTATGCCCCCGTACAAGGAATGGCTCTCGATCAACCACCGCTCCAGGGCATGGGCCAAAGGCAAATACGAAAACATCCGATCGTCGGCGGAGGAACTGATAACTTTGGACAAACCGGCGGCTGCCTGGCACATGGCGCCAAAACCAATCATAGCGCCCTTGGGTTTACCGGTGCTTCCCGAGGTGTAGATGATAGTTGCCAGTTCGTCCGCTGACCGATCGACGGGCTGAAGCAAAGGCTCGTTTTGCTGGACGATGTCGTCCCAGGATGGGTGATCGTTTTGGGGAGCAAGCGGAAAGGCAATTTTGGGCAAGTCTTCGGGCACGGCCTTCTGCATTTTGCCCCAGATCGGATCGAGCTTGCCCACGAACAGCAGTTTCGATTCAGAATGGGTTAGGATGTACTCGGTGGTCTCCGCGGTTAGCACCGGAAACAGGGGTACGCTCACATGGCCCGCCATCCAGATGGCCAAATCGGCCAGCAGCCAGTAAGCGCAATTCTTCGAACACAGAGCAATGTTTGATTTTTCCGGAAAGTCCAGGCTCTTGAGATACGTCGCCATGCGCCGCGCCTCGCCCAGCGCCTCGGCAAAGGTCCAAGTCTTGACATTCTTTACGCTGCCGCCCATCGGTTGGGTGAGATACCGCCGATCCGGCGCATTTTTCTCCCAATGGTAGGCCCATTCCAATAGATTCTTGTAATCATGCACTGCCTTGCTCCCATCACCCCGACCCACGAAGGTTTCTACTCCCGATTCACAAGCATGGTTCTTAGTCAGAAAAACCAGGCACAAAGGTGTTGGCCAAGCGCTGGGGATTTTTGATCTTCTCTTTTTTCATCCAATCGGTGGCCTCTTTGACCAATTCGGCACCACGGTCGCCACCCATCAGCATACCACAGCGTCTTCTGGCCGCGGCCGCATACATTGCCATGTGGCTGGCCTCGCATTCGACGATGGCTTTTTCCATCAGCTCGACCGCGGTAGTGGTATCACCACGCAAGGCAGCCAAGGTGGCCCGATCGATGCGCGCCAATGCGTTCCCCCAGGGCGCGTTGATCTTTTCAATTTTGCGGGCGCAGCGCTGGGCAATGGCCAAAAACTCGGACCGCTCCTGGGTGGAGCTGGCGGCAGCCAAGGCACAACGCGCGCGTAAATGCAGAGATTCCAGGTTGATGGTCTCGATGCGCTTGAGACCCGATTTCTTGAACCGGGGCCAATCTGCATTCAGGTTCTTCCAGGCGCCGAAAACATCGCCCTGGTAGAGTGCGAGTTGGGCATAACCCGACATCAGATAGAAGTGTGGCGACAACAAAAACTTGTGGTACTCAATCCCTTGTTGGGCCTCTCCTCTTTTGATTTGCCGGCGCATCTCGTCCGGATCGTCGAGTACCAACCAGGCGATGTTATTGCGCCAAACCCGCAAGCTGGAAGACAAATAGGTGTTGCCGCGGGCCATGGCTTCGGTGACCGCCAGCGGCACCTGCATGGACAAATCGCCAAATTTACCCAAATAGACCATGGCCGCGGTCCGATACAAGGTGGCAAAATCTTTCTCCCAGAAGAAACCCTCTTCGATGCGAACCATCTCCTCCCCCTGGGAGCACAACTCGAAAGCCAGCTTGAAATCGCCACCGATGAAGGCCGCCAGGCCGCGGATAATCAACGCGCAGCCGGCCGGACCTTGCCCCTGGCTGTCGGCCAGTTTCTGGAGCATATCGCCGTGGCGTCTTACCGATGCTCTGGCCTTGTGGCCGGCAAAGGAGCGAAAGGCCACCTCGACAATCATGGCCATGGAGGCCCGCAAGGGTTCACCGGTTTTGAGCGCCAAGCGCAATTGCGTCATCTGGGTCACAATGCCGTAAATGGGATCGACCGCGGACAGTCCGGAAGCCAAGGCATAGCAGACGTCCAGGCGTAGCAAATCCATGGGGTCGATCTTGTCCTTGGGCTTTTCCTTGAATTCGAGGCCGCGAATGGCAAACCACAAGCGGTGCATGAGCAGGGTAACTATCGCGCTGAAGCCGCTGCGCGGCAATTTGAGCCCAACTTCCTTGAGCACTGACTTGGCCAGGGCCAGGCCCCGTTCCAGCTTGCGACTGCGCAACAGCGACTCCACCGCCCGCCGGCGCAGATCCGTGCCCGCCGGCGAATCGTCGCCCTCGGCGGCCCCGATATAAATGTCGGCGGCCTTTTCCAGGCTACCGCCGTTTTCCAGGACAATCGCCAGCTTGATTTGCAGCTCGCGCCGCTTTTGGTCATCGAGTTTTGCCAGTCTGAGTACCAATTCGTAATAATGCGCGGCCAAATGAAAGGTCACGATCCGTTCGGATTCGGCCGCCGCCAGCAAAGCGTATTTTACCGCCGGTTCTGATTTCCCCGCTCCCAGCCAGTGCTCGACCATGGCCGGGGCGTCGATGATTTCGGCTTCTTCAAAGGCCAAGGCCAGGCTGTGATGGGTTTGGCTCAGCTGCTCTTTGGACAACTTGCCAACAATGGTGGCCCGAATGCGATCGTGATAGGTCTCGACTTCTTCCGCCAACTCGCCTTGTCGAGAACGGACCAGATTCTCGGCCTGTAGTTTGACCAGGATATCCGCTTCGCCCTGAATGCGGGCGGCCCGGGCCAGCACCCAGATCGATACCGGCCGGCCGGCCACCGCCATGGTGGTTAACAATTTCTTGTGATCTGTCGGCAGGCACTCGATCCGATTGCCGATGACTCCGTCCAGGGTCAAACCCTGGGTACTGACTTCCTTGCCCGAATCGAGAACATACTTGCTCAATTCGGCAATGAACAAGGGATTGCCGCCGGCTTCAGCCACGATCTGCTCGGCGTGATCATGCAGAGGAGCCTCCGGCCCGCCCAGCATGCTCACAGCCAACTCTTGGGCGTGCTCGTTATTCAGTGCTTCGACGGATAAGAAACGCAAATCGCCATAAGAGTTGCGCATGGTGTCCGGATCGAGCAGGGAGGCCAAGAGCGGGCTGTCTTCGGCCTCATCGCTGCGGTAGGCGCCCAGAAACAGTAACTTGGGAGCCAAGGGGTGATGAATCAATTCGGTCAAAAAAGGAGCACTATCGAGATCACCCCACTGCAGATCGTCGATGTATAGAATGAGTTGTTTCTGCTCGGCAATCTTGGTAAGCAAAACGCGCAGCGCGCCCAAGGCCACGGTGCGCAGTTCTTGCAAATCACGGGGCAGCTCGTCCGAGCTCTGCAGCATTTCCTTCACGGCTTCCACCCGTTGCAAAACCGGAAACAGACGCGCCAGTGAGTTGATGTCCTGAGGGATGAGACTCTTGATCTCGTTTGCGGGCAGGGAAAGCAAGTAAGAACTCAAGGCATCGACAATGGTATCGAGTGCCTTGTAGGGCACCGACTCACGAAAATGACAGCAACCCTCCAGCACCACCGAGTGAGGTCTCACTCGGTTGAGGAAGTTCTCAATCAGAGCACTCTTGCCCATTCCGGACAGGCCCTGGACAAAAACGGCGACACAATTTCCCTTACGTGAAGTGGTCAGCGAGTTCCTTAAAATATCCAGGTGCTCTTTTCGACCCACCAGCGGAAACTCTTGCTGATGAGACACCAGCGCGGGGAGCGGCTTGGTATTGCCCGTTTGGCCCAGGATGGTAAGAATTTCCTCCCCCGGAGGCCGGTCTTGGGGGTCGACGGCCAGGAGCCGAACACAAAGATCATTGAGCACCGGATCTTCAATATCTTCCAAATCAATCGGCGGAATCAAGGGCTGGGAGATTTTTTGGCGTAAGGTATCGGCGGTGGTCGGCCCTTCAAACGGAACCCTGCCGGTCATGGCCTCGTACAGAACAACACCCAAGCTATACCAATCGCTGGCCGGCGTCAGTTGACCGCCGCCGGCTTGCTCGGGCGACATGTACATGGGCGTGCCAAAAACGCCCTTCTTGTGGGGCTCATAGGCCGTATCCGCCACCAGCCCAAAATCACAAACAACCGCACGGCCCTTCTTGTTGACCAGGATGTTGGACGGTTTGATATCGCAGTGCAGTTTTTGGGCCTGGTGCAGGGCCTGGATTCCCGTAACCACCTGAATCAGGGTCTTTTGTAGTCGATCGGGGTAGAATTTGGCATCGATAATCAACTTCCGCCGCGCGCTAGGAATGTTCTCTACCTGCCGGTACTCGATCAAAGAAGGCGTCAAGTCCGCATCCGTGTCCCCATCTTGGTCGATATCCAGATGTTTGTCCTGCCGCTTGGCTTTCGCCAGTAGTTGAGAATGGGGGCGCACGTATTCGAGAAAGGAAACCCCGTTGATCAGCTCCATGGTAAAGAACCAGCCGTTGCTGTCGTTATGCAGTTCGTACAGGGTTACCAGATTGGGATGGACGATTCCGGCCAAAGAGCGAAACTCTTTTTTGAAGCGAAAAAGACTCGACCCGTCGAGATGAAGCAGGGTTTTGGAGGCAACTTCTTGGCGGCGGACTTTGTCGTAGACACGATAGACAATCCCCATTCCCCCTTTCCCCAAGGTCTCGAGTCGGTCAAAGCGATCTTTGTCCAGCCGATCGCTGCTGGCAGGCGTCTCCCTACCTTCTTTCGCCATACGCCCTCCGTATTAAACCTGAGGCAGCGATGTCCGATACCCCATGGCATTGCTTGAATAAATTAAAGGATCAACGCAATTGAACCAAGAGTCAAGAAGATCCCAGACTCTTCCATGGTGGCAGCACTGAGGCTTGGAGACGGGGCAGTCTAATCCGAGATCAAATTGAAGGTATCGAGCCCAAAGCGGTACATACCGTAGCGGCCGGCGGCGAAGCTGATCTGGCCGTCGTGGACCAGCAAGCTCTGGGGCCAGCCCATGACCGGGAAGAAGGCCTGGGCATAGGGTTGGCTCGCGTCTTCGGTATTGACCACCAACAGACCGCCGGAAATGGAGAACAGGGCCCGGCCGGCGCGGGCGTCTTGCAGTTGGGCCCATTGGTCCACTTCAAATGTGGACAATTGTTCAAATTTGTCGCCCTCGGTATTGAGAATGGTCAGGGTTTCTTTGCTATCGTTCCAGTCCATGCCGGGCGTGCGGTCAATCATGTACCAAGCCATCCGGTGAGTGACCAAGGCATGGCCTTTGCCATCTAGCAGCATCGCGTGTACTTCTTGATCGAGGAAGCGCTTGCGGGCCTTGAGCACCGCCTGGCTGCCTTGCACCACGAGTTTATTGATGGCCGACTCGACCACTTCTTCGCCCCAGACATAGTCTTGCGTATAAATGGTGTTGCCATCTACCTGCACCAGGGAGCCGGGCACGTTAATGGCCGGCCCGATGACGGGGTTTAGCGCCTGACGCAAATCGATTTTCTTGATGAAATACCGAACATAAGGACGGCTGTCGGCGGCGACCTTGACCGGTATGCGATAGCTTACATAGACGTCGCTACCATCGGCCAGCACGCTGACGCCCTCTTCCCGCGTGGGCATAACGATGACCGGTGCCATCACCGGCGTCTGCGGCTTGCTCAAATCGAGCACCTGCAGTTCGAAATGTGACCAATAGCGGTAGCTTTCGTTGTCGTAGCAATAGGTCTCGGTCTCGATAGAATCGGGATCGATTTCCTCACAGAACCACTCGTCGTCTGCGGTGTAGCCACAGAGCTGGATGCTGCCGCTACAAGTCTCGGGTGCACCGTTGAGACTCCGGCAAGTGATCGATCCGGAATAGTACTCGCAGTCGATTTTATCGGTATCGGTCTCATCGCTGCCGGACTCGAAGCAGCCCTGGTCGTAGTACTGCTGGGCGGGATTGGTGTAACACACATGCTCGATGCCCAAGAGTTCTTGCTCCTGAACCGTGGTGGGAAACACCAGATTCTGACCCACGGTATGGGCGGTGGTGCCGCCATAATAGTAGCCGCCACAACCGAGACAATCATCCACCATCCCTCGTTCGGGAACGCCTATGCCATAGTCATAGCCATAGTTGTAGTAGGGAGCGATCTGGTCGGTGACCAGCTCTCCGCGCGCTTGCGGTTGAGTCGGATCGCTCAAGTCATGGACCCGGATGGTGGTCTCGTATTTATACTCCCCGTTGCCACTGTCGATATACTGCATCTCGGCGGTTACGGCCAAGGAACCTACTTGATACACTTGCCCCCGGGCTGGAATCGGCACCGTGGCCAGCGCCGGGGCCATGTCCGGATCTTCCGCCAAATCGATGATCTGCAACTCGTTGTCGGGCACATCGCTGCCACCGCCCCACCACCAGTAGTTGTCCTGGTCATACTTAATGCGGGCACCGTACTCTCCGTAAACAAAAAACTGGGAGTAGTTGGGCGCCAGTTCGGCGCGGCCCAACTCTAGTGGTTGGTTGGGATTGGAGTTATCGAAGAGGCTGAGCTCTGCGTCCGAAAGGTTGGCCGTGGTGCTGTCACCGGCCTGGAAACTGCGGCGTACCCAGGTGCCATGATCCATCACCCCACGCCGGGTCAGGCTCTGATCCGAGAAAGTAAAAATCTGCACGGCCGCGGTATAGGTCTCTGCTTCATTGCTGTAACCGGAAAACGGCAAGAGTACCAGGCCGGTTTCCACAATGCCGTCGTCATTGGTCAGCGAGACCGCATCTTCGAGTATCGAGAAGGCTTTGTCTTCCCACTGGGCTTCGGACCAAGAGCTATCCGCACTGACTTCGGCCCGGGCGATGAAGGGATCGGGATTGGAGATGTCGGTGATATCGTAAAGACTCACGGCCATGGTATTGCCGCCTTCGTCGTTGACCCCAATGCCCAGCAAGCGGGTCTCGGCAAACACCGGCCTAAAGAAGCTGTTCCAGCCCGAGATGACGTACTCGGCCTTTTCGCTGGCTTGTCCCTGATCATCGATCCAGAAGGCATGGAAGGGATCGACTCGCTCGTAGGTTACGAAAAAAGCCTTGTTGGCCAGAAAGAGGGTGGCAAACAAACTCTCCCCTTCGCCGAAGGTGTCATGATCGATGGCCACCGGGTTTTGGATGTCGGTAACATCGAAGGTCTCCAGATGGTTGGTCTGGGTCCCCGACCAACTCGAACCTGAGACTACCCGCAGCACTCCCTGGTATAGATTCATGTTGCTCTTGTGATTGACCATGCCGCTGACTACGATCTCGGCCCCTTCCACCATGACCCCGTCCGGATCCGAGATATCGATGATAGCCAGGGTAGAACCGTCGTCGGTTCGTTCCCAATCGTAGCGAGCCACCAACAGCGCCGCCGGAGTGGCCTGGATGTCACGGACATAACCGCCCAAGTCGATAGTGGACTGCTGGAGCAGACTACCGTCGGCCCGCAGGGCAAAGGAGCGTACCACGGTGGAAGCGCTATCGGTCCAGTCGCTGGCCGCGACAAAGAGGGCATCTTTACCGTTGCCACGGGTCATGCGGCTGGTCTGAATCCAGCCCGGCACCTGGGCCCGATCGGTCAATTGCGGTTTATGCGGATCGGCAATGTCAATCGCCAAGACCACGCCACCATGATAGCTATCGACTTGGATATCGCTGCGGCTGCCGTAATAACCGTACCAACTGTTGAGCAAAACATAGACCCGGTTATCGGCCACATACATTTCCACTGGTGAACCCGATACCCGCAAGCGGCCGATGATTTCCGGCTGGGTCGGGTCGGAAAAATCAATCACCTGCAGACCGCGATAGGCGTTCAAGTTGAGAATCAAGTTTCCGCCCAGGACGCGATAGATATCACCCTCTTCCACCGTACGTTCCTCGGCATTCGCGCCGGCGCTCTCATCCGGCGTACCAAAACCCCCATCTTCCGATTCCGAATCAGTCGGCGCCCGGTTGTCTTGCGAAAGCTGTCCATCAACCGCATCGGCCGAGACAAAATTGGTCTCACCAATTTGGGGGTCGGGATTGGGCTCGGCCGGACTACCAGAGCAGCCCACCAGCAAGAACAAAATCGACCCCAAAGCAAGCCAGCAAATCCGTTTATTCGTGATTTTCATAGCAACTCCTCGTGCGCGATGGACATTTCGCCCGCCAAACTTAGACGTTCGTATCGTTCTGAATCAATAATGCAAATTCAGTACCACCATGAACAGGTCCTACCCCCTAGCATCAAAACATTATAAAACAATAACTTACAGGGAATCAAGTTGAATGATAGCAGGGCCGGATCACAGAAAAAACTGACATTTAGGTCCGAGACTCTCAGAGATCTGATAGCATAGGATCTTCTAGGTATTTTTTAGGGGATCTCGCGAAGACAGCTTGAGTAGCTGAGCGGTACGACCGGCGCGAAGAGTCAGGAAGGTTTGGTATGCAAGACCGGGGCTAATTGTCAATTTGATTATCAATTAGCCCCGGAAAAACAGGATACATCCGTCGCTACAGTCCGAGCCTGAGCACCGACAAGTTACCCTCATATTGGTTGGTGTAGTCTTCTCTGTAATTGACCATCACGTTGAAAGTGCTTACCGCCCCGCCCGGTATTTCGGCAAGGCCGCTTCCGTACAGTTGGTAGGACGGATCAGTCCACCATCCCTGCGGCCATGGAACGTCCATTAGCTCGACCGCCCCCAGGGGAAGAAGCTCCGCGGTGGTGATCTGGGTCTTGAGCATTCCGGGACTGTTGCTATCGGGATAGTACTCCCACATGAAGACGAACTTATCGCCTACCAGGTAACCACGAAAATCCTTGTCCCTCAGCGGCTGCATGTCTAACTGCATCGAATACACCAGGTCTCCCTGAAGGTTGAACAGACTGGCGTAGATCTCTTGATCGTCATCGTAGTAGTAGCCAACCTGAGAGAGCACCATGAAACCGTCTCCCAGGAACTGTTGGTCGAATTCGCCGCCAACAGCATCGAAAGGATAGGCGGGAGCGCCGTTGGCAGAGATGATCTCTCCACCGAGCATGCCCACGTAGCGGTCGCCGGTCCATCCGGGAGCCTTCACTCCCAAGCTGTTGCCGAATAATCCGCCCACCACCAGACGATTGTACTCCAGGACCGTTCCATCGGTTCCGATTCGAGTAAGGTATATGCTGTTGTCCCCATCTCCAAATGTCATGTGAAACACTCCGAACTCACCGTCGCCAGCCGCCGCGCTGACATTCCAGGTAGTCAAGCCGGTTGCCGGATCTCCGACCGGAATGTCGGAGGCGACCAGGGACAGGTTCTGGTCGAGAATGTAGGCCTTGGGGCTGGTATAATCTGCAAAGAATATCAAATAGTTGCCATTACTGACCGGTCGACATCCGCCGATAAGCTCCAGGTCGAAAACATTGGAGATCGCGGTGGGTTCTCCATAGGGCCCCAACTTTCTGAAATTGGCCACACAACCCGCGTCGGAGCAGGATCGGTAAACCACGACCGCGCCGTTGCCCAGAGGAATCGTGGAAGGTGTCGAGTTGGTGCCGGGGTATTCGGCCAGAGTTCTCCAATTGTCG
>JAUVBB010000546.1 GCA_030591445.1 Deltaproteobacteria bacterium | reverse complement strand
CAGAAAGTAAAGTACGAAGCCTACCCGGGTACTGACATTGCCCAAATCACTTATTTATCTTCGCGACAAGAATTTCGGGTTGGCCACTCTCCTTACCGGGTCGATCGTTTTCACGTGGCCGAATTTATGCTCATCACCAAGCACACTGGAAAATACCTGCGCCCCGATCTGGGCGGAGAAATCAAACTCGCCCCGGGACGAACCACGCCCGCGCTTATGGCCAGCAAGTCCTTCCAGACCAAGTTTCGCGGCCTGACCAAAACCTATCGAGATCTGGTGAAACGCTACCAGAAAATCAAAGTGCCAAGTGCCTGCAAAGCCGCCGCTCGCCAGTATTTGACGGCCATGCAAGATGAGCTTGCCCTGGCCGAGGCGGTCAGCAAGCGGATGTTTGGCAACCAAGGAATTCGGGCCCGCGAACGCTTGTGCACCGACCTGAAAACCCGCTTTCGTGGACGTAACCCGGAGCGCTTCGATACCCTTTGTGCCGACTTCGAGAAAGAGGCAAACCTGGCCGCCTTTTTTCCCGGCCTGGTCGAAGCCTGCATTGAACCATTACAAACCAAGGCCCGTGAGAGCGCGGAAAAATCCATGGCCGCGGTTGGCGTGGAATATGCGATAGCAGCAGAAGAAAACGGCGACGATATCGTGCAGTAAAGCAGAACCAGGCTAAAACAAGACAAACCTACCAGGCAGGCCGCGGCACAAAAAGAACACTTTGGGTGATGGGCAGGTCGTCCGGTGCCAAACTGGGCAAACCACCGGCCAGGTACACCCAGCCGTTGCGCAGCCTAACAGCCGTGTGCAAGAAGCGGGGCGGATCAAGAAAATCGTCGGTCAGTTCCAGCACCGAGTAGTTCTGGGCGCCAACCAATACCAGCTCGCCCACACCCACCGCCAGATGGGTGGCTGTTTGGCCACCGGCGATCAGCACGTTGCCGGTATCCAACAAGGTCGAGCTATGATCCTTGCGCGCGACCGCCAGCGACAAAGTCTCCACCCGGAAGGCACCGAAGGGGGCCTTGGAGCCGGGTTCGAATATCTCCACGAGGCTGGTCGGCTCTCCGTCCAACACGCTGGTTCCACCGGAGACCAGCACATTGCCGTTGGCCATCAAGACCGCGCTAAAATGGGAGCGATTGACATGCATGCGCGTGTCTTCACTGTCAACACCGGCGTAGAATTCCCTATTGGTTACGTCGAACAGGTCAATGGTGTTGTGGGTGCCAGCGCCATTCTCACCGCCGATGATCACGATGTTATTGTTGTCGGCGTTCGACAATTGCACCGCCTGATGAAAGGCTCTCGCGGTCGACATGGTGTTGGCCACTGCCTGCCAGGTGTTGGTATCCGGATTATATATGACCGCCGTATCATGATAGGCGCTAATGGTGCCATTGCTTACCGAGGCCCCTCCGCTGATCAGCACCTCTCCGCTCACCAGGGCAGTGGCCGTGTGGTAGGCCCGATGGGAACCCATCTGATTGACCCACTGCTCCGGAAAAGTCTCGGTATCTGGATCGAATATCTCAGTGGATATCAGGGTATCCTTTTTTCCGGCCAATAGACCAATGCCACCTGCGAGCAATACCTTGCCGGTACGTAAGACGGTGGCAGTGTGAAAAGCACGGCCGGACATGGCCCGCATTTTCAGCGGTGAGCCATCGGCGGCGGTCAACAAGCGATGCTGGCCGGTTTGAGGATCGAAGATCTCGACCGTGGCCAGAATTTCTTCCACTTGTCCATACTTGCGAATACCACCGGTGATGAGTACCCGGCCATCGGCCAGCAAGGTCGAGGTATGTCCGTAGCGACCTACCGACCCCTGTCCCATCACGGAACAGGTCCCCACCGATGCCGGCGAGGCATTGTCTTCAAGGACCGTGGTAGGAATAAAACCATTGATGTTGCCCATCAACAAATTCATGGTACCCAACTCACCAGACTTATCCAGCAGCATGGCTTGAGAAGTTGCCCGGGTCAGCGGCGGGGTTGCCATATCGGCCAAGCAACGAACATCGACCACTCGGGCCACGCCCAACAACAGATCTCCATTGAGGCTGCACTTTCCCTGGGCGAAGTCACAGCTCCAGCCAATGGGTCCCTGCTGATCAACAATCTTATCCGGGTGCAGCGGGTCACTGGGATCCAAGGAAGACACGGACATCTGGATAAACGAGCAGTCTTTGAGCATATCCTCGGCGCCACAAGGGTTCATCAAGTTCAGGGTAACCTCGACGCCGGAAGAGCATCCAAGCGCAAGGCTTGCCGTCAGGCACACAAAAAACATAGATCACAACCATCGGGGTGTATTTTTCATGAGCATCTTCTCCACGCTTCGATTTTGTTTCATACTCTATTGTCCCGGGTCTTCACTGAGCATTCGGCCATCGGACCGTTACCGAAGCACCGTTGGGATCACCTTCAAACAAGCCCCCATAATACGCGCCACCGGCGCCACCACCCACAACGGCTACCCCCACGATGGTCCAAAACCACCACGAGTTGAACCATTTGGGTCCCCGATCATCGATCTCGTCGATGGGTCTCACCACTTCGGCTATCGGCAAAGGCACCACGGTCGTTCCCACGGCTGGTCCGGATGAGGACAAAGCACTCGGACCCGTTGTGGCCAAGCCTTCGGAGGTTACCTGCGGCTGGCTAGGCGCCACTACCGGCGCCGGCACCCGTCGTCCGGGCACAGCCGGGCCGGCCGGAGCTACCGCGGGCGCCCGAAGAGCCGTGGACGGGCGAACAACCGCCGCCACCGCCGGTCCTTTGACCGGAACGGCCGGGCCGCGCGTCACCGGCGCCGCTACCCGCACGGGGGCAGGCAAAGCAACCGATGGTTGCCGGCGATCGGGAGGTGGTGCGGCCGGGCCTACTGCCACACTCTTGAGTCCGCCCTTCTTTTTGGCGGTCTGGATAATTGCCACGACCTTGTTTTTCACTGGATCTGGACAACCTTCGACCCGTTTGTACATGACCGAAGCCATGTTATAGATTTCGACACTGGCCCCTAGCAGGTCTGGATCAAACTGAACTTCCGGCAGCGGGCAAATCTCCTGGTTGGACACCTTGAGCAAGAAACTCCCCACCCGGAAATTACCACCGCTCAAGCTCACTCCGCCCAAGACGATATAATCCGCGCCGATCTTCCGGCCCTCGTTCTGTGCTTTCTTCAAGGCATTGGGAGAAAGCCTGTTTTTGCGAATGGCGTCAGCCACCGCGCCCAGGGGACCGGCGAGAGACTTGGCGCCACCAAGACTGGCCAACACGCGCTTACGCTGGGTAGAGACAATGGTTACCTTGTCGGCCCATGCTTGCAAACCTTCCTTCTCGACCCGGACAAAGTGATCGCCAGGAACCAATTCCTTGAGCAATATCGGAGTGAGACCCACCTTGTTGCCATCAAAGAACACGCTGGCGCCTTCTTCGTTGGCCATCACTTCTAGCTCACCGCGGGTTTTCAATAGTAGTTTCTTGCGGATAGCATCGGCGGTATTGCGAAAAAGGGGCGGATACTTCTCGGGATCCAGGCGAAGGTCGGGTTTTAGCCGAATGACCTTGACCAGCATCTTGGCCCCGTTCTCCTCCTGTCCGGTTTGGTAGTAACTGACTGACATCATCAACAAAATGTCTAGTACCGGGGTGAAATCGCTCAACACCGCCAAGGATTTCTCATACTTCGCTAACGCACCCTTGAACGATTTGAGGGCCGGTTCGAACCGGAACTGGCGATAGCGAGCCTCGCCATCTTTGCGCAGGCGTTCAGCCCGTTTGAGATCTTTATCGCTGAGTGGCCGGATCTTG
>JAUVBB010000221.1 GCA_030591445.1 Deltaproteobacteria bacterium | reverse complement strand
GGTTTCCCCTTCTGTGCTACTCTGGCTTCAACTCTTGATGAATCGAGGATAAATCATGAAGCGGCATCTTCTAAATAGGGTAACATCCGCACCAATAAATCATACATACGCAAATTTTCATTATGGTTTATGGGCCTTGATCCTTCTACTCCCTCTGATCTCCTGCGAGCTGCAAAATTCTAGCGATTCTGATCATATAGACCAAAATCCAAATGACTTAATAGATCTTACTGAGGCAAGTACTCGCAGAGAGAATTTTCGCTGGACAAATGCAGCAGGTGACGACGCCTCATGGACGACGGCGCTAAATTGGTCGAAGAATTCGCTCCCGTCAATGCAAGATGAGGTTACACTTTCGAGCTCCGATGGAGCCGCTAACGGCCCGATTGTGGGGAGTTCTGATTCTCAACAGCACGCCTGGAAAATATTTATGACGCCTGCGCAGGGTCAGGAGATTTCTCTGCTGATGCAGGGAGGCACTCTGAATGTTGCCGATGATATATGGATGATTGCGGGCAGTGCAGCCGGTCTGGCGACCTTGAGAGTAAGCGGAGGGCAACTGATCGTAGGGGATGAATTGCGTATCGGAGGTGACAGCTCAGGACGGGGACGCTTGCTGCTAACCGGAGGCATCGTCAGGGCAGAATCCATCGAGGTGCGCGCGCTCGGTTTCATAGATATAAGTGATACGGCGCTCCTGATCTTATCCGGTGACAAAACTCACTACATCCAAGACTTGATGCAAGAAGACTTGATTGGCAGTCTCGGTAGAAAAGAACATATACTGTTTGCGTATGATGCAAAGGCAGATCATACCGTTGTCCAGTCCCTGGATAGTGCCGAGAAGAGGTATTTCCACTGGACGAATGCTGCTGGGCAAGACGCCTCTTGGACAACCGCCTTGAATTGGTCCTACAATTCGCTTCCTTCCTTGCGAGACGAAGTTATCCTTTCCAGCTCAGATAACGCTGCTCACGGCCCAATTGTAAAGAACTCCTCATCCCCGCAGGAGGCTTGGAAGATTTTTATGAAGCCTTCGCAAGATCAAGAACTGCAGCTCCATGTGCAAGGGGGTGCTCTAAGCGTCGGAGACGACGTATGGCTGATCGCGGGAAGTGCAAGCGGTCTGGCAACATTGAAAGTAAGTGGCGGTGTGTTATCCATCGGCGACGAATTGCGCGTTGGTGGCGCCAGCTCAGGTCATGGGCGGGTGCTGTTGACCGGCGGTGTCGTGGATGCTCAATCTGTGAACGTACGAACCCTGGGTTCCATTGACATCAGTGGGACAGCGATTCTGAAGATATCGGGTGACCAGACCCATTACATCCAGGGCCTTATTCAACAAAGGTCCATTGTCAGTTTGGGGAAAACAGGGCGGGTTTTGGTTGCGTATTTTCCAAGGCAAGATCAAACAATTATTCGTGCCGAGAGTATTGGCGCAGGTCAATCGATTTCAAACCCTGTTGTCTATCGTGTTTCAGACAGCGTGGTGATGAAATATCTTGGGAAATACTATTTGTTGGGGACGGCTTCCGATGGCCGGATGTTGGTGTCAGACAATCTGATTAATTGGGGGCCACGAATCCAAGTGTTCTCCATGGACAACCAATGGGCCAGTGGTGAAGCCGCACTAGATAAGGAGATTCATGCGCCGGAGCTGATATATTACAATGGCGAGCATCATTTATACTGGACCCTCAATCGCGCGGAACTTGGCGTAAGGCATATTGGCCACGCAAGGACCGCGCTGGGGCCACTCGGTCCATATTCGGAGCCGGTCGTCGATACCTGGTTTGCCGATTTTATTGATCCAAGTGTGTTCCGTGATGATGATGGACAATTTTATCTCTATACCGTGCAGTTTGGAAATGGGAACAATATTCATGTCCAAGAGATGCAAGATCTCAATAATTTGGCCGGATCAGACCGTAAAATTATGACGGCGTTGTCTGGTACATGGGAGACGGATGACGGTTCCCGGATCAATGAGGGGCCTGCCGTAGCTAAATATCGTGATCACTACTATATGTTTTACGCTGATAACACTTCGATAGGATGTGCCCAAAGTTCTGGCCCGCTAGCGTTTACGAACGAGGACAAATACTCGTATCCCGTGGTCGACAAAACAGTCTATCAAGATTTTGAGACCTCGGATTTTGGGCAACCTACTCTCGTCAGAGGACCCAATGGATTTGAGTGGTGGCTCGTTTATTTTGCCAAGTACAATCATAGTCGCAAATATGTGAGTATTGATCGGGTTCTCTTCTTTGACCGCAAGCTTTATGTCGATGGCCCCACTAGCAGTATTGGCCAATATTCTAGGCATTCCTTTGCCTTGCCTCCAGGTGTGCCAACCGTAGGTGATAACTTCGATATCTCCGGGCAGCTGCAAGCACATTGGGAGGAGATATCAAGCGTTTGGTCCGTCGAAGACGGTCATGCGGTTCAGCGCGAAGACAAAAGTCATCAACGCCTTGTTGTCGATAGCATCCCCGCCACTCATTATCTCACGGAGGTGGGGGTCAAATTGAATGTCGGTGACAGCAAGCGGGCAGGCGCTTTGGCCTACTACAAGGGCCGGGATAATTGGCTTGCGGTGGGCTTAGATCAAGAGCGACGGTCGTGGTTCCGTACCATTGAGAGGCACGGAGTTGCTTCCACTGAGCATTTTTCTCTGGATGCTGAATTTAAGTTTTCTGCGTTTCACACCATCAGGGTTACCAAGAACTCTTCGAGGTTCTCGGTCTCTATTGATGGAATACCGGCCCCCGGAGAGGCCGATTTCTCAACTCCATTTAGCGGACCAGGATTGCCGGGTCTGTATACCGACCAGGCGGAAGCACTCTTTGATGGCTTTATCTTCACCGTAGGCTGGGATGAAACTGACGACAAAATTACCGGCTGGGGAAACGCACCCAGTGGAGCGCAGGCGCTTGGTTCTTGGAGCGTTGGCGAACGAGGTCTGCGGGCAACAAACCTGACCGGCGCCAATACCATCTATAAGGGTGATGCGATTCCTTATTATGAGTTCATTGCCCAAATCACGCCTAGCAGCGCTTCCTCGAACACACCGAAGGCCGCAGGAATCTGTCCCGTCTATGTTGACGCGAGCAACTGGCTCTTGGCGGTGATCGAAGGTGAGCATCTCAAAGTATACGGCGTGAAAGATGGCCGGGCGTTGGAAGAGCTGGTCACGAGTGTTGATCACGCTGAGAGTTATAATTTGAGAGCGGTTAAGAGTGCTGATGCAGTGCGAGTGTTCGTGAATGGATCTTTGAAGCTCACCGTTCCCGCAGTTTGGCCGATCTCCAGTGTAGGGCTCTTTGCAGATCAACAAGAGGTTCTCTTCAATGGGATTTCCTTGATTCGCCACGGTTCACAGCTCGGTAGTCTCTCAGTGGCGAGTGAGCCGATGCAGGACCCATTCGATGATGGTTTGCTTGATTTGAACTGGAAGCATATTGCCATTCACCGTTCAAAGCCAGATTTGCACATGCATGTAAGCATACCAGAGATCAATTTTAGCGAGTGGGCTGGCAAACTTCGAGTCACTGGTGTTGTGAAGGGAAACGATCGAACTTTGTGGTACGGCAATGGCTTGATGTATGATCGCGGGCTTCCGAGCAGTGGAGTAGCGCGTTACGATTTTGACACCATGCAGGGCTATTCTCATATCGACGATCAGGTGATTGGTTCTGCCGTTGGATTGCGATTATGGAAGGATCGCTCCAACTGGTTTGAAGTGAGGCAAACAGCTGGCGATGGCGATTTAGTCGTAGAGATGATGAGTATGGTTAACGGGATAGGATCTATTCAAACCAAGTTCTCTGCCGCAGTAGATGGCAGCCTGGAGATCCGTTGGGATCAAAACAGCAAGATAATTACCTATTTCTTGAATGGGTACCGGATAGGAGACTTTGTGGTCCAAGAAGCAGAATTTGCAGAATATCGAGCGATGATTGCGGCATATACGATTAACAATACGAGTAGACTGAACGTCAATATCGACGATTTCTTGGTGGAGGCGCGGTAGAAATCCAGATGCAACTATAGGATTGGTCCTTGTTTTAGTCACCCCATTAACAGAAGCCGGCCAAGCGCGACAAAATGGTGCAAGGGAGGAACCTCCGTCCCCTTTTCTTGCTATGATATTGCTGAAGTTTTACACGCTTGACCCGAAGTTCTAGCTGTGTCAGTCTCGCTCCAAATTCAAACCTATTTCGCGTACGTGTTTACTGGAGGCTATTATGCGAAAACTATATTCGATTGTTTTGGTGGGTGTTTTGTTCGGCCTGGTTGGTTTTGTAAAGGCCGAGGAACGAAGATTTAATATCGACAGCATTCCCGACCAGAAGGTTTGGCACGGATCCAGCTTGACCTTCCTGGTTCACTGGGAAGATCATAATGCTGGGTCTTTTGATGTGCTGAGCTCGCCGGAACCATTCGGACCGATCTCCATGCGTCCTTCTACCGAAGAGGGGGTTTGGAAATTTGATTTCGTGCCCAACCAGGACGATAAGTTTCCCTTCCACGTTATCATCACGGCTAGTGATGGCGACGATTCTATCTCACAGGCTTTCGATGTCATCCCCTTGGCCAAGCTCAAGCCGGAGATGTCGGTGTTCGATGCCCACAACCACACCAAACCGGTTTATGTCGAAAGGGTCATCCTAACCGAAAAAAAGAGCCCGCTTCCGGAACACTTTAACCACGTCGATCGCAGCACTTACCAACTCTCCCTCATCGGCGAGAATGTGGTGTTTGATGCGCAGCTAGAGGATGATGACCAGCTGTATACCAGCTTTCATGAACGGGAAAACATCCGCGACCTCACTATCATTGCCGAAAAGCTCATCATCCGCAGCCATCTTCGTTTGTATGGCACCAACGTTACCATCTACGCCAAAGAGATGGTCTTCGAGGGAGACGGCCGAATCGATACCCGACCGATGGATACCACCGCGGCGCCCGCGCAAGCCAATCCACCGGTCTCGGGGGTCAACGGCGAACACGGGGGTCGTATTGTTCTTAATGTGGGAGATTTTTCGGCGCCGGCCGATGCCTTCATGCTGTTCGACACCAGTGGCGGAACCGGACAAAGTGGCTCACCCGGACAATCAGGAGCGGCAGGTTATTCGGTGCCGGGCGGGTCATGGACCACCTTCGAAATGGGTTGCGGAAGTATCGACACCTGTGGTGCCCCCTTCGTAACCTACACCGCAACGGACGGCTACCGGGTCATTTACTTCCAGCGAAACGGCGGCTTTGGCGTTGTCCTTTGTACTTCCTCGGCCAACTCGGAAGCCGACAAACCCGGAGATGGTTTGCCGGCCACCGCGGGAGGCAAACCCGGCTACGGAGGAAGTGCCGGCAACATGACGGCTACTTTTGATGTTTCGGCCTATGCCAGACAAGAGCGAGGTAATCCGGGGACCTCCCGAGTATACTATGGTGGATGGGCCGGATCGCCTTCAAAGTGGGTCCGGGTTTATTGGGAATGTGCCCCGGCGACAGTAAAAACCGAGACCAAGGGCACGACCGTTGCCGGCGCCGACGCCAACGATCCCGCCGCCGACGTTTCTCCCTTCCCCGAAACCGGTTCTTTCAGCCAGATCGACAATCCCTATGCCTGGTTGAACCCGCTTATGGTAAGCAAAATTCTCAAAACCGCCAGAGCCGACTACCTCGACAGCCAGTTTTTAACCGCCTCTTCGAAATTGGTCCAGTATGCGGAAATTGTACTGGCTTACATGCAAGACGAGGAAGCCTTTGCCAGTTTGGACGACACCACGCAGGTCGAATTAGGAAAATCTTACGATGAAATGGAGATATTGTTACAGCAGATGGAGAGCGGCAACGACTACTTCGGCAACCCCGCCGGATGGGTTCCCATGCTCAGCTTCGAGGTCAACGCCTCCATTTTCGACCAGGAGATCGATCACGCCCTGAACCTGCTTTACTTGACCTACTGGATCGGGAAAAACGCCGAGTTAGGGATAAAAACCGTAGAGACCTTGGAGGCCGCCCGGGACGTTTTGAAAGAAGAGCTCGCCTCGGCCATCCAGGACTACGACGCCGCGGTAGCGATCATTCCCGTGCTTCGGGTGCGCGGCATCGACATGGAAACGCGGACCATCGAGCTGCAGCAACTTCTTCAAGTAACGGAAGAAAATCTAATCGCCCAGGCCAAACAAAACACCATGCCCCCCTGGTGGGAGATTGCGCTTCGGACCGGCGCCAAGACAGCCGCCATGGTTTGTAAGATGATCCCGGTCTACCAACCCTACCTGGGCGCGGTCGGTGGCGGTATTTCACTGCTAAGCGATTTTGATGCCGATCAGCCCTGGGAGTCGGTGATGGATGTGGGTATCGGCGGGGTCGATGTCTTCGCGGGCTGCCTGGACTCGCGCTACAACAGTGCTCTCGCCGCGCAACAAAATGCGATCAAGAAAGTCGATCCCACTAGCGAGGCATCGCTCAAAATCGCCGAGTTGAAGAAAATGCGCAACTCGAGCCAAGCCCTTTCCGCCGGCCTGACCGATTTGCGCGGTTATTTGTCGAACCTGGAAGCCCCCGCCGATGAAATCGCGGCCGAGTTGGAGAAGCTCAAGAGCGAGTCGGATGAATTCAAGCAGATCATCGAAGACATCGAGGATATTTTAGAACTGCGCGGGGAACTGATAAACGAATTGGCCACCGCCATGCGCGATGTGTCCATCCTGCCCACCTTGATCTCCCAAGACATCCTAGAGCTCGATGCCATGGGCGATGAGATTACCCACATCAACGACGCCCTCGACGACCGGACTATCATGTACGTAAAGGACATGGAAGAACGAGCCAACCAGAGGCTGCTCAAGTATCACTACTTCATGGCCAAAGCCTACGAGTATCGTCTGCTCAGACCCTATCTCGAGCCCTTGGACCTGACCGACCTGCGCAATAAATTGATCGATATCGGCTCGATTTTCGATCCTGACTTCATCAGCTCGGACGACTTCCAATCGTTCAAGGCTTTGTACCAAGAGAAGCTGGCCTTGGTGGCCAAAGATATCTTCGAGAGTTACAACTCCAACCGGCCCGAAGTCTCTGCCCCGGTACGCTTCGAACTCAACCAAGAGGAACTCGACCAGATCAACCGCGGCGAAAGTGTTATCTTGAACCTGATGGATCTGGGGCTTTTCTCCTCCGAAGACGAAAACATCCGCATCGTCGACATCGCGGTATTTCAGGCCACGGACGGCAGCTACGAAATCACCACCGAGCCGGTATCCGAAGAGGGCTACGGCTCGACTGCCTACGTCGATATCAAAATCGAGCACAGCGGCATCTCTCGCATTAAATCCAACGGTGACGTCTACCGCTTTGCGCATTACACCCAGTCCACCACCAACCCCATCGTCTGGGGCGCACGCTACGACCCGGTCAACAACGTGACCGATCCCATCAGACCAAGCGCCGCCTCGGAGTCATTGCTACAAGCCCTCTTGCCGGACATCGATCTTTCCGACTTGATGATCTACTCACGCCCCTCGGCCTGGGCCGAACTCAGACTCTACAAAACGGAGAACAACAACAACAGCAATATCAATATTACCAAACTCAAGCTCGAACTCACCTATGACTTCAGCACCAAGAACGAGGAGCTGGGTCTGGTCGAGCTGGATGTACGAGTGGCCAAGAAAGATTACGACGCCCACGATGTGCTGAGCGTCAGCGAGGCATCTTTCACCCCTTACTTCTTGGTTGAAATGCCCGACGTCAACCAGCGGCAAGACGCCCGCGGCAAGTTCATGCGCTTCTTCCCTTCCAGCTTAATCGACAGCGTGGGAATCAGCGCTCAGCCGGCGTACGGAAACTGGGAATTTAGGGCCTGGACCGATGCCCAGGGCAACGAAATCTCAACCGACACCACCATCGATCTCGACCTGGCCGACAACCAAATTGTCTTCGCCTACTACGAGCTGGATGACTACCCCATGCCCAACCATTCGCCTAGCGCGCCCCTGCTGGTCTCTCCGCTGAACAAGGCCCGAAACATAGGCGATAAGCCCAAGCTGGTCTGGGAAGCATCGACCGATCCCGACCTGGATCCGGTCTCCTACTTTGTCACCCTGTGCGACAACGCCGCCTTTGATAACTGTGAGCCCATCGGCACCACCGCTACCCAGACCCAAGAAATAAAGCAAGCTGCCTTCAGCGGGCCATCCGCCTTTGCCGCCCTGGGCCTGGTTTTGGCCCTCATCGGATTCAGCAGCCGAAAACGACGCCTGGCCTTTTTGCTGGTCATGCTGCTTTCCTTGGGTTTGTTCGCGACCGCGGTGAGCTGCGGCAACGGCGGTAGTGGTGCTGTTTCCGGCCCAACCGACTACCAACCGGACACCGCCCTGGAGGCCGAGACCACCTATTACTGGAAAGTCATAGCGACCGACGGCAGAGGTGGCCTGGCCACCAGTGACACCTGGAGTTTTACCACCGATTAACTGGAACGGAGAATAAGATGAACACCACCATCTGGAATGTAACAGCTCTCTTGGTCAGTTCGTGTTTGCTGGCCGTTGCTTGTGGAGGCAGCGGTGGGTCGACCAACGACGACACCACGCCCCCCACCATTGAGTCCATGACTCCCGCCCACGACACCGAGGCCGTCTCGGTGGCTACCAAGGTTTGGGTGGAATTTTCCGAAGCGATGGACGCCGATGCCACCGAGGCTGCCTTCTCACTCGAATCCGAGTTGGGCGCGGTAAGCGGTTCGTTCACCTGGGCCGACAACAACATGGTGTTTAGCCCCAGCCAAGATCTTCAACAAGCCACTGATTACTCAATCACAGTCACCACGGATGCCATGGACCAAAATGGCAATTATTTGGCAGAAGAAACCATCTCTGCCTTCATCACCGGCTCGAGCATCGGGGTGGAATCGGTGTCGCCCGCGGATAATGCCACCGAGGTCGCCACCGACGAAAGCGTGGTTATAAACTTCGCCCAGGCCATGGATCCAAGTTCTACCGAGGCCAACTTCACGCTTGAGAGCGACGCCGGAGTGGTAAGCGGCGTCATTAGCTGGGTAGACCACAGCCTGACTTTCGAGCCCGACACCCATCTGCTAAGTGCCAAGCTATACAGTGTATCGGTCGGCCGCGGTGCCATGGACACCGAGGAAAACCACCTGCCCGAAGTGTTCTCCTCCAGCTTCACCACGGTGACCACAATACCCGAGATAAGTGGCGACATTATTTCCGACCTACCCACCTGGACCTGGTCGGCACCCGATGACTGCACCGGTTTCAGATACCAGTTAGACAGCGAGGACGGCGCGTGGACCGAAGTCGAGGCGACGGTAAAAAGCTACCTGGTCGAGTCCGCATTGCCCCTGGGCGAGCACACCCTGTATCTGCAGGCCGAATACAATGATGCCGATTGGTCCGAGAGCGCAAGCTGGCTGACCGAGGCCGGCCCCGTCTGCCCCGGAGACCTGGTAATCGAAACGGCCGCCGATCTGGTCGGCATCACCTGCCTCATGGTAGAAGGCGATCTTTCGGTATGGGGTTCATCCACCCTTACCGACTTGGCCGGCCTGGAATCTATCAAACTCATCGGCGGCAAGCTGGACATTCAGTATAACTCAGTTCTGACCAGCCTCCACGGACTCGAAGGATTGGTCAAGATAAACGGCAACCTTAGTGCCTGGGGCAATAACGTTTTAACCAGCATGGCGGGTCTGGAAAATCTCACCCGAATCGACGGTAGCATCTCACTCAACGACTCCAGTTTTACCAGTTTAACCGGCCTGGCTAAACTCGAGTCCATCGGCGGCAACTTGTCCCTCAGCCGGGGGTCAACCAGCGGTCTGACCGGACTCGACAGCCTGACCAGCATTGAAGGCGATATCATCATCATGCGCATCGCTGGTCTGGCGGATTTCACCGGACTCGAACAGCTGGAATCCATTGGGGGAACCATTCGACTTTTCCGCTCGAACCTAGACAGTTTTGCTGGACTGACCAATCTTAAAAGTATTGGTGGCGATCTAAGCATCGAAGAGTCAACGGCCAAGAGCTTTGCGGGACTCGAAAATCTTGCGATCATCCACGGTAGCCTGAACTTCTCTGACTCTTATAGTACCCCCGATTTGTCCGGTCTAAGCGCATTGACCACCATCGCTGGCGATCTAATCATTGGCATGAGCGCCGCGCCGGCAAGCCTGACTGGCCTCGAAAGCCTGGTCACGGTAGCGGGAGACCTTCGCTTAAACATGGCCGGCCTGAGCGACTTTGCCGGCTTAGACGGCCTGGAATCCATCGGCGGAACCATGACCCTTCAGAATAATCAAAGCCTCGACACCCTCAAGGGCTTAGAGGCTCTGGTGTCCATAGCTGGCGACTTGAACGTCAGCTCCCACATGGGTCTTACTTCGGTAAGCGAGATGACCAGCTTAGCAACATTAGGCGGCAACCTGGCTATCAAGAACAACATGGTGCTTCCCACCTGCGAAGCAGAAAAAGTGGTAAGCCAACTCCAGGCCAATGGCTGGGCGGGAACCGCGGATACTTCCGGCAACGTTGAAGCCGGCACTTGCGACTAAGGGAGGATGACATGAAAAAGCTCTGGTCTTCGATGGTGTTGATATTGGTCGCCGCCTTGGCCACCTTTGGCTGCGGAGGCAATGGTACCGATAACGGCAGCAACGACAATACTCCCCCGGTCATCGAAACCGTGACCCCGGCAGACGGTGCCGAAGGGGTTTCTATCAGCTCCAAGGTATGGGTAGAATTTTCCGAGCCGATGGACACAGAAACCACCGAGGCCGCCTTTTCGCTCGAATCCAGTGCGGGAACGGTAACGGGTTCGTTCACCTGGGCCGACGCCAATATGGTGTTTAACCCCAGCCCCGCCTTAGTCGCCGACCTGCTCTACACCATAACGGTGGGAACCGACGCCACCGATGAAAATGGCAATCCGCTCGAAACCGAATTGCTAAGCTCCTTTCGGACCGGTTACGTCTTTGGCGTGGTGTCGGTTACCCCAGCGGACCAAGCCACCGACATCCCCACCATCACCACCGTGGAAATCACTTTCTCGGACGAAATGAACACGGCTTCGGCAGAGGCCGCCTTCGCGCTCGATAGCGATGTCGGCAGCGAGAGCGGTACATTCAGCTGGGTAGACGACAGCATGACCTTCACCCCGGACACCGCCATCTTGAACGCCACCGACTACATCATCTCGGTGGACCGAGCCGCCCAAGACAGGTACGGCAACCACTTGCCCGAAAGTTTCTCCTCGACTTTCAAAACCGGCATGCTGGCCCCAGAGCTAAGCGGCACCGCCGTGGGCCCCACCCCCACTTGGACTTGGTCAGCACCACCCGACTGCACCGGCTATCGCTATCAACTAGACGGCCAAG
>JAUVBB010000318.1 GCA_030591445.1 Deltaproteobacteria bacterium | reverse complement strand
GGCAATACTCGCGCGGGCCAACAAAAACCCTCTAAGTTCAAAGACTAAGAATTCATGGAGAGCAGGAGCCGATGAAGCATGCGGGATTCACACGTCACAACAGGATGACACTATTTACCGAAGCAGTTTTCCGACTGTCATATTTTTGTGACATAGAGAGGATGTGGAAGCAGGCACAGATAGAACCCGTCATTTTTTCAACCGCCCCCAAAACCAACGAAATCTGTCATGAATCCGTGACGGTCAATCGCCTTCTTCGCTTTTACAAAAGTTCGTTTTGTTTTCCCGCGCGTTGGACGTCTTTTAAAGATCAAACCGCCGAACTCCCTGTCACACAGAAATTACGGCTAGCGGCGCCGACCTGGCTTGCCCAGACGGCAGCTCGGGTTGTGGCTGTGGCACTTCAGGAGAAAAGGCGGGTCCAACGCGCGCACCATGATCGATGCTGAGTTAGCAGCAAAGCCGCCACCAAGGGGCGACCTTGACGACTAACGACTATGGGGGAGTCAGTCCATATTTTGGAACAAATCCATCGAAGCCAACTCGCCGCGATCGAAAAAGACGCCCTCACACTTATCACACCAGTCAAAATTTACATCGCCGGCACCCTTGAGCTGCATCATCGGGTTGTCGCATCGGTAGCAATGGGCCGGGACCTGGTCCATGTGCTCGGCCTTCTTTGAATAAGCGCAGATGTCAAAAATCGAGCCGATGTCCTTGTCGTCGACCTCTTTGAGTTCGCCCTTGTCCAGGAAAAAACCCCCGCAGCCGGGGCAGCGGTCGATCTGGATGCCTTTTCTTTCCTTGATAACCATCTCAGTCTTGCACTTGGGGCATTTCATGTAAGCTCCCTCCGCCAGATATTTGCTGGTAGCACACGGTCAGGAGTAAACCATAGGCACTAGCACGAATCAACCAGCCCGGCCTTCCTCGTTTCAGTAGTTCGCGCAGTCGAACCAGGGTGACTACAGCTTCTCTATTTGCGACCAGTCGGCAGAGCTACCTTCGGCGGCGACCACGACTGAGGCGGCGGCAGCGGCGCGGTGGGCTGATTGGGAGGGGGACAGGCCGAGGGCCAGGGAGTGGAGGAAGGCGGCGGCGAAGGTGTCGCCGGCGCCGGTGGGATCGATGAGGGGGGTGGGTACGATGGGAATTTCATGGACTTGGTCGGGGCAGAAAATCGTCGAGCCTTGGGCACCGCGGGTCAGGACCACCATGGGCACGATTTGGCGCAAGCTGGGCAGCAAATGCTCATCGCCAAAGACTTGAATGTCTTCTTCGCTCAGAAAAACGACGGTCAAGCGCGACAGCAAGGCGGGCAAACATTGCCAAGGGCGGCGGATGACGGCGCGCTGGGCGGGATTTTCTGGGTGAGGAGTGCCGGCCTGCTTGAGCAAACCTTGTAAGCCCAGACCGATGATGCCGGCGTCAACTTCGGACAGCCAAGCGGACAGATCTAGCTCGCCGAAAATGGGCCCGAGGAAAAGCACATCGGCCTGGTGCCACTCCGGGCGTAGACATGCGGGCAAGACAGACGGCGCGCTGGCTGCTATCCATTGCACGCGCGGGCCATCGACGGGATAGGTATTGGTAAAGCTGGTGGTGTGGCTGCCCAGGCAGCGCTGGACGGTAAAATCGCTCAGGTCGGCTTCGCACTGGAAGTCTTTGCCGACCGCGGTGGCCAGACCAACCTCGGCGCCTAGGGCTTGCCAGGTTTTGGCGGCATAATAAGCGCTGCCGCCGGGCAACAGGCGATCGCCATAGCGATCATGGCTCACATGACCGACGGCCAGGGAGCGGATGCCCATCAGAACTCACCCGCCGAGATATTGTAGGCTTGGCCGGTAATGGCAGCGGCGGCGGGCGAAATCAGCCAGGCGATGAGGGCGGCCACTTCCTGGGGCGCAACGAAGCGACCCAAGGGAATGCCTGCCAGGGCTTCGGCTTTGGCGCGATCCGGATCGACATCACCGCGGGCCAGGTCGGCCGCGGCCATGTCGGTATCAACCCAGCCGGGACAAACCGCGTTGACCGTGATGCCTTGGGGCGCCAATTCCAGGGCCAAACATTTTACCAAACCCAGCAGACCATGCTTGGAGGCGGCATAAGCACTGTAGCCCGCCCGGCCCAGTTTGCCCAAACCGGAGGAGACCGCTACCACCCGGCCGTCAACCGGCATGGCCGGCACCACTGCCCGCAGGGTATGCCAAACACCGTTGAGGTTGGTATCGAGGATCTCGGACCAGATGCGGTCACTGTCATCATCGTCCAAGCGAGCACGCTTACAAATGCCGGCGTTGGCCACCAGGGCCTGGATTGGGCCCAGCGGACGAAGTGCCTGTTCGAGGGCCGAGCGATCGCAGACATCCACGGCCAGCGTGCATGCCTCGGCACCAAGTTGCTGCAACTGCGCTTGGGCTGCCAATAGCGGCGCTTCTCGCCGACCCAACAAGGCTAGCCGGTAGCCGGCCTCCGCTAGGGCCAGGGCGGTGGCCTGGCCGATGCCACTGCCGGCACCGGTGACCAAGGCCAATTGAGATCTCATTCCAAACGCTCGCGACTGGCGGCGATGGCTTCGGTCAGCACTTGATCCGACACTGGAATGGCGTAGTCATCGTCGACTTGCCACAATACTCCCGGCCCGGCCAACAAGGCCATGCGGGTGCCTTCGGTCAGGTGCTTCTTGCTGTAGCGCAAGGCATCGATGATGTCGGCGCTGTGAATATTCGCGGGAATGGTGGTCGGCAACTGAAACTTCTTAATGAGAGTTTCATGCAAGTCGACCAGGGCATCGTCACAACCACCGAGAATGCGGGCTACCCGGGCAGCCACCATCATACCCACCGCCACCGATTCGCCATGATAAAAGCTGTAACCAGACAAATGCTCGACGGCGTGGCCGACGGTATGGCCGTATTGTAAAACCATGGCCTCTCGCACTTCCTTGGGGTCGGTTTGGGCCAACTCGCATTTGAGATCGACATTGCGCCGAACCACACGTTCCAAAAAATCCAGGTCGCGCAAATCCCCGGGATGGGAAAGCAACAGGTCGATATAGGCTGGATCCTGACCAAGGGCATGTTTCAACACTTCCGCCATGCCGTCTCTAAGCAGACGCTCCGAAAGAGTCGACAAGACCTCGACATCCACGGCCACCAGGCGCGGGGAATAGTAAGAGCCAATCAGGTTCTTGCCTTTTTGACCGTTGATGGCTTGCTTGTGGCTAATGGCCGCATCGCATTGGGCCATGAGGGTGGTGGGCAGATGGATCAGATTGAGCCCGCGGTAAATTGTCGAGGCCACAAATCCGCAGACATTGCACACCACGCCACCGCCCAGCGAGACAAAGACCGAGCGTTCGTCCACGCCTCGGCTCAATACCCGTTCAACCAGGTAAAGATAGTTGGCCAGACTCTTGGACTCTTCCCCGTCGGGCAGCATGATACTGTGGACGTCGTAGCCCATGTTCCGCATGGCTTCGAGCAAGGATCGGCCGTATAGTTCATGGACGGTCTCATCGGTGAAAACGAAAATAGGCGAGGAAGCCGATTCGGGCGGGATGAGGGAAAGCCGGTTTGGATCACGAACAAAACCTCTGCCGACTACCATGCGCGTGACCACCGGGGCACCGACTTCAAAGCGGAATTCTTGGCTGGCCGCGGCCGGCTCTTGCGCGGGCCGATGCCGGGTGCTGGCCTGACGAAGCTGCTTGCGCAGGCGCATTTCGGCATGGATGAGATCTGCCGGGGTATCCACATCGTTCCAGTCGCCTTGCCCCATGGCCACCGCTGCCACCACGCCCTGCTTGGCCAACCGGCCCAAGCCCTGGCTGAGATCGTCCTTGTTTGCCGGGCTTTGATCGGCGGCCAGAGCGGCAAAAAACTCACCATCGGCCAAGAAGAGGCCGGCATCAACGGCATCGAAACCATCGAGCTTGCGCCCAATCTCCTGCACCTTGCCATCCGCTAGCCGAACCTTTACCGCACTTTCGATGGCCGGGATCTGGTCTAGCCTGGAATCGACCAGGCAAAGAACTTGCCCGGGTCGGTAAGCTTGGTTGACAAAATCACCCACGATCGAATCGTCGAAGACATGATCGGCCATGGCCAGAACAAAGGATCCAGAAAAGTGATCCCGGGCCGCCAGCACCGAGCCTGGTTGCCCCTTTTCCCATTCTTGATTGTGGACAATCTCGATCTCCGCTTTCTCGAAGGGATAGGCCATAAGGGCGCGTGATACCTTCGCCCCGTCGTAACCAACCACTACCGCTACCCGTTCGATTCCCGCCTGCTCCAACTGGCGAATGAGTCGAACTACCAGCGCCTGGCCACCGACATCGACCAGAGGTTTGGGAGTATGGGGTCGATCGAGTCTCAGACCACGCCCGGCAGCCAATATCAACGCTTGACGAATCATCACATTTCCTTTCATTAATTCAGTACCCAAAATCTTCTGCTTGTTTTTTTTGCAAGTTCTGGGCCAACACCGTTGGCCCCGGTTTGGCGGGCATTCTCGCGTTCTTAGGCCACGTTCGACAAGGAAAAAAGGGGGGAAATCGTGCTACAGTGTGAACTATCCGCACAGGGGCATTTTGACGTTATTCTTTCCTGCCGGCCACCACGGCGCCCAAGTCGCGACGCATTTTCAAAAAATCTTCCGAAAGGGCAAAACGGTACAGCGCCATCATTTCCTCGTCTTTGGCCAGCACTTCGGCCCGATCGGGAACGAAGGCCAAATCCCGTTTGCCGGTGGCATCCGAGAAACGGGAAAGCACGGACAGGGCCGCTAGTAGATCACCGCATACCAACAAACCCACTCGGTTGGCGGTGTGGCGCACACCCTGGGCCCAGCTGTCGTGGTCCTGGGCGCGCGGCTCTAGGCTGTACATGCGCAAAAGCGTCGCGGCTACTTGCAGTGTCTCCGGCGGCACCAGGCGTTTGATGGCTTCGATATACTGCGGCGCGGTCGGTGGCAGCGGGTGGGGCGGCTCTGCCTCCGGCCGTACTATCTTGCACAGCATCGAGAGCAGTTGCTGCATGTCTTCCTGCTTGAGTTTTCGCTGTAAGACAAAACCCATTGCCACCTGGGCAACTTCGCGCGCCAGGAAGAAATTCATTTCTGCCGGCGTTGAGCGCTCCATGACTTCGGTGTTGACAATGATAGTCGGCTGCTCGCCGCACTCGACCCAGGCCAAGTATCCCGGCTTCGGAACCAAGTACAACAAAAAGGGCCGGCCCGAGACCAGCCAACGAGCGGAGGCCGAGGCCTCAAACATTTCGGGATAGCTTTCGCCCACTACTTGTTGCGACTTCTCCAACCAGCTCAAATCGGCAGGAAACAGTTTTTCCAAGAAGGGAGCCACCGCGGACACAATCCGTTGCAGCAGGCAGTCGGCCTGTGGATGGAGCATGATTCCATTCCATTGTTCCTGGCTCAAGGGACTGGCGGCCTTGGTCACGGGACCGGCAAAATCCAGATAACGCTGGGCTTCTTGATCGTTCGGAACGTGATAACGCAAACAAGAATAGTACAGAACCGTGCGGTCGACATCACCGCGGGCCGCTTCCAAACGGGCCAGGTAACGAAACAGCTCCGGATCGTTGGGATTCATACCCACGATCTCACGAAATACCTCGATGGCTTCGCGGTAGGTCTCAAAATTGCGGGCGTATAGGTTGCCTAACTTGCGCAGCAAATGCGGCTCGCGGGGATTGAGCTCCAGGGCCCGGCGAATACATGCTGCTGCCTTCTCGACATCACCGAGTTGCTCCTGGTACACATCGGCCAAGCGTTCGTATTCTGCCAATGCCTGGGGCACGTCCATTCCGTGCTCGATTCTGGCCTCCAGAACTTGGCCAGCCAAAGAACAGGAAAGAGACCATTTTTCCAACTCGGCGGCCAATGCCACCACCTGATCGAGCACCTCCAATTCGACTTCCCCACTGGCGATGACATGGGTGAAGTGATCCAAGGCCTGTTCCCGTTGGCCGACGGCAAGTGCCGCCTGAGCCATGGCCCGATGGATATCCACGAGCCTGGCTTCCGGCTGCTCTTGTTCCAGTAATTGGGCGCCCACCTGCATGATCTCATCGGCGGAGCCCAAACTTTGCAAGATTTTCCAATTTTTCCATCGGGGCCCGTCGGCTTGTGGATCGCATTGAATCGCCCGTTCGAAGGCTTGCCGGGCCTGGTCCTGATCATCCAACTGCTCGACGAAGAGATCGCCCAGGTTTTCCCAGAGCGGGGCTGCGTTTTGAGACAGCGGCATAAGCTCTAGTTCTTGGCGGGCGTACTTAACCGCATCTTGCCAATTCATGGAGTTAGTAGCGTACTCCCGCATCATGCGAATGGCTTCGAGATGATCGGGCTTTTGCTCAACCACGGCCCGCAAATGGATCGCGGCGTCATCGAAGCGCAGCAGGCGGCGCAGCACGAGACCCAACTGGAAACGATAGCTAACGGTTAGATCCTCGAATTTCTCCGCAGGCAACACCGCCAGCAGCGCCTCCGTGGCCGTAACCATCTCTTCCCAATCTTCCGACTCCTCCAACACGCGAACCAGGCTTCGGTGGGCATCCAAGAAAGAAGTGTTGAGCTCCAGGGACCGGCGGTAATGCTGCACGGCTTGATCGCCCTGGCCCGCCTTTTCGGCAATCTCGCCCTGTCGGAAACCAACAAAGAACCGCCGGCCCACCGTCCCGCGTTCGGCTAGGCGTGCATACAGCGCACCGGCCTCGGACCAACGCCCACCCGCATAGTGAATATCACCCAACTCTTCCAGGACCGGAATATAATCGTCATCGAGTTGCAGACATTGCTGATAGAGTTCCCCCGCGCGGGCCGGATCTTGCAGGTGATCCTTGCAAATGAGCCCTGCCTCAAAAAGCAAGGCCAGGCTGCGCTGCTCGTCGCCGGCCAAGTCCGCACACTTTGACAACACCGGAATCAATTCGTCCCATCTTTGTTCCCGGGCAAACAAAGGCGCCAGGGATTCGTACACCTCGGCGTTGTCGACATCCAATTCGAGGCACTGGCGCAAGCAAGCGATGGCCTTTTCTATTTCACCGGAGCGCTCCAAGTGGAGCGCGGCATTGCGGTAAGTTCTGAGCTTCCAGTCCGCGTCCGCTTCATGCTCTGCCCAGGCCAAATAGAGTTTGGCCAGGCTTTCATCATCTCGCTCTTCTTTCAGTAGCTTTTCCAAACGAGGATAGACAACCATGAATCCCGGATCGAGGTTAAGCGCCTCTTGATAGGCGGCGCGGGCATCGGGCCATTGCTCCTGACGGTGGTACAAATCGCCCAGGTGCAGATGCAAACCCGGTTTTTCCTCTGGTTCCACCACCGCCAGTAAGCTCTTGGTAGCGTTTTCGGCCTGGGTCCAGTCTTCGCTTTTTTCGTATATCTCCAGCAGTTGGCGCAGCACATCCGGATGCTGGGGACGAATCTCCAGGGCGGTCTCCAGCGCCAGGGCCGCCGTTTTGGCGTCCTGCAACTTATCAAGGTGGACTTGAGCCAAGCGCAAGGCAACCTCGAATCGATGCTCGCCCGGGAAACGCATCGCTTGGGCAAAGGCTTCCGCGGCGTCCTTGACCAAATCTCCTTGCAGCAAGAGCACCCCCCGTCGAACCAAAAGCTGGGGCCGCTTCTCCGGCGTTTCGTATTCCACCATGCGTTGCAACAAGCTGGCCAGGGCTTCGTTCTGTCCCGCCTCGTAGTAAAGTTCGGCCAACTGATGCATCGAGGCCAGATCGTCCGGGCTGGTAGCCAAGAGAATCTCCACTGCCTCGATTCGATCCGACAGACCAGCCCCGCCCAGCGCCTGTACCAAACGTCGCTGCAGGGATCTCAGGTCCTCGGGGTGCAGACAGTCAGGGTGATCAAGCAACCAGCGCAAATGAGGCACGCTCTCTTGTAGATCACGGGCCATGGCCCCTTCGGCGACAAAACGCCGGGCCACCACATCCTCTGGCTGAATGGCCAGCACCTCCAAAAAGGCCTGCTCCGCATCCGATCGTTCGCCGATAGACCAGAGCAGCAGCGCCACCGAGCGAAGCAGATGACTTTGTGCTGGTAGATCACTTGCCTGGGCCGCCAGCATTCGCAAGGCCTCGACCAGCAGCTGTTCGTCCCCGCGTTCCAGGGCCAGAGCCCGCAGTCGCGCCCCGGGCCGACCATCGTCAGGAGTGGCGGCAGCGGCCTGGCGCAAAGCATCGACGGCAGCGGGAAAATCATCAAGTTGGTCCAGGAAAACCTCGGCCGTCGCCAAGCAAAGCGCGGCCCGTTCTTCTGCCGAGTCAGCCAGTTCCGTGAACTTTTGCTGCACCCGCACCCAATCCTGCCACTGTTGTTCGTGCTGATACAAAGATTGCAGTCGCTGCAATACTTCGGCGTCTGTCGGCAGCAAACTCTCCAACTGCAGCCAAACCTCGATCGCCGGGGCATGCAAACCCAGGCTTTCGATCATCACTTCTCCCCGTTCCCGCAGTAACGCGATCAGCTTATCGGCATCTTGACAAGCCGCGGCTCTAAGACCGAGGTGCTGATCGAGGGCGGCGTGGTCTTGCTCTTGCCGATCAAGATCGAGGAGCCGGTCTAAGGCCTCTTCATCGCCGGGGTCTTGCTCCACCAGCGTCGACCAGTGGGCACGGGCCAGCGAGGCATCGTTGAGGCGATCTTGAGCCAAACGAGCCGCCTTGCGCAACCAAGCCGATTGTTCCTCGC
>JAUVBB010000575.1 GCA_030591445.1 Deltaproteobacteria bacterium | reverse complement strand
GAGCCATGCGGGCGGCGAGGTCGGCCTCAAGCGAGTTACCGAGTTGCGTAAGCAGGGACGAAAGTACATTCGATCTTGCCTTCAGGCCGCGGCTCAAAAACAACTCATCCGGCCGGATCTAGATATTGACGATATTCTTGTTGTTTTTCAAAGTACCGTAATGAGTCTCCTCTTTCTCGCCAAAGACAGTTCCCTGGAAGGATCTATTGAAGATCGTGCTCGACGCGTCTGGAAAACCTTCCTGACAATGATTCGGAGGTAAGGGCCATGTTGATCAAGAAGAATGAATTTGCACCCAGCTTGCTGCTTCTCTCGGCTTTTCTTTTGCTGTCTTCCTGTCGAGCACCGGCACCCGTGGCCGAGCCAACGCGACCCTTGGCGGTACGAACCCAGGCAGTTCGTATCGGTCCCATCAAAGAAACACTCCGCTATGTGGGCACGGTTCATTCACGAAACGAAATCAAAGTTCTGGCCCGGGTGGCCGGCCAAGTGACCGATCTTCCCATCCGGGAGGGTGACGCGGCCAGACGAGGCGCAGCCATTGCATATATCGCCGCCCCAGAGATGGGTGCCCGGGTCACGCGTTTGCAGGCCGAAGTTTCACGGGCAAAAGAGGAATCCGCTTTTCTGTGCCAGCAATCGGATACCGACCGTAATTTGTTGGCATCCAAGGCCATTAGCAAGTTGAATAGCGATGCCAGTCGCCTCAAATGCGAAAGTGGCCGGGCGGCCTTGAACGCGGCCAGGGCCGGATTGAACGAATTGAAGGTCTTGGCGGGCAACACGGTAGAACGCGCTCCCTTCAACGGCAAAGTGCTCTTGTGGCTGGCCGAGCCGGGCGAAAATCTGATGCCCGGTCGACCAATTCTGATGTTTGGCGACGAACCATTGGAAGTGCGCGTCGATGTGCATGAGAAGGACGTGGCCGCGGGAATCCAAAAAGGGACCCGCGTCATTCTGTTTCCCGACCAGCCAGACTCAATTCGAGCCGAGCTAAGTTTTGTAGCGCCCATGGCGGCTGGACCGGGACGCATGATCAAAGTCCGCATTCCGGTGGCCAAAGAGGATGCCGGCCGTTTGCGCCACGGGATGTCTATCGATGTCAGCTTTGTCCTTCGTGAAAAGATGAAAGCCGTGATGGTACCGGTCAATGCGGTGGGCAAGCAGAAGCTCGAATTTGGCGTTTATCTGGTACGAAACGACATTGCCCAATGGAAAAGCGTGACGCCATCTATCCGCGAGCAAGGATGGATAGCAGTCGAAGCCGACTTGAAAGATGGCGACCGCGTGGTCGTGGGCAACCTCGAGGCAGTGCAGGACGGGTTTGCGGTCTACCCGGTTGATGCCGATAGGAACGCGCCATGAGCCTTACCAAAGCCACGCTCAGCAATCGCTACCTTATCTGGGCGCTGGTCATTGCGGCAGCCATATTCGGGGCGCGGGCTTACATTTCTATCCCCATGCAATTGTTTCCAGATACCGCCCCACCGCTGGTCAATGTCATTAGCGCCTACCCAGGCGCCAGTGCGCAGGACGTTGATGAAACGCTAAGTCGGCAACTAGAGGAAGAGTTCGCCTCCCTGGATGGGGTGGTCAAAATCCGCACCACTTCGCAAGACAACTTATCGATCGTGTCGGTCGAGTTTCGTTATGGCCGCATAGTAGATTTGGCCGCGGTGGATGTTCAAAACGCCATCGCTCGCATTCGGGGCGAGTTACCGATGGGCATTGCCGAGCCCCGGGTCCTGAAATTCTCTACTTCGGATCGGCCCGTCATCTCAGTGGGCGTGATAACTGAAGATCTGGTGCAAGCGCGCAAGATGGCCGAGGACCGTTTTGCCCCCGAACTACAACGTCTTGCCGGCGTGGCCGCGGTGGATGTTTTCGGCGGCCATCAACCGGCGGTCTTGGTCGAGCTACGTTTGCGCGATGTTAAGGCCTATGGCCTAGCGCTACCGAAAATTGTCGAGCTGATTCGCCAAAACAACCATGCGCGACCGGCCGGGCAAGTTCGAACCGAAAGCCACCAAACCATGTTTCGCCTGGAAAGCCGCGCGCAAAGCATCACCGAGCTGGCCCGGATTCCCATCACCTTGCCCAATGGCAGCCGCATTTTATTGGGAGAGATTGCCAATGTTCGCCATGGATCTCTCGATGATGATGCCCGCTTCGCCATTGACGGCCGGCCGGCCATCGCCATGCAAATCTTCAAGACCGACGAGGCCAACACCGTGGCAGTGGTACGGAAGGTCGAGAAAAAGGTCGAAGACTTGAACCGTAGCTATCTGGGTACCGACTTTATCATCGGCGAGGAAAGCGCCACCTTCACCGAGGTATCGGTCAACAATCTCTTGTCCAATGTTTGGCAAGCGCTATTGTTCGCCTCGATCATTATATTCCTGTTCTTGGGCCGCCTCAAAAGCTCCGCGGTCACCATTGTGTCCATGCCTTTGTCCTATGGGCTTACCTTTGCATTTATGCATGCCTTCTCAGTCGAGTTCAATATGGTGACTCTCTCCGCGGTCATCCTGGCGGTGGGCATGGTGGTGGATGCCACGGTTGTCATTTTGGAGAACATCACCCGCAAGCGCGACCAGGAAGGGCTATCCGCCGAACAAGCCGCCATCGAGGGTACCGACGAGGTGCGCCTGGCCGTGCTGGCGGGGGTGGCGACAACATTGGTGGTGCTGATTCCCCTACTCTTTCTGCAAGGTTTCATCGGCAAAACCTTCGGCCCCCTGTCGATGACGCTGATCTTCGCTTTTAGCTCTTCGATTCTGGTAGCGCTGGTCCTGGTGCCGGTATTGACCCTATACACAGCCCGCCCCAGCCGCTTGGACCGCTGGGCCCAGAAGGTCATCGCCCCCTTTGGCTGGCTGATGGACCGCCTGCGCAACGGCTATGTAAAAACCTTGCGCCTGGCCTTGCATCATCGCCTGCTGACCATCCTTACCATGTTGCTCCTTTTCGCCGGATCCATGGTCGGACTGCGCCTCCAAGGCATGGAAGTCTTACCCAAGATGGACAGCGGCAGCTTCTTTATTACCCTGGAGACACCATCCGGCAGCTCGCTCGATGAAACCGAACGGGTTGTGCGCCAGGTGGAAGAAAAGTTAAAGCTGGAGCCCGAAGTTATCAAGATTCAATCGCAGGTCGGTTTCGAAAGGGGCATGCGATCTTTATCTTCCTTTGGGGTACAAGGGCCCACCCAGGGTTTTG
>JAUVBB010000431.1 GCA_030591445.1 Deltaproteobacteria bacterium | reverse complement strand
CTAAATGGCTATCAAGTCGCCTGGACCGGATACGAAAACGGTGCCGCCAAGTTATTCTTCTCCGGCCTCCAAATCGAAGGCAACTCAGTCATGGTCTTCGCCCACGAGAACAACGTAGGCAACTGGGACAACTACCTAGGCACCCACCTCTGCCGCTAATTCGCGCCCATTCCCAAACCTAAATGAAACTTATTGGGCTGCATGGAGAGGTTTCAGGCGAACGAGAAATATTATTGAACTTTTTGAACTTGCCGGACCGAAAGAAGCGTGTCTCAGCAGAGCGCGTTCGATGCAAGCAGCGCTCTCCCCCATTGGTTCCGCCCTGCTGTTGGTGCCCGCTATCTGACCGAATTTGTCGAGACGAAGTTTGAGCTTCAACTCCACGGCCGCATCAAGCCCTTTTCGACAATCTTCCAGATCAGCGGCAGCCGCATCCAATACCGCTTGACGATCCGCCTCCCGATCAACACCTTTTGTTTTGTCACGCTCAGCGCGTTTGTAGCAATTCCAGGCCTTGCCTCCCTGATCGTTCATCATGGTCGAACCAAACCCCAACTCGGCCACATCTTGCAAGACCTTCTCGGCATCGAAACGATTCAAGGACAACTGACAGCAAGCACTTCGACACTCGAGCGAAATCCTCTCTTTTGCCAGACCTGAAGCGTTCATAATCCGGGTCATGAGCTGGAACTCTTGGTTCCTCGCCCAATCTTCGTCGCGAACTTCGATGCCGAAGAGAGCTCTGGGATTCCACGACTCGTGCTCTAGGTCTGCACGGCAGCGCGCCATTCGAGAGTTAAGCGCTTTTAGTTGCTGTTGACAGGCATGAATTTCCGGCAGAGCCGCGATCACCCCGACGCTAGGTTTGGAGGAACGCGAAGACTCTGCCTTAGCCTGTTCCGATAATTTGCTTCCGTCTTGCCGACCGCCCTTACGGTGCGTCCCGCCAGCCTCCTCGGCTGGAGTCACTTGCGCACTTTCTAGTCTTCTGACACCTCTTGATTCACAAAAGGTCATGATGCCCGCGGCAGCGATCACACCAAACACGCAACCAGCTGCAAATCTTGGTATCCAGTTCACGACGCTGCTCCTGTTATTGGCATTTCCTGGCAACTGTCGGCCTATGGGGCCGGCGCCAGCTGCACAAAAAATGCAACTGCTGTCCGGCGGGATAGCGGGCGAAACAATGCGTTTTTCAGCAATGCCTGCTCAATGCACGCGGCTCCCGACCCAAGGGGTTCTGCTTGGAGACTGGTGCTGGTAATCTGGCCTCCTTGATCCAGAAAAAGCTGGAGTCTCACAGCCACTGGCGCGCGCAACAAGCGCCTACAGTTTTCCAAATCGGCGGCGGCTTGGTCTTGAATGGCTTTCCGCTCGGGTTCACGATCGAATCCAAGACCTTCTTTTTCTTGGTCGTCGCGATTGAAACAAAGCACTACCAGCCCCCCTCGATCATGGAGTTCGGTACTCGAAGATTTGGATCCCAGAGTCATTCCAGAAATATCTTCCATATATTTGCTGGCTTCGGCAGGAGACAGCTGAATCTGGCAGCACTCACGGCGACATTCGACCGGAGCCAATTCCGAGTTTAGACCATACTTGCTGCTGAGAACTCCGGCGATCGCCTGCTCCTTTGCTTCCGCCCAGCTCTCATCTCGAATCTCCTTGGCAAAATCCCAGACAGGAATATCCCTTCGAGTTTCTGCGATCATAGTTTCACAGTGGGCTACCTTGGTCTCCATCTCGGTGACGATCTGCCTACAAGCATCTAGGGATGGCAAAGACACGCGTCCTGCAGAAGGTGACCCACCAAATCGATCCGTTTTTTCCTTGATTGACGTACTAACGTTAATCGGCTGCAGTGACGTCAGTGGCTCATTGGCAACCATGGTTGGCTGGACTGGAATTTCGTTTTGAGTCTCCAAGCGCGCGCGCGGCCAAAAAACCACGATGGCTAGCGCGCCCAATATGCCGCCTGCTGCGAAGGTAATTACTTTTGTCATCTTATGAATCCTCTCTTGACGCTAAATATCCATAAGATAGAAGAATGTAAAATCTTTAAAAATCCCTATAATCTTTTCGAAAAAGAAAAATTTTGAATCATTGCGCGAGCTCGCTTTGATTTTGGCATCAGTTTTTTGAGACAAACTCTCAGGATCCTGAAAAGAAACACCTTCTTATCACAAGTAATAACTGGCACTTGCACATGGCACGAATATTGCTGCTGGTATGGGCGACATGAAACGACTGCCTGACGAAAAGCGATATTGGCACCAGCAAAAAACCCTGGTTCTGGCTTTGTTCACGGCTGGACTTGTGATGACTGGATGCGCCAAGTGGCCGGAGGAATGTGGTCAGAGAGGGGCAGAGTGTCCGGGGCCGGTGCGAATTAATGAGCTTATGGCGGACAACGAAGGCGCCTGGGTGGATGAGTTGGGTGAATCCGATGATTGGCTGGAGCTGATCAACACTTCGGAGGTCACGGTCGATCTGGGAAAATACGCTCTGGGTGATACGCCCGGGTCGCGACACCAACTGCCATCGATCGCCCTTGAACCGGGGGAAATTGCCTTGCTGTGGGCGGATGATGATCCGGAACAAGGTGCCAATCATCTTCCCTTCAAACTCTCTTCACGTGGAGAGACAGTCTATCTGTACGCGCCCTCGGGACACTTGGCTGATATGGCGGCTTATCCCACATTGGGACCAAATCAGAGTTATGCCCGCAGTCCGGATGGACGGGGTACGCTTTCGGCCTGTGCTTGGCCAAGTCCGTTGCGGGATAACGGAGACTCCTGTGGGCCGCCACCGCCACCGGATATGCCGGCCGAGGTGGTGTTTGCCCCTTATCGTTGGCCTGATCCCTGGCCGGCTAGTGCCGGACCCTTGCTGATAAACGAAATGGCCTTGCGACCGGCCAAATTCATCGAAGTGCTCAACATGGATAGCGACACCATTGATCTGTCGGCTTACCTATTGACCATCAGTGGGCACACGCCTGGTCAAGAATGGCCCGGTATTCATGCCAGCGGTGTGATTCCTTGGCCCATCCAGCACTTGCCCGCAGGGGAACGAATCGCGGTCGCGGTGAATGCTGAAGTCCTGGGCGACCTGGCCGACGATCCGGATTTCGAGGGAGTGGTCAGCCTGTGGAATCGGGCCCAACAAACCGTGATCGAACGGGTGGATTTTATGAGTTGGCCCGAAGGCGCGGTCTTGAGCCGAATTCCCGATGAGGTAGGCAAATTCCAGTTTTGCCGGGAGGCGTCCGAAGCCATCGCCAACCATCCATGTGATCCACTGGCGGCCAGGGAGGTTTCCAATCGTTTGCGCCACCTGTATACCCCCGGGGATTTTGCGGCGCTGGCCCAGGGCGGGGCGGCCTTGGGGATTGAATCGGTCAAGTTCGTGGTGGATATGGAGGCAGGCAACACCGTGCATCTGCTCGACAGTAGGGCCTACGATCTTCATTACACCTTTGTGCGCGAAGAGATCGAGGCTTTGGCCCACCTGGACCGATGTGATCCGGATGAAGGCCAGCTTTTCAGAACCGGCTGGAGCGCCTTTAGCAAAGAACAATACTACCAGATCGAGGGCCGACGATACTTGCTGGGAACACTGCAGCATTACGTGGGCAATAATTTAAAAACCATGGAATTTACCACTGGCGATCGCATCGTAGCGTACCAAATGCGGCAAGCCTTCTTCACTGTAGCCGCCCATTTGCTTCGTCCCACGCAGTGGGCCTTGCGGCCGCAGAGTGGGCAGCAGGTGATGCAAATGCAGTCATTGCCCGGAAAAATCCCGGTGGTGGATGCCAACGCGCCATTCCGGGGTGTGACTTTTCAGGCCATGACCGAAGGCGTCACATTTGGAACCCTGCGTTTCGTTCCGGCGGGGGAGCTAACCACGGCGCCCTTAGGGGTTCAAACCATCGTGCTTTGCGATCTGGTTCCGGACGACATTCCCCTGACCGGGGGCCTGATCACGGAGGCCTTCCAGGCACCGCTTTCCCACGTCAACGTCTTGAGCCGCAATCGGGGAAAGCCCAACATGGTTTTGTACCAAGCCCGCAAGGATCCGCGGGTTAGCGATCTGCTAGATCAACTGGTACGGTTGGAAGTAAGCGCCACTGGTTTTGACATCAGGCTCGCCAGCATCGAGGAGGCCGAGGCTTTCTGGGAAAGCCTGCAAACGCAGGCCGACCCCCTGCGCCCGCGCCTCGACACTCGGGTTCGCGACCTGAGGATGCTTACCGATAGTCAGCTCAGCGACCTGCCCGCCCTGGGCGCCAAAGCAGCTCAACTGGCCGAACTGGGGCGGGTCCGATCAGCCGACGCCAATTGTCCCGGTCCCCTGAATCTTCCGCAAAACGCCTTCGCCATTCCCTTGGTACATTCCCTGGAGCACTACCAAGCCAGCGGCGCCAGCGACTTGCTGCTTCGCCTCCAGGACGACCCGCTCTTTAGATCCGATCCCTGGGAACGAGCCTTGAGATTGGCAGAAGTTCAATCTTTGATTCTCTCCCATCCGCTAGAGAAACAACTGCTTAAGACCGTGACCACTCAGGTAGAAGAACTCTTTGGCGAACAACGCGTACGTTTTCGCTCCAGTTCCAACACCGAAGATCTACCCGGCTTCAACGGCGCCGGCCTATATCACTCGCTCAGCGCCCAACTCGGCGATCCAGACCGCTCGATCGAAACCGCCATGCGCATGGTTTGGGCCAGTTTATATTATGCTCGGGCCTACGAAGAACGCCGCTACTTTAACGTGGAGGAAAGCGGAGTGGCCATGGGCATCCTGGTGCACCAGGCTTTTCGCAAAGAAAAGGCAAACGGCGTGGCCATCAGCCGCAATATCATCAACCCGATCCGTTCCGATCAGTACTACTTCAACAACCAGGTCGGCGAAGCCTCGGTCACCCATCCAGCCCCCGGCGTCAGCAGCGAACAACGGGTCTTTCGCTGGAACAAAAACCCCGCCATTATCGACCAATCCTACTCCAGCCTGCCCGGCGGCCAGCCTGTTCTTTCCAACAGCGAAATCGCCGAATGCGCCTGCCAGCTTCGCCAAATCCACGCCCATTTCCGTCCCCTGCTTGATCCGCAAGCCGAAAACCGCTGGTTCGCCATCGACATCGAATTCAAATTGATCGACCCCGAACGAAATCTCATAATCAAACAAGCCCGCCCCTACACCTTCGGCAACGCCACCTTCTCAGAAGACTGCCGCGAGTTTTGACACCAAAAACCATACAAACCTTTTTTATTGCAGGCTTTTCACTAGCCCAAAAAGAGCCAGGATGCCTAAGTGATAGTTTTACAAGGGATTGACGATCCTCCATCCCTAGATTCTCTAGATTCTCCTAGATTCTCTTCAGGGTGTTGACGCCGTGCTACGAGGCGGAAGGCGGCGCGGTCTCCTGGTCCCGACCGCGAGCGGGTCTAATCCCGGCGCGGGATCGGGGACGGCTCAGTCAAACCCGAGATCACCGGTCACCTCGTAGGCCAGATCGAGCATACCCGAGCAGTCGGCCTCGTTGCTCACCGTCACCGGGTACCAGCCCGGTTCGTCGAGTTTTCCGAGCCCGTAGTCGAAGGTGGCGGTCGCGCTCTCGGGAGAGTCGACCGTAACGTCGTAGGTCGTCACATCAAACGCCTCGTCCGTGCTGCCGATGGTCACATGCAGTGACCCGTAGAAGGCATGGCCGGTGAGCGTCAACGTCACGGACTTGGCCGACTGGCTGGCCACGGCGACCTCATCGAGGCGGGGCGCCGGGTAGATGGTGTAGGCACTCTCGAGCAGCGCCTCCTGACCGTCGGGGTTCACCACGGTCACATCGAGGACGAGAGGCAGTCCGAGGATCGCCGGGCCCTCGGTGGGAAACTGCGCGACCAGCATCGTGCTGCTGACCATCGCGGACGACGTGTAGAAGAACCTGTCGCTCAGCCTCACGTGCGGCTGTTCCAGGCCGTCATCCGAAATCACGGCGGTGAAATTCGCGCCGATGATCTCCGCGTAGGTGTATAAAGGCCCCCCGCGATCGGCGCAGCCGGTGGCCGGCCGTACCTCCT
>JAUVBB010000302.1 GCA_030591445.1 Deltaproteobacteria bacterium | reverse complement strand
TCCCAGAGTCAAGATTTGAACGACTCTTTAGAAAAACTGCAGAAGGTCATTACCAAAATCAACCGCACCAGCCGCAAACGCTTCAAAGAAGCATTCGAAGCCATCAACGGCAAGTTCCAGGAAGTCTTTCCCACTTTGTTCAACGGCGGCAAGGCCTATCTGAAACTGGAAGAAAACCAAGATTTGCTTCATGCCGGCGTCGAGATTATTATCCAGCCTCCGGGCAAAAAACTGCAAAACATGGAGTTGCTCTCAGGTGGCGAGAAGGCGCTGACCGCGGTTGCCTTGTTGTTCAGCATCTTCATGATCAAACCGACGCCGTTTTGTCTCCTAGACGAAGTCGATGCTCCGCTCGATGACGCCAATGTGAGCCGCTTCAACACCATGGTCGCGGCCATGGCCGAGAGCAGCCAATTCATCCTTATCACGCACAACAAGCGCACCATGGAAGTGGTCGACCAACTCTACGGGATAACCATGGAGGAACCAGGGGTCTCCACCGTGGTTTCGGTTAATCTAAAGACCGCAGAGAAAGAGCGCGCTGCCTGAGGCAAATCCTTTATGATTCGGCTCGCCTTGCATCCCTTGATTTCGCTCGCCGCTGCCAGTGAAGAAGACCTGGAGAGCACATTTTCCAGCGCTGACATTTTACCCTTGGCCATTTTTGGCCTGGTGGTGCTCTTCTTTGTTTGGCTGGTGGTTGCCGCCATCCGAAAAAAACTCTCCACTTCCAAGGGACGCCTGGGCGATTTCAAAGAGGACGAAAAAGAGGCCGCTCGTTCGGCCCGCCTCTGGGCCGAGGCCAAACGAAAGGCCGACGAGGAAGAGGACGAAGAAGAGGAAGAATCCGAGGAGCAAGTTGATATCCAAGCCGAGCTTCTGGAAAAAGCCCAGGCCCGCCGCGAAGCCAAAAAGGCCGCCGAAGCGATAGCTCACGAGGCGACCCCGGAGCCGGCACCAGCGGCAAAACCAGATACTACACCTACTCTGGCAATTGAAAGGGCATCGACCTCTGCTGAAGCTGTGGCAGACAGGCCCTCCTCCGCTGAAGCTACGGAGGGCAGGCCCACTAGCCTGGAAGACGGCCTGGCCAGGACCCGCTCTGGCTTTGTGGCCAGGTTGTCGAACATGTTCGGCCGCGGGGAAATCGGCGAAGACGAAATCGAAGAGATCGAAGAGATTCTTTTCACCGCCGACATTGGGGTGCGAACATCTCAGAAGCTCATGGACATCCTGCAGGAAGAAGCCAGTCGTCAGGATCGCAAGGACCCGACCAAATCGCTCCAGACCATCAAAGAGAGTATCGAAGAGATGCTATCGGTCAAGGCAGCGCCCATTGACACATCCGCGGCCAAACCCTTTGTCATTTTGGTGGTTGGCGTCAACGGGACCGGCAAGACCACCACCATCGGTAAGTTGGCCATGCGCTTTGGTCGCGAGGGCAAGAAAGTCATTTTGGCCGCCGGTGATACCTTCCGGGCCGCGGCCAAGGAACAATTGCAGGTTTGGGCAAAGCGCGCCGACGCGCAGGTCATAAGCGGCCAAGATGGCGCCGATCCGGGGGCCGTCATTTTTGACGCCATCAACGCCGCTAAAAGCCAAGGCGCCGATGTGGTCATCGCCGACACCGCCGGGCGCCTGCACACCAAGGTCAATTTGATTGAAGAATTGCGCAAGGTTCATCGCGTCTGCGACAAGGCGCTGGCCGGCGCTCCCCATGAAGTCTTGTTGGTGCTTGATGCCACTACCGGCCAAAACGCCATCAACCAGGCCAAGCAGTTCCACAAGGCCCTGACCGTCACCGGCATCACCCTGACCAAACTCGATGGCACCGCCAAAGGCGGCATCATCATCGGCGTCTGCGACACTTTCGGCATCCCCGTGCGCTACATCGGCATCGGCGAACAAGTCGAAGACCTGCGCCCCTTCGACCCCAGTGCCTTCGTCAAAGCCTTGTTTTCGTAAGCCGTTGGGTTAAACCGACTAGCGCTTGCGCATCCGGTCTAGAATTTTCTGGTAACGTTCATCACCGCGGATATTTTTCAGGTCGCCATCCTGCTGCATGGCTTCGTGTTGGGCATAGCCATTGAGCACGGCGATGTTCAGATAACGGAAGGCCAAAGCTCTTTTCTTCATCAGCGAGTAAATGCAAGCCATGTTATAGAAAGCGTCGCCGAAATCGGGGTTTACCTCCAGCGAACGTTTGTACCATTTCAAGGCTTCCTGGTAATCGTTACGCGCGTAGTAGGTCACGCCAATACCGTTGAAAGCTTCGGGTTTGGTAGGGTCTAGCTTGGTGGCTTTATGAAAATAGCGCCGGGCCCGCTCAAAGAAACCCGCATTCATATAGCCACTGCCTTCTTCCATCAGGCTCCGCCAATCACCGGCGTTCTTTTCAAAATCTTTCGGATTCAGGGGCTTGATTTCCTCTTCCAGCTCCTGGCCATCTTCATCGACGAAGCCGGTAGGATTCGGAGCCACCACCGGCTCTTTGACGGCAACTTCACCCGGCGCGGGTTTGGGCTTCTTGGGCCGGGGTCTGAGCTTACGCACCACCACGCCATCGCCCTTGCGCTTGCCGCCGATGACACACTCGGTGGATTTGTAATAGGCCGCTCCGGACAAGACCCGACCGGCACGGGCCACCAACATAACCATGGGCGCCCACTTGTTCCCTGAACATTTGTCGCCTTTGAGACAATAACGCCATTTTCCGCTCAGGCTGTCTTCGAGCAAAACCCCTTTCAGGATTTCAGTGCCGCGCTTGAAAGGACAGGTTTTCGACACCCAGATAAGCTTGCCGCTAACTTTCTTGCCATCTTGCTTGACGCGAATGACGCCGAGACGGGTCGCCCACTTGCCCTCCAACTCGACGTTCTGGGCCGCAATCGGCGTGGCTAGCAACATGCCCGCCAACACCCAGACCGTCGGCAACGCTCTTTTCCTTGGGTTCATGCTTGGTCTCCAGGTTGAACCGCTACTCCTGTGCTTTTTCGATGGCAGAGCGCACCCGCCCTTCCATGACCGTGCGCATCAGTTTACCTATCTTGGGGTAACGGGTAAGGAACTCCGCCATTTGATCGCCGTCGATGACCACGGCTTGCACTTCGTCCTGCGCCGTCACCGTTGCCGTACGCGGTTGGCCGGTCAGCAAGGCCACCTCGCCAAAGAAGGCCCCGCGCGCCAACTGCGCCAGCACCATCTCGCCATCGCCGATGGCCGTCTCCACCTTCACGTTGCCCTTCATCAGCAAATAGAGGTCTCGTTCGGTATCGCCCTCACGAATCACGACCTCGTTCTTGGCATAACAAACGAGCCTAGCCTTTTGGTAGATAGCGTCTATGTCTTCCGGGCTTAACTTTTTGAACAAAATGCTGCCAGAGACAAATGCACAGACCGCCATATTGCCGGAAATAGGCTCACCCGCCTGGTTTTCCCGTTCTGCTGTCATAATCAATTTTCATAACAGAATTCGGAGGCCTGCGCAATATTTAGACCGCCGGCAGACCCGGACCTTAGCTACCAAACACGCGGGCAAAAATCTCGCCGGTTCGGGCGAGCAGTGCTTCGGGACGGAAGCATTGGTCTAGATCGGCGGCTGGCAAGTGTTGCCCCAATTCGGTATCGCCGGCCAGCAGATCGTGTAAGGGCTCACCGGTTTCCCAAGATTTCAAGGAGGCCCGTTGTACCACTTCGTAGGCTTTCTCCCGTTCCAGGCCGGCCCGCACCAGGGCCAACAAGACGGACTGGCTGTAGACCAGGCCACCGGTCATCTCCAGGTTTTGCTTCATTCTCTCGGGCCGAACCACCAGGCGGGACATCATGGCGGTCATGCGGGCCAAGGCATAATCGGCCAAGACGGTCGCATCCGGGCCAATGACTCGCTCCACCGAGGAATGAGAAATATCGCGTTCGTGCCACAAAGCCACGTTTTCCAGGGCCGCCATGGCATAGGATCGAAGTAGTCGCGCCACGCCGGTTAGGTTTTCGCTACCGATCGGGTTTTTCTTGTGGGGCATGGCCGAAGAACCGCGTTGACCTTTGCGGAAAGGCTCCGACGCCTCGCCCACCTCGGTGCGTTGCAAATGACGAATGTTGACCGCTATTTTTTCCATCGTGGCGCCCAGATTGGCCAGGGCACAAAACACCTCTGCGTGCCGGTCCCGCTGGACAACCTGGTTGGACACCGGCGCCGCGGTCAGGCCCAGCCGCTGACACACCGTCTCTTCGACGCTTAAGGGCAAATGCGCAAAAGTACCCACTGCCCCCGAGATTTTGCCGGCGGCTATGGTTTTTCGCGCCGCTTCGATACGCGACCGCTGCCGACCCAACTCTTCGAACCAAATGGCCAGCACCAGACCAAAAGTAGTCGGTTCGGCATGAATGCCGTGGCTTCGACCTACCATCACCGTGTCTCGATGAATCATCGCCTGCTTGCGCAAGGCTTCACGTAAGGCATCAACGCCGGTGAGGATCAGATCACAGGCCTTGCTCAACTGTACCCCCAGACAGGTATCGAGCACATCCGAGCTGGTCATGCCCATATGCAGGTAACGAGCATCCTTGCCCAATTTGCGCTCCATATGAGTCAGGAATGCAATCACGTCGTGCCGGGTTTCCGCTTCTATCTTGGCAATCTCGGCCACATCATCTTCGGTGATTTCCCATTGACCGGCCCGGAGCTTCCGCGCAACTGGCTCTGGCACCAGGCCTGCCTCCGCCATTGCCTCCAGGGCGGTCAGTTCCACTTCCATCCAGATCTGAAAACGATTGCGATCGGTCCATATTTCTGTCATTTCCGGCCGGGAATATCTCGGGATCAAAATTGGCTCCTTTTTACCAAGCTAGGTTTTCCAGAGAGTGGGAGATCATGGTTGACAAGTCAAGGCAGGAATGAAGATAGTGGTTCATTGGTCGTACCCGATTGGTCAACAATACGAAGGGAGAAAGCCATGGCTCACGATTTCCCCAGCGACGCCTGGGCCCAAGCTTATCGCGAGGCCCTCAACACCTCGGCCGCGTACAAAGAAGCAGGCAAAACCTGGACCCATGGATGCATTGCGTTCGTGATTTCAGCCGATGCGGCCATCGGTCTGGACAAAGAGCAAGGTTTCGTTTTGGACTTACACGAAGGTGTCTGCCGAAAAACCTGGATGGTGGACCTGGAAGAAGCGCAAAAACAGCCGTTTTGCATCACCGCCTCCTACGCCCAGTGGAAGCAGGTTATGCACAAGAAACTCGATCCCATCAAGGGCATGATGCAAGGAAAGCTCAAGCTCAAGGGCAATTTGACCGTGATCGTGCGTTTCGTCAAGGCGGCGCAAGAATTGGTCTCAGCCACCGCCCAGGTCGACACTCGCTTCTTGGACGAGGGCTAGCCCCCCCGGAGTATGGTCATGCGCTATGACGACGACTTGAACTTTGTTTTTGCCAACACGCCCAAAGTGGTTTTCGGTGACGGGGCCATTGCCGATCTGGGCACCATGCTCAGCGAGATGGGTTCCGAGCGGGCCGTGATTGTCACCGACCCCTTTTTGGCCGAGAAAACCGATCTTCTCGATCGGGTGCAAAAGGCCATGGGTCCCAGATGTGCCGGGGCATTCACCGGCGTGGTTCCCGATCCGACCGCGGCATCCATGGATGCCGGGGCCGAACAGGCGCGTTCGCTGCAAGCCGATGCCCTGGTCTCCTTGGGAGGCGGCAGCGCCATCGACTCGGCCAAGGCCATGGCAGTGGTACTGAGTGAAGGCGGCCAAATTCTGGACCACGAGGGTTACCACGCTTTGACACGACCCTTGCTACCGCACATTGCCATCCCCACCACGGCCGGCACCGGTTCGGAAATGACCATGGTGACCGTGGTCAAAGATCCTGCGCGCGGCCAAAAAACATTCATCGGCAGCCATTTTCTCCACCCGGTGTTGGCGGTGCTGGACCCATCTTTGACCGTCGGCTTGCCCGCTCGGCTCACAGCGGCAACCGGCATGGACGCCATGTGCCATGCGGTCGAGAGTCTCTTCTCCTCTTTGCGACAACCGTTTTCAGATGCTTGCGCCTTGCAAGCCATCGAGATGATCGCCGCCCACTTGCCCCGATGCATTGAACAAGCCGACGACCTGGAGGCGCGCGGACAGATGTTGATCGCCGCCAGTTTGGCCGGCACCGCTTTTTCCAACGCAATGGTTAGCCTCAACCATGCACTGGCCCACTCCTTGGGCGCCCGCTTCGGCATCCATCACGGCACTGCCAACGCCATGCTCTTACCCCACACCATGCGCTTGTTTGCCGAGGATGCCGCCGAACCGCTATCGCGGGCAGCCAAGGCCATGGGCATCGACACCAAAGCAGAGCAAGCCGCCGAAGCCACCGCCGCTTGGATGGAGCAATTTCTGGTTCGAATCGGCTTGACCGACCGCTTGGCAGATTACGGCGTCACCGATGCAAATCTGGAAGAGATCGCCGACATGGCCCTGGCCGATGGCTCTATCATCTATAGCCCGCGGCCCATTTTCGAAATCCAAGAAATGGTTGCGTTGCTGCGTAAGGCCCTCTGAAAGGAGATTCGCGTGTCTTCCCCTTCGGTAATCCTGGATGAAAATGCCAAGGAAAACGGCCTGGCTATGATGCTGGCCGACTTGATCAACCAAAATTTGGAGCAAAATCCAGCCAAACATAAGGTCTTTCGAAGAATCAACAGTGTGGTGGCTATCACGGCCGCCGACGCCGAGGTAAGCCTGACCATGTATTTCAATCGGGGCAGCTGCCTGATCTTCGATGGCAAGGTCGGCAATATCAAGCTGGACATCACCACCGACTCGGAGACCTTGCTCGGCCTAACCACGGTTCCGCTGCGGGCCGGTCTACCCGACCCGCTCAGTCAGGCGGGCCGGACCATGCTCAAAGACATTGCTTCCGGAAAAATAAAAATCCGCGGCCTGGTAGGACACCCGCTGACACTGGTGCTTTTTTCCAACTTGCTTTCGGTGAATTAAACTTCGTACAAAGTTTGCTCGCCGATAAAGCGAGCGACTGTCCCCGGAACCAAGCCATGAATGGGCTCTTTGTTTGCCAAACGTCGGCGAATTTCGGTCGATGAGATTTGACCAAAAACCAACTCCGAACAAGACCACTCTGAATCGATTTTGTCGTGACCGGCGCGCCGCAGCACCAGAATAGGAGTATTGGCCCGGATACTGGCAAAATCTTTCCAGCTAGGCAACTCCGATACCAGATCGGAGCCAACCACCAGGGTAAAGCGATGGTCAGGGTGTTGCTTACCTAAATGCCGTAGGGTGTGAACCGTGCGGTTGCCATCCTGGGTCGGCAAATCGCGCTCGACTTCGGCAACCACCACCCGGCCGCCGAATGCTTGGGCACAAAGCCGGCACATGGAGACCCGCTGCGCGAACGGGGCTAGCTCCTTGGCAAAAGCATGCCGAAAGCAAGGCAGCATCCATACCTGATCGAATTCCTCAGCCTCCAGCAAATACAGGCAAGCCATCTGGTGAATCAAGTGGGGCGGATTGAATGATCCGCCCAGCAGGGCGATGTTCATCGGTCGGTCTCCGGATACAAGAGATAAGAACGGCGAAGATCGGAAAACGCGCGCAGATCCGATTGCCATGATTGGGGCAAAGTATCGACATCCTGATCTCTATCCAAGGCCTCGCGAATCAGCGCGGTCCCGCAAAGCAGGTCTATGGCCGGCCGGTCGGAGACATATTCGTATGGTTCCGAGCGCCATTGAAACAAATCAGGCACCTGCCGTCGGGCCGCCTGGAGAAACATCAGACCAAAGAAAAAGGGAGAAAACAGTTCCCGATCCGTTACATGCACTTGAATGCCTTGACAGATGTGGCCCTGGTGTTTTTGAAACATGGGCCGAAAAGACACGGCCCGGCAAATGGCACCCTTGATTGGCTTACGATTGAGCTCACGAGCCAACTCGCCCCCGTTCAACCAGGGTGCCCCCAACAGCTCAAAGGGACGACAAGTGCCGCGTCCTTCGGAAAGGTTACAGGCCTCTATCAAGCAGGCCCCCGGATACACGATGGCGGTCGACAAACTGGGCATGTTGGGTGAGGGCATCACCCAGGGCAATCCTGTCTGATCATGGCAACAGTCCCGGCGCCAACCCTCCATGGGAATCACGGTCAGATCCACATCGACCCCTTGCTGTCGCACGGAAAGAGCCAACTCACCCATGGTCAATCCGTGACGTACCGGAACCGGAAAGGCACCGACAAAGGAATGCAGATCGTCCGCCAGCAAGGGTCCTTCCACGCTCTGGCCGCCGATTGGATTGGGGCGATCGGCAACCACCACGGCCGTACTGGTGCCGGCACAAAGCTCCAAGCAGTAGCGCATGGTAGAAGCAAAGGTATAATAGCGCGCGCCCACATCCTGAAGATCGATCAGCAATACGTCGACCTCTGACATGGCCGCCGCTGCTGGGCGTAGATCGTCGACGCTGCTGCCATAGAGACTGACAATGGGAATTTTTCCGGTGAGCTCGGGCCTATCAGCAACCGGGACCATATCCTGTTCTATCCCGCCAAAGCCATGCTCGGGGCCCAGAAGCATACGCACATCAAGCCCGGCCCGCAGGGCCAAATCGCTAACGTGACTCAAGTGGGCGTTTACCGAGGCCGGATGGGCAAGGATGGCAAGGCGGCGTCCCCGGAGGCTTACAAATTCATCGCGACAGAGAATATCAAGACCGGTTTTCACGCGCATACCAATGGGTGCGAACAACGCGGCTAGTCACCGGGCTTCAAAAGAAGTTCAAAGTCGTAGGTGGCACCAAAGCCCGAAGGAAAAATGGAACGACGAAGGTTCCACAAGGCGCAAATATCGAGCACCGGATCACCCAGGCTGTTCTTGGCAACCGTGGCCTGCGTCACGCTGCCATCTTCGGCGACTGTGACCTTGACCACCATGGATCCCTTCATCCCCGGCCGTTTCTCTAAGCGCAGCTTGTATACTTTGGCGATTTGATAGCGATTGCGAGCAAACACTTTCTCGGGGCTTTTACCGGAAATTCTATCGGTCAAAATGTGAAAACGTTCGAACAAACGTTTTCTGATTCCGGAGGCACTTGGATCGCCGGGAGTGCGCTTGAGTACTTTGTCCGCCAAC
>JAUVBB010000076.1 GCA_030591445.1 Deltaproteobacteria bacterium | reverse complement strand
GATGAAGTTCGGTCAATGTTGGATCCGTCTCCACCCGCTCAATATTGCCTCTGGATAGATCGACCTCTAAATTAAACCCTGTCTCTGCATACCTCATGTTTTTCCCTTATTATCTTGCCTGTAGTCTCAGATAAACTGACCAAGAATCAATTCCGGTCACTATTCCATAATCCCGCATTGCTTGCAAGTGAAATAAAGGGTTCGGATCGATACGGCGGACTTATATGGGCATAGCGGGTTTTTTGATCTTATTAGATATCTTTTTCATTAATAAATACATACGATTACGCAGTCGGGCCCGTTTGAGGATCTTTTCGATTTCAGGGCGGCTAAAGTGCAGACGTTCTTCGAATATCCGCAGGGATTTCTCGGGCACCTTGACCCGTTTACGTTCGGCTTCCAGGCGCTTTTGGGCTTCTTCCCGGCTTATTTGACCTTCGCGAATGAGGACGGCTAGTTCGAAAGCCAGCAGATCGTAGTTGAAGACGCGGGGAAAGAACCAGTCGACAGCGTCGTGAATGCAACAGTCATTGTGGGTCAGAATGTCGGTGTTGTCGGGCTTGGTCCAGCCGATCTCGGTGGCCAGGGTATCCATCATGCGGGCTTCGTCGTAGTCCTGGTATAGAAACAGTCCGACCATTTCCGGCAGGATGGTCTTTTGTCGGCATTTTTCCAGGTCAGGCGCGAATTCGGCCAGGAAGCGGGCACGCACCCGGTCGTCCTTGATAGCATGACCCATGAAAGCCTGGATACGCTCCATGGCGCTGAAAAATGTTCTGGCCACGGCGTCGGGTTCATAGGGTTTGAGGTTTTGCTTGATAAAAGGCAGGAAAACGTCGGTGCCGCCGGGCGCCAGATCGCGAAACATTTGAGAACGGCTGCGGCCATGGAGAATGATAGGGATGTCCCGCTCGACGGCCGCCCGAAAAGCCAGCAGGCCAATGGCAAAGGAGCAACCAGGGCAAGGAACTCCTAGGCCCTGAAAAATATTGCGATAGAACTCACGGTGCAGGTCTGGATCGATAGCGTAATAAAAGTGATCGATACCGAGGGAACTGACCACCTGGTCGATGTTGTTGCGGGCGCAATCGGTCAGCCAGCCGTTGTCGAAGGTACAAGCCAGAGTCTTTAGACCAAAGATTTTCACGGCGGTGTAGGCAACATAGGCGCTGTCCTTGCCCCCGCTTAGACCTACCAGGCAATCGTAAGGGTAGCGGCCACGGGTTTTCTCGATACGATCCCGCAGCAGTTTTCCGAGGGCATCATAATCGGTCAGCCGTTCGGCCAGAAGGTCATAGCTTCGGCAATATTTGCAGACACCATCGCGGTCGAAAGTGGTGGTGCGATAGCTTGCCGGCAGCAGGCATCGCTTGCAGCTTTGCATGCTTGTCTACCTCCTTGTCTTGGGACAGGATAGCAGATCCTCTCTCTGGAGTTGCAAGATCCTTCAAGGACGCAGGCGGCGTTTTAGGAAGAGGATGAAGCCTATGATGATGAATTCGGGGAAGAAGCGTTGTAGGCCCAGGAGGACGGCGGGGGCATTTCGGGGGCGGGAGGCGGTGGCACAGTCGCTGGAGCCACCGGCATCGCAGGAGCCAGAGCCGGAGTCGCCTTCGCAACCGCTGGAACCTGCGTCGCCTTCGCAGCCGCCGCTACCGCCGGCTTCGCATACGGAGGACGAGTCTGCGCTGGTGTCGCCTTCACAACCGGAAGTTTCGGGGTCATCGCCGCCGCAGTCGCAGCCATCGCCGGGATCGTCGGCGACGTAGACATCGCCGCTGCAGCTGGAGCTTACGTGAACGGTGGAGTTGGGGTTGGAGTCGGTAAGGCCGGCGGCGCGACGCTGGCTGCTGGGGGCGGGGTAGGTGGCAAAGCGACCGCGCAAGAGGGCGCGGCTGCCCGGGTAAGTATTGCTGGGATCGGCGAAAATCAGGGCCAGATCGCCTTCCAGGGCGCCGGCATCGTCCTCATGAAAGAAAATATCTACGATCCAGACATCGCCCAGAAGCAGTTCGCCGGAGAAAAAGATCTGGTCCTGCCATTTCTCCAGATACTCGGCGCGCAGGGCACCAGCCGGCACCGGCGTCTCGCCGTCTATGGGGGCGCGGGTAAGATCGATGTCGAGGAGCAAAATTCCGTAGCGCGGCGCGCCATCGACGGTAAAATTAAAGCCGGCCCACATCAACACCCCCTGCTCGCCAAACTGGGAGGCATCAGAGCTAAAATAGGCTTCGGCATTAAGCTCGGTGGACTCTGCCGGCAAATCAAGCCAATTGCTGATGACCCGATCGGGCTCCCAGACCAAATCAAAACGCATGGAGCCGGGGGTATCCCAGCCGGCCGCGGCATCGAGGGAGGATAGCAGCACTACCAAGAATGTAAATTTTGCGGTTCTGGTCATTGGTTCTAAAACCTAAAGCTAGAAATGAAAACCCAGGGTAACGGCCAAACGGCTCCAGCCCAGTGACGAGCCCTGGTCCGCTTCCTCCAGCATGGTGGCGATCAGGTCGCCTCTTTCCTCCTCGGCGACGAAAGTATAGCCATACATTAGCCCCAGCGAGAGCCAGCGATACATACGCCAGTTGAGCCCCGCGCCTAGCTCGGCCACCACCAGATCCTCCTGGTATTCGACATTTAGTCCGTCCTCGAAATATCGATTATACGAGAAAAGACTGCCGCCGCCGGCCTCCAGATTGAGTCTTAAGTGACGCAATAAGGGGATGACCACCCTTAGCCCACCCACCACGCCGGTATAGGAACGGCGTACATGGCAGAGCGCGCCACTGGCCGGTACCCGGATATCGGCCTCGCCCATGAACAACTGGGAAGCGCGGAAATACAGATAGAAGCGGGGGGGGAAACCCTTTAGCTTGCCGCCGACCGCGATGGTGGCCCCGGACTCGAGCCCGACCACGTTCTCGCGAGAGAATCCCTGGTTGAACACCATGCCGGTATAGGGTTCCACCAAGAAATGGGTCCCCCGCGCCTCCGCTTGCCCAAAAAAGCCGGCCCCAGTCGAAAAAAGAAAAACCGTCAATCCTGTCCATCTGCGTGCGTTCATGGTCTCACCTCCATGGACGAGAACATATGCAAGTACTCTGCCATAACCAGCGCTACCCAGAAAACCGAATCAGAGCCACCCCAAAACTATCTATGCCGCGGTCATCATCTTGACAATCTTCCATAATGGAAGCCCCTGCCTGTGAAAACCTACCACAATGAGTTGGATGTTTCTTGCCTGCCGGCTCACGAATCGGCTACACTTTTCCTTACGAGCATCATATAGTAAGCAAACAAAATCACCATCCATTTGGTAACCAAGGGTCGAATCAGCACCTGCGGTGAGGAATTACCATGATGAAAGATCTGAAGCTCCGCTGGAAGGTGGCCGGCACGACCTGCATCATCCTGGCCTTGACCGTGATCGGGATTCTCTGGGTATTCGCGGCCAACCAACGGGAGGTGCTCAAGGCCGGTCTACAGGCCAAAGTCAGCTCGGTAACCAACATGCTCTGCTGGAGCCTGGAGGCCGCCGTCGATGCCGCCGCCATCACCATGCAAACCAGCCCCATCGAGGAAGTGGTGGAAAGCGCCAAAAACGACAAAGACCTGATCAGTATCCGGGTAGAAGATGCCCAGGGGGAAAAACTGACCGGGTTTAATGATGCCGAACTGCCGGATCTGGTCCCGCCCCGGGTATCGGCGCCGCCCACCATAGAGTTTCGGCAAGACCGGCTGTTCGTGGTCGCCGCCATTGCCAAAGATGACAGCTTGGTGGGCGTTCTGCGCATGGCCTATTCCCTGGACAAATTCAATGCCGAAGAGGCACGCATTTGGCAAACCGGCGCCTTGATCGGTCTGTTGGCATTCGTGCTGGGCGCCGCTCTCGCCTTTTTGTTTGGCCATCGGATTGCGCGCCATCTGGGTGCCATGACCAGCACTTTCCAGAAAATGTCGGAAGGAGATCTCAGCCAAGAACCGCTGGACTTGGAATCCGGCGACGAGATCGGCCAGCTGGCCTCGGCCTTCAATGCCTTGCTGAGTCAGATGCGCGAGCTTTCCGAACACGCCCGCGCCATCTCGCAAGGAAATCTGAATCGGCCCCTGGAGGGCAAGGGCGATCTGGCCATCGCTTTTGGGGACATGACCCATAGCATCATCGAGCTCACCGCAAAATTCACCGAGCTGTCCGAGCTCATCGACACCCGCACCGCCGACATTCTCACCACCGCCAAACAACAAGAATCGGGCGCCGCCCAGCAAGCGGCCACCGTCTCGGAAATTACCGCGACCATGGAAGAACTGGCGGCCACCGCCCGTCAAATCGCCAACAACAGTGAAAATGTCACCAAGGCCGCCGAACAGGCGGCGAATATGGTTACCGACGGCCGCCAATCGCTTTCGTCTTTTGTCCAAAGCATGACCAGCATTGAGAATGGCAACCGAACCATCAACGACAACATTCTGCGGCTCAACCGGCAAGTGCAACAAATTCGGGGCGTGGTGGAACTGATCAATGACATCGCCGACCGCAGCGATCTGCTGGCGCTCAATGCCGCCCTCGAGGGAACCAAGGCCGGCGATGCCGGCAAGGGCTTCTTGCTGGTGGCCGCCGAAATGCGTCGCTTGGCCGAGAACGTCTTCCAGTCCACGGCCGAAATCAAGCAATTGATTGGCGAAGTCACCGAAGCCACCAACGCCACCGTGATGGCCAACGAGAGCGGCATGCGCGCGACCAAAGACGGCGTGGAGCGCGCGGGAGAAGCCGAGCGGGCCTTCACGCTCATTGTGCAGTCGATCGAAAACACCACCAACTCCGCCAAGCAAATTTCACTGGCCACCCAACAGCAACACACCGGCACCGATCAGATTGTGGCCGCCATGGGCGAAGTCTCCGGGGTGGCCAACCAGTGGGTGGAAGGCATTCGGCACACCACCAACTCGGTGAGCGAATTGGCGGCCTTCACCGCCCAGCTCAAAACCATGGTCGCCAAATACCAACAAGACGCCCCGGACGCCTGAGCCACCATGGAGACCCGTCAGCCGCAAGCAAGCCCGCCCACGGATGCGGCCTCTGTTTCTCTGTTCTTGTTTCGCGATGGCCAGGAAGCCTATGCCCTCGGCTCGGCGGCAGTGGTCGAGGTCATCACCGGATCGACCGTAACCCCGGTGCCCTTCACCCCCGACTGGATGGAAGGCGTCATCAGCGTGCGCGGCAAAGTATTGCCGGTCTTGGATTTGTTTCGATATTTCCAGCTCCCCGGCGACGCCCCCACCCAACGCAGCCGGCTGCTTTTGCTTGCTGTCGAAGGCAATCTCTTTGCCCTGTGGTCAGACAAGATTCTGGGGGTAGAAGACATTGCCGAAGCCAAATTTGAAGTCCCCATGGATACCCTCACTCCGCTATTGCGCGAATGCATGCTGGCCCAGCTGCGCCACGATGACGGTTTGATTTTCTATCTCGATCTGCCCAAGCTGCTCGAAAAAACGCGTCAACAGGTACTAAAAAAATGACCAGCCCGGCGTCGGCAGCCAGTCAGAGCCCCTTGCTGGTTTTTTCGGCCGGCGGCTTGCCCTTTGCCGTCGAGGCCGCCGCCATTGCGCAGGTGGCCGGGGGCGATTGGCAGCCAGCGGCAAACGCGCGCCTCACCCAAAGCATTGATCTGGCAGCCCTGCTCGGTCTACCCCAGGGCGAACGAAAGCGAACGCTGGTCTTGCCCACCCCGCAAGGACCTTGCGGATTCCAGGTCGACTCCATTTCCCGGCAAGAAGTCTCACTCAAAACCTGGCTACCGGTTCCCTCCTTGCTTGCCGATTGGGCAAAGCCCCTGGTTGTGATCGGTTTCGTGCTGGAAAACGAACAAGTTATCAGTGTGCTTAATTTAGCGGATTTGATGGCCCATTGGGCAGATAAAACGGGGAGGAACCATTCATGAGCCAAAGCCCGGAAAACCGAATCGAACCCAGAATCGAACTCATTCTCAAAATTGCGTACCCTACCGCCGAAGATTTTGCGGCCGACTACACCCACAATGCCGGCGGCGGCGGCCTGTTCATCGCCACCCGCCGCAGTTTCCAACTGGGCGAGCACTTGGTCTTCGACATCTCTTTTCCGGGTTTGCTGGCCGCCATGCGCTGTGAGGGCGAGGTACGCTGGATCCGTTCTCCCGAGCAAGAAGACGAAAACCAGCCGGCCGGCATTGGGGTCGCGTTCTGTTTTCCGGATGAGGAACAAGGAGAAAAAGTTCGCAGCCTGATTAAAAAACTCTGCGCCCACGAAGATGACCCGGTCGAGGCCGCCCCGGCCGAGGCCCCTCCATTTCGGGTACTGCTGGCGGAAGACAATCCCTTGATGCGCCAAATGTTTCGATTTGCAGTGCGAAAATTTCATAACACCTATTCCGGCAGCGGGCGAAAAGTGGAGGTAGCCGAAGCCGCCAACGGCCACGAAGCCCTCGCCCATCTGCAATCTCATTCCTTTGATCTGGCCATCATCGACTACTACATGCCGCTGTTGGATGGCGGCAAACTGGTGCGCAAGATACGGGAGAATGAAAAATTCAACGCCCTGCCCATTATTATGGTCAGCGCCGGCGGCAAAGACGCCCGGGTAGAGGCTTTCGATGCCGGCTCCGACCTATATCTGGACAAGCCCGTTTTGCTAGGTCAGTTGTTCGAGTCCTTGCAACGCTTGTTGAAATTTGGCGACCCCTTGCAGCAAGGCAAGAATGAACGCCTGAAACCATGAATGCCAAAAAAACCAGAGAACTCCTGCGGGAGAAGTTCAAATCCATTTGTTCCGAACGTGTCAATCAATCGATTGACGGTTTCCGGGCCCTGATTAAACATGCCGGGGATAACGAAGCCATCGACAGTCTCATGCGCGAAATCCACACCCTCAAGGGTGAGCTGCGGCTGATGGGCTTTGCCGATGGGGGAAAAATCGTACACCGGCTCGAAGACCGACTCCGGGACCTGCACGATAACGATTTTGCCCAAGCCGAGGCTTTCTTGGACTTGTTCACCGAAGGACTCGACAGCGTCGCCGGCATGGTAGTGCGCGACACGCCGGTCGCCATCGAGGCGCTCGCGCAAAAAATCGACCAGTGGCAAGCAAAACCCACTGGCCGCAAAACCAAGAAGAAAACCGGGGCCCAGAAAAGCAAGAAAACAAAGCCGGCCCCCAAAAAAAGGGCCGCCGACAGCCCGGCCGCGCCCGCCGCTAAGCCAGAGACCAAGATGTCAGACATGGTGCGGGTCAGCGGCGCCGGTCTCGATCAACTCGGCGATCTGGCCGGTGATTTATTCACTTCCAATCTGCGGCTACAAGAGCTGTCGGCCATGGTCGACGAAATTATCACCGAGACCAAGCAGCTGGAAGAATCGCTCAGCCGACTAGGCCAGCACAGCCCCACCACCACCGAGGATCACCCAGCCTGGCGCTGCCAGGAGTTGGCGCACAAACTTGCCGGCTATCGCCGCACCCAGCACGACCGAATTTCGGCCATGGCCAATTCGCTGGACCAAGTCCTGGAGCATGTCCGCGAGTTGCGCCTACTGCCGGTCTCCACCCTGTTTGACCTTTATCGCTCGGCAGCCCGGGAACTGGCCCGCGAGCGGGGCAAGAAATGCGCCGTCACTATCGAGGGCGAAACCACCCTGGTCGACCGCAGTGTCCTCGAAGCCTTGAACGAGGTTTTGCTGCACCTGATTCGCAACGCCATCGATCACGGCCTGGAAGATCCGGCCGGGCGCCTGCGCCAAAACAAAACGGCGGCGGGCAAGCTGCTCTTGCGCGCCCGCTTGGTCGGCGACCGCATTCTGATCGACGTGGAAGACGACGGCGCGGGCATCGATATCAAGAAAGTAAAGACCACCGCCGTGCAAAATGGTTTGCTGACCCCGGAAGCCGCCACCGCCATGGGCAACAAAACGGCGATGCAGATGATTTTCCGATCTGGCTTCTCCACTCTCGATACGGCCTCTGAAATCTCCGGGCGGGGCGTGGGCATGGACGTGGTCCAGACCAAGATCCAGGAGTTCGGCGGCGCCATCCGTATTCAGTCCACGCTTAACCTGGGCACTTGCTTCACCATCGACCTGCCTACTTCCATTGCCATCAATCGCGTTCTGCTTTTCCAAGTGGCCGGGCAGACCTTTGCCTTGCTGGCTACCTTTGTTGATCGAGTAGAACGGATATCGCCGGCGGCCTTGATGAAAACCAGCGGGGGCATGGCTTTGTCGGTAGACCAAAAAACCATCCCGGCCGGCGATGCGGCCGATCTCCTGCACCTGGGCATTGCCAGCACCCGGGGCGATCAAATCGCGGTGGTGGTCGTCCACCACGGCGAGAAGATGTTCGCCCTCATCGTTGACCGCCTGCTGGGCGAGCGAGAGCTGACCATCAAACCCTTGGGATCCTTTCTGTCGGGCATGCGCGGCGTGACCGGGGCGGCCATGCAAGAAGACGGCACCGTCATCCTGGTCTTGCATGCCGGCGAATTGATTGCCAGCGCCGGGCGCGGCGGCGCCCCAGCCCGGCCCCGGCTGGCCGAGAAATCGCGGCGCGCACAACGGGTCCTGCTGGTAGAGGATTCCCTGGTAACCCGGCAGTTAGAACACAATATTTTAACCGCCATGGGCCTGCAGGTAAGCGAAGCCCAAAACGGCATCGAAGCCCTGGAGCTACTAAACAAACAGACCTTCGAACTCATCATCTCCGACGTGGAAATGCCTGAGCTCGACGGCTACGAGCTGACCCGGCGACTGAAGCAAGATGACCGCTGGATGCAAATCCCGGTGATCTTGGTCACCACCCGCGGCAGCAGCGAAGATCGGCGGATGGGCATCGAGGTGGGTGCGGATGCCTATATCGTAAAGAGTGACTTCAAGAAAGAAGAGTTCATGGAAACGGTGCAACGTTTTCTGCCTTGAAGCCAGTGAGGATCTGCTTTGGCAAAAAACATTCGCGTTCTGGTCGTTGACGATTCCTTGGTTTGTCGCGAGATGCTCGCCAGCATGCTCGCGCAGGCAGACGACATCGAGGTGGTGGCCAAGGCCAGCAACGGCAAGGAAGCCATTGTCCTGAATCGCTCTCTGCGCCCCGATCTCATCACCATGGATGTGCAAATGCCGGGCATCAGTGGCTTTGAAGCCATTGAGGAAATCATGGCCCACCAGCCGACACCCATCTTGGTCGTGACCTCCTCCCCGGTCCGCGAGGGCATCGATCAAACCTTTCGTGCTTTGTCGGCCGGCGCCCTGGACCTGATCCAAAAACCGGAAATCGGCGAGGAAGGCTCCGAGGACCTGGGTAAAAAAGTGCGTTTGCTGGCCGGGGTCAAGGTGATTCAACGCCGCCGCCGACCCAGCCGACCGGCACCGATAAGCCCGGGACCGGGCTTGCAGAAAAGGCGTACCATTATCAGCATCGCCGCCTCTACCGGCGGGCCCAAACTATTGCTGGAAATGTTCTCGCGGCTACCGCGCGACTATCCCGGCTGCATTCTGCTCACCCAACACCTGCCCGCCGGTTTCAGCACCGGTTTTGCCGACTGGCTCAACAGTCAATTGGCCATTGAGGTGGCCGAGGCCCAAAACGGAACCCAGCTCCGGCCGGGCCAGATATTCGTAGCCCCCAGCCACCATCACCTGACCGTGCGCCGGGACAACACCATGGCGCTGAGTTCGGCACCCCCGGTCCACAGTCATCGCCCTTCGGCCACCCCCATGTTTCAGTCACTGGCCCAAACTTTTCCGCACCGAGCCATGGGTCTGATCCTCAGCGGCATGGGCCGAGACGGCGCCGATGGCATGGTCGAACTTCACCAGGCCGGCGGCCTGTGTTTTGCCCAGGATGAAGCCAGCTGCTTGGTCTTCGGTATGCCGCGGGTGGCCATTGAGTTGGGCGCAGTCGATCAGGTCCTGGACGTAGCCGGGCTCACCAAAATCTTGCTGAGCTGCGGTGCGCAACTGCCATGAGTAACTCTTGGCCAACGGGCACACCGCTGCCAACGAGTCGCTCTAGCGTTCACGAGGGCTTAGACGACCCAACCATCAAGCGCATTGCCCAAATCGTCTCGCGGCACGCCGGCTTGATCTACCATGAACGCCGGGCCCGACCCATTCGCAGTGCGGTCGCCCAACGCATGCACGCCACCGACTGTCACCACCCGGCCGAATACATTGCCCTGATCGATCGGCCCGAGAGCCTAGACGAGCTCAAACAGCTGATTTCCTTGCTGGTCATCTCCAAAACATCCTTTTTTCGCAATCGTCCCCAATTCGAGCTACTCGAACAACGGGTATTGCCCGAGCGCAGACTGCGGCCCGGTCCCATCCACATCTGGAGCGCCGGCTGCTCCACCGGGGAAGAAGCCTACTCCATTGCCATGGTATTGAGTCGGAGCCGATTCACCCGGCAGCAAGCGGGCGTCCTGGCCAGCGACATTTCCCAGACCTCGCTGGCTCATGCCGCTCGCGGCGTCTATACAGAGGCTGATTTGGTCTCCTTGCAGGCCGGAGAACGCAAGTTCTTTCGACCAGATGCCGATCATTGGCCGGTCGGCGACACCATTCGCTCGCTGGTGGAGTTTCGGTATTTAAATCTGGTGGCGGCCAGCACCTTTGTCACCCCCCCCACCGGACTTTGGGATGTCATCTTCTGCCGCAACGTCTTGATCTATTTCAGCCGGGAAACGGTGCAAGAGATTCTGCATCGCTTCCACTCGGTGCTGGCGGTGGGCGGTTATTTGTTTCTGGGCGCCAGTGAGTCCTTGTTTCAGCTGGTTGATGGTTTTGAAACCATCAGCGGTGGCGACGCCTATGTCTACCGCAAGCACGAGGAATCTTTCTCTTTGCCCAAGCCGACGCCCGTCAAAGAAAGACCGCCGACGCCCGCCCCAAGCGCGGAAGCCAGTTTCGAGCGCCTATTTCTGCGCACCACCGAGCAGCCCAATGAGATCGGCCCCTATCTGCAACTGGGCCAACTGGCCAGCGACAAAGGAGCCTTGGAGGAGGCCTTAAGTTGGTACCAGGCCGCCAGTCAGATCGAACCGCTGCACCTCGGCGCCCGCTTCCGGCTGGCTATGATTCTGGTTCGCCTGGGCATGGATCCGCAGGCCGGAGAAGAAATGCGGCGCTTGTTGTTTCTGGAAGGAAACTTTGCCCTGGGCCACTACCAGCTGGGCCTACTCAGCGAACGCAGCCAAGATTTGCAAGCGGCCTGGATTTCTTTTCGCAATGCCCTGCGTTGTTGCAGCGCCAATGCCCAGGAACAAGACGCGGCCCTGCTGACGGCGCAAGATCTAAGCCTCGACTCTTTGGCCGCGGCTTGCCGGCGAAAATTACAAGCGCTGGACAAAGACGTCCCGGCACCGGCGGATGGGTCTTGATTTTCTTGGTTGGCAAAACGCAGCAGTCATGCTTAAAATAGAGTACTCAGGAGTCGTACATGCGCGCAAATGCAAAGAAAACGAAACTGCCCTGTCTGGCAGTATTCTTGCTTCTTTTGGCACCGGCCGCGGCCCCAGGCCAAACGCCTGCGAACAAGAGCTTGATCCAACAAGTGGCACCGGAAGTTCAGACCAAGGCCATGCTGAATTCGATGTCCTATCACAAGTCTCCCTCGGTGAACAAAGCGGAGAAAATCGTTATCGCCCTGCTTTACGATGAATCGATTCCCGCGCAGAAAGTCGCGGCCATAAAGGCGGGCTTCGAAAAAAACAAGGACACCAAGATTGGCAAGAAAACATTCTCGGTAATTGAGATTTCCTTCGCCACCGTCGACGAACTCAAGAAAAAACTAAGCGCGGCCAAAGCCAATGCGGTCTACATCGTCTCGGGCAGCGAGGGCGCGGCCCGCAAGGCGGTCAGCGCCACGCGCAACCTGAAAATGCTTTCCATGGCCGGCGACCCGGACCACGTTCATTGGCTGGGCGTTTGTCTGGGAGTGGAAAGCAAGTTGGACAAACTCAAAATCCTCATCAACCTGTCCGGCTGCAAAATCGAAGGCGTGCATTTCGACCCCCGGCTGCTGCGCATTGCCTCTGTGTCCTTCTGATGCCGACTTACCGACATAACCCGTTTATCGGTATTTCCATCTGCTTGGCCTTGCTGCTTGGCGCCTGTGAAAAACCATTGCCCGCCCCCACCGAAGATCTACCGCCCTTGACCGGCCTTTTACCCGACCCGGAAAAAATGCCGACGGCGGCCCGAAGCAGTAGCGATTCGGTTTCGGTCAGCCAGATTCTGATCAGCTATCGGGGGGCAAAGGAAGCCTACCGCAAAGTCAAGCGTAGCCACAGCCAGGCCCGGCAGCGGGCCGAACACTTGCTGGTCCTGGCCCGATCCCAAAAGCAAGATTTTGCCGATCTGGCCCGCCGGTTTTCCGATGACACCAAGACCTCCAAAGCCGGAGGGAAACTGGGCGTGATTGGCCCCGGCGAGCTGCACCCGGACCTGGAATCGGCCGCCCGGAAACTAGACTTGGGTCAAATATCCGCGCCAGTGGAGTCACCCCGCGGATTCCATCTGCTGCATCGACATATGGACTCCGAGGCCCAGGCAGAAGAAATCTTGATCTCCTACCACGGGGCCAAGCGCTATCAGCCGCGAACATCACGAAGCAAAGCCGAGGCCGAAGCCTTGGCCCAAAAATTACACGCGCAATTGCTAGCCGGGGCACCCTTTGCCCAGCTCGCCCTTTCCCATTCCGATCTGCCCAACCACGTACAAGGTGGGGTGTACGCCATCTTTGATCAGGGCAGCCAAAACCCTCAATTCGAGGAAATTGTTTTTACTCTTCCGGTAGGGGGATTGTCTGCGATCATTGAAACGCCCACCGGCTTCCATATCGTCCGCCGGCTCCCGGTTGAACGCATCCTGCTTCGCATCCTTCGTATTGATTACCAAGATGTCCATGCAAAACCAAAACCAGGGATCCCCAGCCAAGAAGAGGCCAAAGCCCTGGCTGAATCCTTGTACCGGCAACTGAAGCAGGGCGCCGATTTCGCCTCCCTGGCCGCCAGCCACTCCAACGGGCCGGCAAAATCTATTGGCGGCCGGCAAAAAATACTGGGTCGCAGTCAGCTGATGCCCGCCCTCAATCATGAGGCCTTTGCCCTGGCCCCCGGAGGCATCAGCCAGATCATCGAACAAAACCCTTCCTTCTATTTACTCAAACGCGTCCGTTAGCATGACCGCCGGCAAGAAATTGTGGCTCTGGTTGGCATTGTGGCTGGCCTTGCCCGCGGCCGCCTTCGGCCGCCCAGACCCGCGACCGCAATTTCGCACTGTTGACACCTATGTGCTGGGCCCAAAACAATTTGCGCCTGGCACCCGCGCCGCTCTGCGCATCCTGACCAAAGGCGTCATCGATCTTAAAACCAGCCGCCCCATCCCGCTGGCCCGGGTGAGCCTCTCCTTGACCGGCTTGGCCACCGGGCAGGAAATGCTGTTGTTCCGCGGTCACAGTGACTTGGCCGGAGTCACCGAGGCGCATTTCCGGCTGCCCAATTGGCAAGACGGCAGCTACGATTTGAAGATAAGCTGCGCGACGCCATTTGGCACCGACACCATCAAGCAGCGCATTCAACTACAGCGCTTGGGAAAGTTTCTGCTAACCACCGACAAAACCATCTACCAGACGGGCGAGGCCATCTTCATCCGCAGTCTGTTGCTTGACCGGCACAATCTCAAGCCCTTCGGCAATACCCCGGTGGTGCTCACGGTCAAAGACCCCGCCGGCAACGAGGTATTTTTGCAGCAACAAAATACCACTGCCTTTGGATTGACCAACACCGTTTTTCAACTCAGCGATGAAATCCGCCGGGGTCACTACGCAATCGAAGCCAGCGTCCTGCCAGCCAACCGCACCCAAGCGGCTGTTCGCTGGATTACGGTCCGGCGCGGGCAAAAATCCCCGGCGCCCCGGTCCACGCAAAACTGCGCGGAGGCCCACCAACAGCGCCCGGTGCCGGCAAGCCCTCCCTTTCACCTGCGCTGCGATAGCGCGGAATTTCCCAACGGCGGCCCTTTGTTCGGATCCTTGCGCGGCGCCAAAGGCACGGATCCCGTGTTTTTGGATCTGATGATAAATGGTCAGACCGTGCTGTGCCGATCGCTGGAGATCTCCTCCGGCCGCGCTGATTTCAAGATCCCGCTGCCCGCGGATTTGTTTGGCTCCCTGGAACTTCATGCCTATCGAATTGCGCACAGCGGTCAGCTGATTGCGAGCCGACATACGGTGTACGTGCACCCGCCGCAAGAATTGTCCATCACCATCGCCCGCGATCGCGCCGTTTATCAAGTCGGCGACAAAGCGCGGTTCAGGTTCCGGGTAACGGATCAGGCGGGACATCCGCAAGTAGCCAGCTTGGGACTTCATATTGCCAACCAGGCTGCATTTTCAGGCCGGCAGTTTCGACCCGGCCGGCAGAAGAGACATTTCACTTCCGCGACCACGGGCAAACTCCAATTGTGGTCTCATCCGGCGGCGCGACGGCGACAAGCGATCGCTCACTTGCCCCCGATCTTGACCAAGGCCATCCGCAGCTGGGGCGCACAGAAACCCTTGGGGGGCAAAACGCCGGCGGGTCATTGGGTTTACCGGCAGAACCTAATCCAGCGGCTGCTCGAAGCCGGACTGCTGGCGCCCAAAGCATTGCGTCATCCACTGGGCGGTCAGTTCACCATAAAAGCGGCCCAAAACCTGTGGCCGGCTTTGCAACCGCAGAGCTTGCTGGCCGGCCTGGAGCTCGATCGCCTCCGCGCTTTGCGCGCTGCCATGCGCCAGGCCTTGGTCAAACAAGAAGCCCGCGTTTTTGCCTTGCCCGCAAAAGCCTTTGACCGCGAAATGGAATCCATCCTGCGGCGGCTTAGCAAGCAAGAGCGGCAACTCGGTTTTTCTCTGTCCGGGCAACGTTACCGTTTAGAACAGCTGAAAAAATTCCCGGGATTCAGCCGCGCGGATTTCCAGGCCCAGATCATGGACCAAGGCCTCAAGCGCATGGATACTGCCCTGGCCACGGCCCTGGGTTACCTGCCGGCCCCCACCGACATCCATGCCAAGACCCTCGAATTAAACACGCTTGAGATCCATTCTCCGGCAGCTGAATCACTGCCGGTATCTCCCTGTCCAGCGGGCTTGCCCTCAACCTTACCCCAAACCCTGCACTTCCTGCCCGACTTGATAACCAACGAAAAAGGGGAAGCAAGGGTGAGCCTAAGCATGAGCCAGGCCAACGAAAACTGGCAAATGCTGGTCTCGGCCAACAGCCCCGAGGGTGGCCTGGGCTCGATTCGTCACCGGATCCGCGTGCTGAGCGTAGAAAATTAGGCGCCTTTCTGGTATCCTAGTCTCTGGTAGTATCGCCTTTGCCGAGGAGCTCTACCCCCATCGTGACTTCCCGTCGCCATAAAATTGCGTGGTTTCTCTTCGGTTGTGTGGCCGGTGGAAGTTTGACCGCCAGTTTGATTGTGCTCCTACAAACGTACTGGCAAACACGAAGCGAACTGCCACCTCCGTCCCCGCAAATATCCATACCGCCACCGAGTCCCGCGCCGATCGAGGCGCTGCCTGCGCCCGAACTTGCCCAGGCCGATGGACGCCCCTGTGCCGCGCTGGAAAAATGCCAGGCCGACTGGCTGCCGGCGCCCATGATCGCCAAGGCCAGCAAGCAAACCGCGCTCAGCGTGCCCCGCTCTTTGCTTCCCCGGGTCCTCTTCTGGAAGCAACTCTGGGGCAAACAGGCCAACCGGGTATACTCGCTGGTGGATATGCGTCACCCCTGGGTCATCCACACCACCATCGACTGCCGCGACTTATTCCCTGCCGATACCAAATCTGATGCCCGGGAAAGAAAATGCGATCAACGCATCTGGACCGCCAAGAAAAAGGTCAAGCAGAGACTGCGCAAGCATAAACGGCGACCAGGCCGAGCTTTGCTGCGCCGCTTTGGCAACCGGCGGCGCATGGCGGCAACTGCCTATCGCAATCTGATCCTGCTCGAGGGTCGATACGACAGCTTGCAGCGGGCACTGACACGGGGCAAGCGCTTTGTTGGCCAAGTCGAAGGCATCTTTCACTCCTTGGGGCTGCGGCCCGAGCTGGCCCGGGTCACCATCATTGAATCACTGGCCAACCCAGAAGCCGTCTCACGCTCCGGCGCGGTCGGGGCCTACCAATTTGTCTCCGGCACCGCGCGGCAATATCTCATGGTTGACGAGGCCGTCGATGAGCGCCTCGATCCGGTGCGCTCCGGCTGGGCCGCCGGCCTTTACCTGAAAGAATTGCACCGGAGGTTCGGCAACTGGCCCTTGGCCATGACCGCTTACAATACCGGCCCCACGCGCCTCAAACGTCTCATCCGCAAAAGACGAACCCGAGATTTGGGCAAGATTGCCAACCGGGGAAATTCTGGTGGCTTTGGCTTCGACGGCCAAAACTACTACGCCCAACTGGCCGCGGTCATCCAACTGACCGCCGCTAGCAGCTTTGCCCAAAAAAAACAAAGACCCTCCGTGGTTCGGTCTACCCGATCCATGCATTTGGCCGAACTCGCCTCCTGCCTGAACCTAGAACCAGCCGCCCTGGCCGCGGCCAACCCCGCCCTTTCAAAAAATGTCATCCAAGCCCAAACCCCCGTACCCGCCGGCTACCTGGTAAGCCTACCCGGCAAAACCCCAAACAAACGCGCTTCGCTATAGACAGCCGGGTTGATCTGGTTGGCGCAAGCAAACGTGTTTGTGGGCAAATCCCGTGGGTGTGGTTGCCGGTAGGCGCGTCTACGGGAATATGCTACGCTAAGGGAATCTGCGATGGGGAGGAAATCATAAAATGAATGAAATCATTGACGGTGGCCGCATCAAAGGTGGGTTCTTGATTTCCCATATGAAATGGGCCAAGCAACAGAGCCATTTCGATATCACCCAGAAAATGAACGGCCATCTTTCTGCCGAAACTTTGGCCATTCTTGACTCCGTAATTCTGGCCACCGCTTGGTATCCCTTCAAGACCTTGATCGAGATTGACCGCACCATCGCCCAAGCTACCGGTGGCGACGATTCCGCCACCTTATTTGAACTGGGCCGCTTCGCCGCCCAGGTGACGCTCAACGGCATGCAGAAAGTCGTGGCCGCTTCCGACCCGCATAAAATTTTGCGCAAGCAGGTTTGGCTACACAAACAGTTGGTCGAATTCGGCAACTCCGAATATATCGAAATAGCACCGCAAATCGGTAGGCTGGTCCGTAGCGCCTACCCTTGGTACTCCCCGGTCTTTTGCCAAGGCCTGCTGGGGTATTATTCCGAAGCTGTCACCATGGCCGGCGGGGCGAGAGTACAAATTAAAGAGACCGAATGCATCTGCGCCGGCAGTGAGCAGTGTGTGTTTGAAATCAGCTGGAGAGCTTAACCCGGTCGGTGATGTAGTGGGCCAACTCCACCAAATGACCGGCGGCCGGTGACTTGCCAAAAACATCCAGACAATCCACCGCTCGCTGGGTGTACTGCTCGGCCTTGGCCAAGGCCAGTGCCACCGCCTCGGTTTTGAGTACTCGGCGGACGATTGCCAAACACGGCTCTTCGTTCGAAGGCGACGCTGCCGCCTCTTCGACCAGGCTCAATAAGTCTGGATCTTGTTCGCAGCCCAAGAGCAAAGGCAAAGTCGTCTTGCCCTGCCTGAGATCATTGGCTAAATCCTTACCGCTTTGTTCCGGGGAGGCCGTATAATCGAGCACGTCATCGGCAATTTGAAAGGCCATGCCAAAGGCTTGGCCAAATTGAGCAGCGGCCTCGGCCAACGCTGCCGGCCGCGGCCCCAGGCTGGCTCCCGCTCTACAGCCCCAAGAGAAAAGACCGGCGGTCTTGCCCGATATGATTTCTTCGTAGCCGGGCAAAGATAAAGTAGCCCGGCCCGATCGAATGAGCTGCAGAACTTCCCCTTCGGCCATGGCCGAGATCACCAAACTCAGTTGGCGCAGCAGTTCCAAATCACCGTGCTGGGTCACCATGCCAAAGGCGCGGGCCATGAGAAAATCGCCCACCAGCACGCTGGCGGAATTACCGTATACCCGGGGGGCAGCCGCTACCCCGCGCCGTAGGTGGCCTCGGTCGACCACATCGTCGTGGAGCAAGGACGCATTGTGAAATAGCTCGGTGGCCACGGCCAAATCAACCGCGGAATCAAGGTCCGCGTCGGCCGCCTGGGCCATCAGCAAGAGCAAGGTAGGTCGGATCCGCTTACCGCCGGCGCCCAGCAAATGATGAGAGACCTCGGGAATCAGCTGTACAGTGGACTGACTGGTTTGATCGAGCACCAATTCCACCGCTCTCAGGGAATCTCCCAACGAAGCCTGGGCCTGGGTGAGCGGGTGTACTACCGGAGTGGATGAGACTGCGCTTTCGTTCATTCAAGTCCCTACCAGGACAAAGGAAGGGCTTGTTTAGCACCCCCAACCGATGCTGTCAACCACCGCCAGGAAACCCCCGGAGTCTTTTTCGCTCATTGACAGGGGAACATATGTTCAGTATTGTCCAAGCATGTCCACAGAGCAAAAACTAGAAATGTTGGGCAGCAGCTCCTTGTTCGACCTTTCCTGCTCTTGCGGTCTGGAACCAGCGAGACAGCGGGGCATGCAAGGAAAGTGGGTGTATCCTTCGGCCCTGCCCGACGGCTCCCGGGTACGCATGCTCAAGGTGCTACTGGACAACGCCTGCCATAACGACTGTGCCTACTGCGCCCAGCGCGCCGGTTGCGACACGCCCCGGGCCCGTTTTGAACCCGAAGAGCTGGCCCGCCTCTTTGACCAAATGGTAAGCGCCAACCATGCCCAGGCCTTGTTTTTGAGTTCCGGCCTGGGCACAAATGCCGTCCGCGCCATGGATCAAATGCTGGCCACCGTGGAGATTATCCGCCGCCGCTATGCCTATCGCGGCTTCATTCACTTGAAGATCTTACCCTCGGCCCAATGGGCACAAGTAGAACGTGCCGCCCAACTGGCCCAGCGCCTTTCCATTAACGTAGAAGCCCCAGGGGCCAAACGGCTTCGCGCACTGAGCCAAAAGAAAAACTATCGGCAAGACATCCTGCAGCGGATGAAATGGATTGCCCAGCTTACCGCCCAGCCCCACACTCTGGCTCGGGGCCATACCACCCAATTTGTGGTGGGCGCCGCCCAGGAGAGCGATCGAGAGATCGTGTTGGCCGCGGCCAATCTTTATCATGACTATCAGCTCAACCGCGCTTACTACTCGGGCCTCCAGCCGGTGGCCAAAACCCCCTTGGCCGAGCAGATGCCGGTGCCTTTCATGCGTGAGCATCGCCTTTACCAAGTCGATTTCCTCCTCAGAAAATATGGCTTCGACTCTGCCGAAATCCCCTTCGACGCCGACCAGAACCTCAGCCTCGAGCAAGATCCCAAAACCGTGTGGGCCCAGAGACATCCGGAACGTTTTCCCCTGGAGGTCAATACCGCCGACCCCACCGAACTGCTACGGGTGCCCGGAATCGGCCCGCTGAGCGTCAAGCGCCTGCTGGCCGCTCGCGCCCAAGCCAAACTCCGGGCCATGGAAGATCTGCCCTGCGTAGGCGCCCGGGCCCGCCAAGCCGCCCCCTTTCTCCTTTTTGACGGCAAAAGCGGTTCGCGGCAACTGTCGCTTTTTTAATTCTTTAAAGGATTTTCTTTTCAAAAACCCAAAGTTCTTCCAATATGGACTTATGGCAGTCGATGAACCCATGGCCGTGCTGGTCGCCGAAGACGATCCCACTTCTCTGCACCTGCTCACTATGCTGCTGACCCGCTGGGGTTATCAGGTGCTCCGCGCCCAAGACGGGGCCCGGGCCTGGGAACTCCTACAAAAGGAGCATGCCCCCCGGCTGGTCATCCTGGACTGGATGATGCCCGAATTGGACGGCTTGGAGATCTGCCGACGCCTGCGCGCGCAGGCCGACCAATACACCTACGTCATCCTGTTGACCGCCAAGGAAGAAAAGCAAGACATCATCACCGGCCTCGATGCCGGCGCCGACGACTATGTGACCAAACCCTTCCACCAAGCTGAACTGCGCTCCCGCATCCGCTCGGGCGAGCGAATTGTGCGCCTGAAAATGCAACTGCAGCAAAAAGTC
>JAUVBB010000001.1 GCA_030591445.1 Deltaproteobacteria bacterium | reverse complement strand
GCCAGAACCAAAACCAAAATATTCTCGACGCATTCGACCTCGTCGGGTTAGAAAAAAGGCGCTTGCCAAAACGGCCCCAAGCCCCGTGCCGGTTGCCAAACCCATTGAACCGGTCGAAGCGGACATCAGTTACCAAACGGTGAAGCGCAAGCTGGAGCGATTACAACGGACACTGCGACAAAAGGGGATGGTGTCTCGGTTCCAGATGGAGCGAAAGCAAATCCTGAACCATCTCCTCAACGACCGTTACCGTCTAGCCGACCAGGCGATCAACCAGGTATTCGACCAAATCGAAGCAGAGTGAAGAAAAATCAGATCAACCGTCAGGGTGACAGGTGTCGTCACTAGGATCACAGCTGGGTTCTTCCCCATCATCACCGTCATCGCCAGGCTCTTGACCGTCATCACCATCATCGCCAGGCTCTTGACCATCATCACCGTCATCACCAGGCTCACAGTCGCCGCTTCCTGCCAGTGAGCTGTCGTAGCTTACTTGCACATTGCCCCAGCCCTTTAGTGAGTTTAGGAAGAGGGCTCCGCTTACGATCAGATTGCCCCGGAAAGATAGATCCGCTTGGGGAGCATAGACGGCTGCATTCAGGATGGTATTGCCCTCCAGTTCCAGGTCCACGGTCCCGCTGCCGCCGATATACAAGCGTATTGGGCGAGCGTCGGCCAAAAACGAAAAAGGAGTGCCCAACAAAAAGTTGCCCATCGTGTGCACTGAACCGGCCACGTATATTTCCAGATCGCCATCCGGACCCAACTTGAAAATGCTGTTGCCGATAGTTTCGATATCCGCCTCGATAAAGATACGCACCAGGCCGTTTATCTGGATGATGGTGTTGCCGGCGAGCAAACCAGGCTGATCGGTGTAGTAGTTGCCGCTGTCGAGAGTGATGCTGTGGTTGCCGAATTCAGTCGGCAGCACAATCGCTTCGGCCCCACGCTGGGCCGCCACCATGCCGGCCACATCGAGCAAATCGGCGGGCTCACAGGGGCAGGGGGAATGGGCGACGAAAGCCATGCCGGTCAGCACGTCATCGCAGATCATGTTGCCCACATAGCTCATGCTACCGGCCACATGGATCGAGCCGGGTACGTGCATGTTGCCCCGACCGCTGAGCTTGGCGCCAAAAAAGGCATTGTCACCAAGGATGGTGTTGCCCAATAAATTGGCATCACCGCCGGCGAAGAGGTCGCCATCAACGATGAGATTGGCGCGGGTGGTCAATGTTGAACCAATGTCCAGCAAGCCACCGATGATAAAATTGCCCATGGTGTCTACCTGCCCGTTGACGCCAACGTGCGCTAGACTCTGGCCGCCCAACCACGATCCGCTTGTTCCTCGGACCTTGGTTGTCAGCCCATTGCCCACCGTGTCGAGATCTCCGCATAAGCAGACCGCATGGTCGAACACCCAGCCCGAGTCGCCGGGGATACACTCGTCTCCGCTGTCATCATCCCCTTGCTGGGTGTCGTCATCGCTTCGGGTCTCGGCCGCCCGATAGTGATTGCCCAAATCATCGTCGATGGTCCCGCCGCAGGCAGTTGCCACCAATGCCAGAGAAATCACCCACAAGATTGCAAGTCCCATCCTCGTCATAACTGAATTCATGTCTGCCTCCTTTCTGTCTAGGGCTAGGTATAGCAATGACCGTGCCGAGATAGCTTAGAGCTGAGGAATGCATATAAAACAAGCACATAACGACTCTGCCTGGGAGGAGAGTCGAAATTTACTTCATAACTGTGATGTCTTCGTCACAAATTACGCTGAATCGGGGGCAAAGACCTCAGTGAGGAAAAGTCACAAGTTAACCGCTGGTTACGTGAGGTAACGGCATTCTGTTTCGTGACAAGTCGTTTTGACTGTGCTGACAAAGTCACACTTTTGAAAAGGGGCAGGTTCTTGAATGCGAAAGTCGGATGGATTATGATCGCTAAATGGCAAACATTCTCGACCTATTTACTTTGCTACTGGTGCTGGTCATTTTGGTCATTCTGGCCACGCTCAATCTGATTCAGAAGAAGATCAGATCGAACGTGAACGACATTACCGAAATCAAGAATGAACTCAAAATCATAAACGGCGAACTCAAAGAGATTGCCGGTCAACTGGGAAAGACCAGCAAAGACTAGCAAAGACTAAGTAGATTGCTTCTTGATGAGGCGGGAGATCTTGGTCAGGTAGTCTTCTAGTTGTTGGTTATCGGCTGGGGTCAAATAGGTGAAACGAATCCCGGTTGCCCATTTCTGGTCGGGTCCTATTTGCCCAGACCAAATGACGACGCCTTCTATGCTTAACTTTTCGCCGAATCCCGGAAAGCTCAGGTGAATCTTGACCGGGTGGTCGACTGGTAGGCCTCGACAAAACTTGATGCGCAGACCGTCCCGGCTGACATCAGTGGCCAAATTGGCCAGCCGGATGTTGCCGGCCCGGGCGATAACCCGCGCTTCTACCGGATAGCGAATCTCTTTTCGTAGCTTGTCGGGCGGCGGCTCTTCACCGGTGACATCCATTTGCAGCAAATGGCGCATATGATCGGACAATGTCCAGGAGATGAAATCCCGATGTAAAAAATCATCGGCACAGAATGTCTGGCCTTCGTCCGCGGTGTCGATGCCGGCAAGGTCCTCGCTGATCAGCAAAACAGGAATGGTCGCAGTCGCACTCTCTGCCTTCAGCCGTCGCCCCAACTCCGCGCCCGTCGATTCCGGGAAGCCCGCACCCAACACAATTGCGTGGAACTCCTCGCTCCCAATCATTTCCAGGGCCCCGGCCAATGTATCGGCACAGAGCACTTCCATGCCCATCAAAGTCAAGATTTCGTCAACCCGCTGCTGCAGATCGGTATCGGCGTCGGCTATGAGTACTTTCATACACTCCCTCTCTAGAGCTTTCTTAGCAGAGAGAGGAGCTGAGCGTCAAACTGGTTTGATGGGCGGATAAATGGGGAGGGGGCTAGCCGGACAAATCGGAGGTTTTGACCTTGATTACACAGCGGGAGGCGAGACAGCCGATGTGGGGGTTTGGTTTTCCGTCGGGTGGAATGGGGGAATTCTTAAACTGGATGTCTTTCGCGATCTCGCTTGGGGGGTGGATTTGTCGCGGGGGTATGGATGGGGTCAGGGTGGCGGTTGCGCCGGCCTGGCCGGAGAACAACTGGTAGTGGCCTTGGTGCAGAGCCGATTGCATCAGGCTTTGTTCCAGCAGGCTGTGCTGGAGTTGGTTTGCTTTTATCGCCTGGGCCTGGGCCAACTGTCCTCTTCGATCCGCGGCTTGGGCTGAACTGGCGGCAGCGGAGAAGTTGCTTAGCAGGCAAGCCAGAGTGATAAATACGAAAGTTTTCATGGGCGATCTCCCCGTTAAAGTTAAACTCAGGATAGGCGAATCAGGTCATCAAAATTTCTCTGAATCTTAACAGCTATGTCATCATATCCAGAACTTCCAAATGGACACAAAGCATGGTAAATACTGCTGGATGATTAAAATAACCAACCTTTCCAAAGCCTTCGGTGCCCAAGTTGTTTTTGACTCGGTTTCCTTGGCCATTAATCGACGGGAGAGAGTCGGCTTGGTGGGCCGCAACGGTCACGGCAAGACTACTTTGTTCCGTATTTTGATGGGCCAGGAAGAGGCCGATTCCGGTGATATCCAGCTACCCAAAAACTACCGCCTGGGATACTTGACCCAAAATCTCAATTTTACTCAGGAAAGCATTTTGGCCGAGGCTTGTCTGGGTTTGCCGGCCCAGCATCGTGACGATAGCTGGCGGGTGGAAAAGGTGCTGGCTGGGCTTGGGTTTTATCCCGCGGAGATGGGGCGGCGCCCCCAAGAGTTTTCCGGTGGTTTTCAGGTGCGGCTCAACCTGGCCAAGGTGCTGGTTTCGGTCCCCGATCTGCTCTTGCTCGATGAGCCGACCAATTACCTGGACGTGGTGTCGATTCGTTGGCTGGCCAATTATTTAAGCCAGTGGCAGGGAGAGCTCTGTCTGATAACCCATGATCGTGCCTTCATGGACGGGGTGGTGACCCATGTGGCGGCCATCCACGGGCGTAAGATCAGAAAAATGGGCGGCACCACCACCAAGCTCTACGAGTTGGTGGAGCGGGAAGAGGATATTTACGAAAAAACGCGGCTCAACGAGGAAAAGAAGCGTAAGGAAACGGAAGCCTACATTGCCCGGTTTCGATCCAAGGCGCGCTTGGCCTCTAACGTGCAATCGCGGGTCAAGGCCTTGGCCAAACAAGAAATAAAAGAAAAGCTGGAGCGGTCCAAAGACCTTCGTTTTTCTTTTGGCTTTGCGCCCACGCCGGCCAAAACCCTGATGAGTGTGAGCGAGCTGGGCTTTTCTTACACCCCCGAGCATGCGCTCATCAATGATTTCAACCTGACCGTGGGGCAGAAAGATCGCGTTTGCGTTATCGGCCACAATGGCAAGGGGAAGACTACGCTGCTGCGTTTGTTGGCCGCGGATCTCTCGCCCCAGCGCGGAGAGATTCATCTCCATAACAAGACCGTGATTGGCTATTTTGCCCAGACCAACATTGCCCAACTCACCCCGGACTGGACCATCGAGGAAGAGTTGATGAGTGTAGGTTGCGAGAAGCAACGTGCCCGCGGCATTGCCGGCTCCATGATGTTCGAGGGCGATTTGGTGGAGAAGAAAACCCAGGTGCTGTCCGGGGGTGAAAAAAGCCGGGTGCTATTGGGAAAGATCCTGGCCGGGGCCTCGAACCTGTTGCTGCTCGACGAACCGACCAACCACCTGGACATGCAGTCGGCCGATGCCTTCTTGACCGCCATCGATGAATTCAAAGGCGCGGTGGTGATGGTCACCCACAACGAGATGTTCCTGCATCGCTTGGCCAATCGTTTTGTGGTATTTCAGGGCGATGAGATTAACTATTTCGAAGGTAGTTACCAGGAGTTCCTCGATCAAATCGGTTGGGTCGCCGAAGAGCAAGACGCCCCGGCTACCGAAAGCTCGGTAGTCAAAGGACTCAGCAAGAAAGAACTGCGCCAGCAAAGAGCTGTCTTGGTAAGCCGAGCCTCGAAAGAGGTCAAGCCGCTTAAAGAACGAATGGACGCGTTGGAAGAAAAAATCATGAACGCCGAGCTACAGGTGGAAAACCTTAATCAGGAGCTGATCTCGGCTTCTCCCACCAACGGCAAACGCCTGGGCGAGTTGTCCAAAGAATTGTATTTGGTCAAAGAACGAATCGATACCTGGTTCGAAAAACTGGAAAAAGTAGCCAGCCAACACGATAAAAAAGCCAAAGTCATCGCCGCCGAAATGGAGTGCTTAGAAGACAACGAGTGACCGGTCTTTGTTTGCCGGGGAGGATCTAGCGGGCTTGGTGGGCGGTGTTTTGGTTGTTGCCTTTGTACTTGGGCCAGGCTGATTGGGCCAGGCCGCCGTTGGTCGAGGCAAAGGCGCATAAGCGGCCAGCACCGGTGGCGACATAGATGGTTCCGTCCAGGCCTATGGCTGCGTTGGAGGTAATTCGCTCGGACATGGTTCGCTGCCAGCGCAAACTACCATCGGCGTGAAAGGCGAAGAAAACACCAGAGAAGCCACCAAGAAAGATGCTGCCGTCTAAGGCCAGACTTGGCACTACGCCGGCGCCACCCGGGATGTCTGTCTGCCATTTCAGGCTGCCGTTGCCATCCAAGGCGATGAGCTGTTCGCCCTGGGTGGTAAAGTAGATGCTGCCATCAGCGGCAACCGCGGCCGAAGAAATCACAGCAGAGGAGGTTTCATACATCCAGTTTAATTCTCCGCCGGCGGTGATCGAAAGGAGACCATTGGGTTTTTCCGGTTCGGTAGTAGAGACGGATACCAGCAAGGATCCGTCATCGGCCAGGCTCAGGCCTCTGGTCCAGCCGGTCCACGAATAAGACCAAAGCAACTGTCCCTGTGGGGAGATGGCGTGTAGTTGGCCCAAGATGGTACCTGTGGGCTCGGTGAAAAATATGCGGCCATCGCTGCCGATGACCGCGCCGCTATTGAATTTTTCCGCGGTAAATATCCGCCATTTTTGCTGTCCGGCTTGATCAATGGCGTAGAAATTCATAAAAGAGTCAAATAGGTACAGGGTGCCGTCGGGCCCGATGGCGGGTGGATCGTGTACGTCTCCTTCGCATAGGAAGGTCCATTTGGGGGACAGATCCGGGTAAAGGGCGGTCAGTCGGTTCCGGTACTGATTAAGGTAAACGATGCCATCCGAGCCGACCACGGCGGAGCCAAGGATGCCGCCGGTTGGTGATATTAGTGAATGGCGTAAGCTGCCGTCGAGGTTCAACGCATAGATCCAGTCTTGCGGGGTATTGCTATTTAGTGTGTAAAGAACGGAGTCGGCAGACAAGGCGGGTGAGTGGAATGGTGAGACTGGCCCATCGAAACACCATTTCACTTTACTCTCCTGGGCGCAGCGATTATCGACCCCACATCCCTGGCCACAGTCCTGCTTCTTCTTGCCTTCGACGCCGCAATCATCTACCCACCATTCACTGTCGTCATGGCAGACAAAAGAGTCAGCAGGATTGGTCGGAAGGCAATCCTGACAGCTGGCCAGATTTGCACAATCCGGATCCTGGCAATCGGTTAGACTGTCGAGGTCATCGTCGAGTTCGTTGCCGCAGATCTCGTCGATATCGTCGATATCGTCGAGATCATCGCCCACCCGCGCGGTTTCGCAAGCGGCAGCACAGAACAGAAGCAAGATGCCCCATAGCCAACAGGTCGTCGGTATGGGGGAATGTGGATATTTCCCGGTCATGCTGCCCGAGTCTACGGTGACCGAGAGCCCAAATAAAACAAAAAAATGATTTAATCAGCTCGGTATTTTTCCCGGGCTCGGTCGGTCAGATGGAGTCTTACGTACAATTCGATCTGGCCTTGGTCCCGATCCTTTATCTCCACGAAGCGCATGCCCCAAAGACTCTTGTCCAAAGTCACTCCGCAGCGAGCGACGGTGGCTTTGACCGTGATGGGTTTGTCTGTCTCCGGCAGGGAGAAGCTGATATGCGTGCTTTGGCCAAGTTTCCATTCGAAGGGAGTGAGTAAGGCGATGCCGTTGGCCGCCACATCGACAATGTCGCCGAAAAAGCACTCATTGTTGATGTATACCGCCGCCCAACCCTTCAACGGCGCCCTCGGTTTTAATCGATTCTCCTGAATCCCCGGCCAGCTATTTTTCTGAAGCCATGCGTGCAATTTTAGAACCTCCTCTCTCTTCGTATGTTTAATTCTCCGGAAGCCGAGAGTTTCTTTAATGCCGGAGACAAAAGGAGTTGAAAAAAGGAAAGGCTCAGGGGGAGTCGTTTTGGCACTGCTGGAGCATGGCGCGGGCGCGGGCGGCTTCTTGATCCTGGAGCCCAAGGCCCAGCGCCTTGAGATAGGCTTTGCTGGCTTGCTCACATTGATGGCGCAGGGTGTAAATATCTCCTTGCAAGCGGAAAAAACTAGCGCGCCGGGCGGCAAGATTATCGTCTTCAATGAGACTTGTCAGCAGTGACTGCGCTTCGGTCAGGCGACGGGTTTGGTAGAGTAATTCTACCCGCAGCAAACGAATCTCGGTTTGCAGTGGGCTCTGGGGATAGCTTGCTTCCCAGTCCTCAATCAGGGCCAAGGCTTGTTGACTTTTACCGGTCTTGGCCAGTTGCTTGGCTTGGGTATAACGGTTCATCTGTTGGTCCAAACTGCTTTCGATATCGGGCTTCGTCACTGGCGCCCTTGCCGGCTTGCGCTGAAGCCGAGCCAGACGCTGAGGCGGCGGGGTCTGGGGCGGGGAGATTTCGGGCAGCGGCGGTGCTATTGGTTCTGGCGAGGTGCTTGCCGGTTGCTTTTTCTCCGGGGCGGGTTTTTGGACGGCCTGGTATATGCCCCAAGCAGCGCCGGCGGTCAGGCTCAGTGCCAGCAGCCAAACCGCCAGAGCGGCCCGCAGGGTTCGCAAAGGGAGACCCAAGCTGCGGGTTTTGGTGGCTCTTTGTGCTTCCAGACCGGATTCGATTTTTTGCCAGGTGTTTGCCAAGAGCTTGGCATCCTGATCGGGGCGACGCGCCCGGCTGGCCGAGATGAGGTCGGCCAGGCGAACCGGTTTTTGGCTTGGGCGCTTTTGCGTGGTCATGGTCGCGCCTCCGCTCTGGGCTCTTGCATGAGCAAATCAGGGGCAATTTTCTTGAATCTCTTGCGGGCCTGGTGCAGGTGGGCAAAGACCGTGTTGGCCGAAATGCCCATCAGGCCGGCGATTTCCTTGGTCGCAAGCTCTTCAATTTCATACAGGACAAAGGCTTGCCGCTGTTTGCAGGGCAAGGCTTCCAGCAATTGATACATGTGGCGGACTTCATCCTTGAGCGCAATCTGGGCATCCGGTTGTTCGGGAGGAACGTTTATGCCCTGTTGATCGAGGCGTCGAAACAGGCGGAATCTGCGCCCTAGGCTACGGCGGTGGCGCGCGCACAGGCGAACGACGATGCCAAACAGCCAGGATCGGGCGGAGGCCTTGGCCGGATCGAAAGATGCCCGCTTGCGATGGGCCACGAGAAAAGCCTCCTGTAATATGTCCTCGATGGCCGAAGGATCACCGGTTAATCGCTCGATTAGCCGGCAGAAGAAGGCAGCCTGGTCCTGATAAATGCCTTCCAGGTTGAATTCCTTCATTTTATCTTCTGATGCCGCCATCAGTTCCTGTCTGTTTACTTTAATTCTCCACCACCCGGCTGATTCGTTAATTCCGCCGCTGCTCTGGCAAACTTTTGTCAGGGCATAGATCGGTCCCAAAAGGGCAGGGTGATGACCAGGCCTAGCCGAAAACGGGCTAGCTGGCGGGATTGGTCCTGATCGGCCACGATGGTTTTTTCAAAAGGCTGTACGCTGATTTGGGGACCCAGGGCCACCGATCCCAGGTCAAACAGGAAGGACAACTGCGCCTCCAGCCAGGCCATCCAGGTGTGAAAGTTCTTGGCATAATCCATACCAGTGAGCAGCAAGCCGCCGGTTTTGAGCTCAAAGCGCAACATCCAGTGCTCGCCGCTGTAACGGCCGCCTAGCCCTAAGAGTGCGTAACTCTCGATAAATTTTCCCGAACCCAAATCGCTGGGCAGGCTTTGGCGTAGGGCCAAGGAACCCAGCAGTCGGAAAGCATCGGCACCCACATCCAGGGCCAGGCCCAATTCAGCGTCACCGCCCCATGGTTGGGCGCGGCCATTGACCGAGAGAAACATCAGGGCGGTCAAGGCGGTAAACTCTTGTTCTATTCTGACATGCTCGGTAGGAATCACGCTTACCGGCCCCGGAATTTCCTCGTCCCAAAGGTCTACCGGCAATTCGGCCAGAAATTGACTTAAAATGAGTTGAATTAGTTTCGTCGAGCGCGGGCAATCCGTTTTTGGCAAATCAATGGCCCGATCGAGCATGATCGCGCCCGTTTTTGCATCCAATAAGCGGATTTCAATCCTCAATCCCTTGTTCGTGGGTCGATCGGAAATGCTGACAAAAAGTCGCTTCTGCGCGCGATGTGCCTGAAAGAGCTTGCCAATTTCTTGCTTCAGCTCTTCTTTGACCAAACAGCGACCCGGATTTTCTACATGAATCTGATAAGCCCTCGCCGTCGGCGTCAGACCCAGCAATAGCAGAAAAAAAGTTGTTTGGAGCTCCAGTCTCATGTCGCCATATGCCCTATCAGCGGTAGTCGCTGGGCGCAAGCCCAAAGAGACTGGCCAAAACTTGTTCCCTGGCCTATTCGAGCAGCAAGGCGATGGCGGCTTGGAGTTGGGTGTCGATTCCTTGGCTAAGATCCTCGGGATCTTGCTCAACGAAACGATGGGGGTCAACGGTATAGCCTTCTAACACTTGACCCTGGGCGTCTTCGATGCGGTAGGGGTCGATGCCGATGATAAAACTGGGGTCGTTGCCAACAGTGACGGTAAAGCCGCTGCCGCCGTAAGCGCCGGCGGCCCCGGTGCCGATGATGGGAACATCGGTAGCTTCAGCGATTGCGAGTAGGAAATAATCGGCGGCGCTTACCGATAGGCCGTCGGCCAAAACGGCTACCTTCCCTTGGTAGCTGAAATCCCCTCCCGGTTGCACTGCGTACTCGAACTCGTTCGTCAGGGTGACTGGCTTGCTTCCTGGAATGCGTCGCCCGCCGAAAGCGATGGTTTGGGCGCGGGCGGTGGGCATGCCGCCGACGATCTCCAAGCCAATGGGGGTGATGCCGCCGACATTGGCGCGCAGATCCCAAATGATTCCCTGCGCGTGTTTGGCTTGGTCGAAGGCTTCTTGCACCGATGACTTCATCATGTCGATCAATTCGTCGTAGCCTTCGTTGCCGGTGGCCTGGGTGGGATAGAGACGCGGTAAGGTAATCACCGCGATGTCGTTAGCCAATAGAGTGGTACGGGCGTTGAACCACATGTCTCCGCCCCGTGGATAGCGGCAATCTAGATAGCTGATCTCGGCCGGGGGGATTTCGAGTTGGCTCTGGCTGCCGTCGATGTGGACGATATCGAGCCGGGTGCCTTCGGGAATCGAAGAAAAAAGCGAGGTGGCCGCAGCGATTCTCCGGTTGGCCGGGGACGCCGAAGCGCTGCCACAAACCGGGTAGCGTAATACTTCCTCGACCATGTCAGTGCCGCTGAGACCCGCCACCGCACGGATGCGGTCGCCGGCCTGCAAACCCAGAGGATTGCCGTCCAGAACATGGGTTATCACAAAGTCGTCGCCGTAGGGCCGCGCACATACGCCCAGTCGCGACGCGCTTTGCCAAAACATTTCTTTTTGGCTGCAAAGATTAGTGTCGGCTAAATAGATGACCTGGTGTCCCACCGGAAAAGCGAGTAGGGCCAAGCGCATGGCTTGGTATAGATAGGAATCACTCTCGTCTCCCTCGACGATGGTCCACCAGACTTGATCGGCAAGATCTTCGAGCCCCAGATCAAAGTCGTCGACCCAGCCGGTGTAATACAACATCTGATCAATTGCTTCCTGCACCAAATCGATCTGGGTTTGCTGGTTTGCACTGGGGCTGGGAACAACACACTCTCCTTCGATACAGACCAAGCCATCCTGGCAGTGAAGAGTTCCCAGCGGCGCACATTCCTCGCTGCAATCCGGTTCGGGCAAGGGGCAGAAACCGTCACAGACGCCATCCTGGTACCAGCCCTGCGTCTGGCAGTAATCCTCCAGCCACTGATCGTCGTCAAACTGGCCAACCTGTACTTTGCTAATGACCAGATCTTGGCCGGAGGAACAGCCAGAATTTAGCAGCAAAACGACAAACCATACCCAAAACCAGCGCAAGCCATCAGTCGACGCAATCATATTATCTTCTCTCCTCCTACAGAGCCGAAACAGCAACTTACGTGCCAGCCTGACTACTCATACAAGTCCTTGTTAGAGTGAGGAAAAAATTCTGGACAGCCTGGAGGCGCCCTCAGATATCTGACATAGCCACAGTTTTCAGTAGTACTGTCGTCGCCTGACCAGAGCCAGGGCCAAAAATACCAAGGCCAGCAGCGCCCGGTTTTGTCCAGGGGCTGCGCTTACGCGGCCGATCTCTCCCGTGACTCGCAAGGAGACGGGTAGCCAGCCGGGGAAATTAGGCAGACAACCACTCTTTGAATTTGTCAGTGTGTGAAAAGTCCGAAATGAAAGGCCCTCCAAGCTCGCTCGCCGTTTGCCGCCAGCGGAGCAGAAGGTCCTCGTCTTGTACGATTTGGCGCAAAGTTTTGCTTCCCTCTTTGGTAAGGACCTCTCCTAGCTCCGCTAGAATCATCTTGCGAATTCCCGGACGAGTGAGGTTGTGGCGCAGCAAGCCGGGAACGACTTCCAGAAGCTCCACTAGGCGCAGACGCAGCAAGTCGCGCCAGAAGACCGATGTCTCCAATTTCAGCGCGGCCTTCAATCCGGAGCCAATGAATTTGGAGAACAAGGCCGACATTTGTTCCAGGTTGGCCGATTGCACCACGGTCTTGAGAACTCGATCCAATGAGGCGTTGACGAAGGCTTCGGTGACCGAGTGCAGTCCGGTCTCGAACTGGGCGGCAAACTTTTGAAATAGCCCCGCTCCGATCCCTAGCTTGCCGAAAGAAGGGATGAACTTGTTGCCGCCGTCTTTCAGGTCTTTGATAAAGAGAGTAAGCGACTCCATCACCACCATGCGCAACAGTTGCTTGACCGCTTCGTGCTCTACCACGCTCTCGATGAAACTGCGTTCCAGGGCTATGGGCTGCGCCGCAAGATCGGCAAGCAAACGGCGCGCCTCGGGGGTCAAGCTGGCGTCGATGCGATCAGTGGTGTCGGCGCTTCGCTTGGCTTGACGCCCAACGAATTGGCGCAGGTGCTCGAGTAAGGGACCGAGATAGGCGGGCCGATCCAATTGTTCCAAGATTTGCTCGAGCGCAAGAAAGCGATCCAATCGCTGGTCCAAGCAAAAATCGAAGATCATGCCGGCTAGCTGTTGGGCCTCGGCCGGGTCGCCTGCCTTGCGCAACAAGAGTTTGATCGACGCTGTCGGGTTGCTCATGGTTTTCCAGCGTACACTAGAAAACGGGGAAGGTCTCTCAGATAATTACTAGCTTAGCCGAGCATGGCCTTGAGATCTTCATCGGCGGTGGTGGTGGGCATCAGGTTGAAGTTCTCTTGCAAGACAGCCAACACCGGCGGGGTGACAAAGGCGGGCAGGCTGGGGCCGAGGCGGATGTTCTTGATGCCCAGGTGGAGCAGGCTGAGCAAGATGGTGACGGCTTTTTGCTCGTACCAGGAAAGCACTATCGACAGTGGCAGCGAGTTGACGTCGGTGTCGAAGGCTTGGGCCAGGGCGACGGCGATCTGAACGGCGGAGTGGGCATCGTTGCATTGGCCGATGTCGAGCAGGCGCGGGATGCCGCCAATGTCGCCGAAGTCGAGCTTGTTGAAACGATACTTGCCACAGGCCAGGGTCATGATCACGCTGTCTTGGGGTACTTTCTCCGCCAATTCGGTGAAGTAGTTGCGGCCGGACTTGGCGCCGTCGCAGCCGCCAATCAGGAAGAAATGCTTGATCTGACCTTGCTTGACCGCGTCGACTACCTTGTCGGCTACGTTCAGCACGGCGTTGTGGCCAAAGCCGATGGTGATGGTCTTGTCCGGGCCGTCTTCTTTGAATCCCTCGGCTGCCAAGGCTGCTTCGATGACTGGGGAGAAGTCTTGGTTGGAGACATGGGTCACGTTCGGGAAGGCTACCAGGCCGGTGGTAAAAATGCGTCCTAGGTAGGTCTCTTTGGGCTGCTGGATGCAATTGGTGGTCATCAAGATGGCGCCGGGGAAGGCGTCGAACTCTTTCTTCTGGTTTTGCCAGGCGGAGCCGTAGTTGCCGACCAGATGCTTATGCTTCTTGAGCTCGGGATAGGCCAGACAGGGCAGCATTTCGCCATGGGTATAGACGTTGATGCCCTTGCCTTCGGTTTGCTCCAACAAGAGCTGCAAATCTTTGAGATCATGGCCCGAGATCAGGATGGCTTTGCCGGCCAAGGGCTCTACGCGAACTGCGGTAGGCTCGGGATGTCCGTAAGTGCCGGTGTTGGCTTCGTCCAACAGCGCCATCACGGCCAGGTTCATCTCACCGACCTTGAGCGCCATGCCGGTATACTCTTCTACCGTGTGAGTCTCGGTCAGGAAATTAAGACATTCGTGGAAAAAGGCGTTTGCCGGCTCGCTGGTCTTGCCCAGGATCAGGGCATGATCGGCGTAGGCTGCCATGCCCTTGAGGCCGTAAGTGATCAGTTCGATCAAACCAGTGACATCGGGGCCCAGGGTCTCGGTGCGACTGTCGATACCGATTTTCCGCGCTTGTTCCAGCAGCGTCTCGGTGTCGGTGGCTGGTTCGAAGCCGGCGGGACCGGTGAGAGTTTCAGCTTCTTGGCCCTTATCTTGGCAGGCTTTTTGGTACAAGTTGCGGGCCGTGGCCAGGACTTTGTAACCCTCTTGGATTTGGGACTCCAAGCGGGCCGGATCGAAATTGACGTTGGTGACGGTGGTAAACAAGGCCTCGGTCACATAACGATCGACGGCAGCGTCGCTGGCGCCGAGCCCGCGAGCCCGGTGGCCGTACATGGCAATGCCTTTGGAAAGGTGAATCAAGAGATCTTGTAGTGCCGAGGTGGGTGCATCTTTTCCACATACCCCGCGTTTATTGCAGCCCCCGTTGCCTGTTTGTTCACACTGGTAGCAGAACATATCCATCGTTTTCTCCTTTGGGTTTTATTGCTTCTTGGTTTTTGATTTCTTCTTCTTTTTATCTGGCAATTGTGAAATCACTCTTTCTTGTAGGGCCCGGCGAATGGTCTCTTGCGCGTGGTTGACGGCATCGCCAAAGATACAGTCACCGAAGGGACATTTTTCTTGGTTGAGCAAGCAGCTTCCTTGGCGCAGCGGACCATCGAACATTTCGTAAAGATCGAACAGGGTCATTTCCTGGGCCCGTGGTCCCAGTACAAAGCCGCCTAGGGGCCCGCGCTTGGAAAGCACCACGCTGGTTTGGGCCAGGCGATTCATGACTTTACCCAGGTGAGCTTCAGAAGCATGCAGGGCTTGGGCGAGTTGGCCAATCTTGACCGGTTGATCGTCTGCCCGCCGGGCCAAGAGGCTGGTGGCGTGGATGGCCAGGTTGGTTGCGTCGGAAAACTTGATGAAGCAATGCATGGAATTCCCTATTCCTGTATTCACGGTCAGGAATATACAAATAGGGGCGGCGCTTGTCAACAGCAAATTGATTTTAATTTAAATTATTTCCCGCGCCATGCCATCAGCGCGCAGGAGACCTTCGGTAGTGGGCTGCCAGCCTTGATCTTGCCGTCGTAGCCAGCCTTCGGATTGAAAGCGGGGGAGCAGGCAAGCGGCTTTGGGGAAATGATTGAGTAGATCTTGGCTGACGCCAGCGCGGGTGCGCAGGCCGAGGGCCAGGGCTTCGGTACGGGCTTGGCCGGTGGTGAGTTGTTCTCGACTGGCCTCCGGCGCCTGGTTTTGTTTAAGGCTCGCTACATAAGCGGCTACATCGGCATGGTTGGCCCAGCGCTGGCGGCCGTCGAAGCTGTGGGCGGCAGGGCCGAGCCCAATGACGGGCAAACGGGACCAATAGCGCTGGTTGTGTTGGCTGCGTTGTGGGCGGCCGCAGGCGAAGTTGGAGACTTCGTAATGATCGTAGCCCTGGGCCCGGAGCCAGTCAGAGCTGTGCAGAAACATCTCGGCGATTGGGTCTTCGGCCAGAGCTGTTAACGCACCGGATTGGACTTGGGCGGTCAGGGGGGTATGGGCGGCGTAGGTCAGTTCGTAGCAAGACAAGTGCTCGGGGTTGAGCGACATGGCTTGGTGCAGGCATGATTGCCATGTCGCCATCGATTGGCCGGGCACGCCATAGATCAGGTCGATCCCTAAGGAGAAGTCATGCCGGCGGATGTCTTCCGCGGCCCGACCGGCAACGGCGCTATCGTGGCGTCGGCCCAGGGTTTTGAGCAAACGATCGTCGAAGGATTGCACGCCCAGGCTGATGCGCCCGACGCCGGCCTCGCGCAAGATGGCAAGCCGAGTGGAGTCGACATCGGCTGGGTTCATCTCGACGGTGAACTCGGCGGCGGCCGACAAGTCGGCTGCGTTTGATAGCAGGGACAAAAGTTTGGACAACTGCGCGGGCGGCAAGCAGGAAGGGGTGCCGCCACCGATATAGACCGTGGCTGGGCAAGGGCGGCTGGGCAGGCGCATGCTTAGTTCTTGCTTGAGCGCATCGAGAAAGTCGTCGACCTTATGCAGATTGCAGGTGGAATAGAAATCACAGTAAGGGCATTTGCGCAGGCAGAAAGGCACATGCACATACAGGCCGGCTGGGTCGGACATGGTCTAGTTGTCGTCGGTTTTGAGGATCGAGACGAAGGCGCTTTGGGGGATTTCGACTTGTCCCACCATCTTCATGCGCTTCTTGCCCTTTTTTTGCTTTTCGAGCAGTTTGCGCTTGCGGCTGATATCGCCGCCGTAGCACTTGGCGGTGACATCCTTGCGGAAGGCGTTGATGGTCGAGCGGCTGATGACGGTGCGGCCGATAGCAGCTTGAATGGCGATCTTGAACATCTGCCGGGGGATCTCTTTCTTGAGCCGATCGCAGATTTGTACCCCGCGGGTACGAGCGCGTTCTTTGTGCACCATGGTGGCCAGAGCGTCGACGGGTTCGCCGTTGACCAGGATGTCGAGCTTGACCAGATCGCTTTCCCGGTAGCCGGCCATGTCATAGTCAAAAGAACCGTAGCCCTGGGTGACGCTCTTGAGCTTGTCGTAAAAGTCGAAGATAACTTCGGCCAGGGGCAGGTCAAATTTTACCTCGATGCGCCCGGGTGCCGGATAGTGAAAATCGGAGTTTTCCCCGCGGCGCTGCCGACACAGTTCCATGACCACGCCCATGTAACGCTCGGGGATCATGATATTGGCCCGGATGTAGGGTTCTTCCGAAGCCTCGATTTGCATGGGGTCGGGATAGTACTGCGGATTGTCCACCACCACGGTTTCGCCCGATTTTAGCCGAAAGTGATACTGCACGCTGGGCATGGTCATGATGATGGCTTGGTCGAACTCGCGCTCTAAGCGTTCTTGCACGATTTCCAAGTGCAGCAGGCCCAGGTAGCCGCAGCGGAAACCTTGTCCCAAGGCGGCGGAAGAATCTTTCTCGTATATCAGCGAAGCATCATTGAGCACGTATTTTTCCAGCGCTTCTACCAGGGAGGGGTAATCGTCGGAAGAAATGGGGTAGAGCGAGGAAAACACCACCGGCTTGACCAGCTTGAAGCCCGCCAGGGGCTCGGTGGCTGGGTTTTCGGCGAGGGTAATGGTGTCGCCGATGCTGACATCGGAAATACGTTTGATGTTGCCAATCAAATAACCGACATCACCGGCGGCCAAATGTTTGGCCGGTTGTCGCACCAGGCAGTGGTGACCCAGTTCTTCGATGTTGTAGACGGCTTGGTTGGACATGAGCTGAATAGACTCTTTGGCGCGCAGAATTCCTTCCATGACCCGCACCGATACAATGGTGCCCCGAAACGAGTCGTAGCGGGCATCGAAGACCAGGGCCCGCAGCGGTCGTTTTTCGTCCACCTTGGGCGCCGGGATCCGCTCGACCACGGCCGCGAAGATGGCATCGACGCCTTCGCCGGTCTTGGCAGAGCATAGCACTGCGTCATCGGCGCTCAAGCCCAGATCGCTTTCGATTTGTTCGCGGGCGCTCTCTATATCCGCCGATGGGAGATCGATCTTGTTGATCACCGGGATGATTTCCAGATCATGCTCCATGGCGGAGTAAAGATGGGCCAAGGTCTGGGCCTGGACGCCTTGGGCGGCGTCGACCAGCAGCAGGATGCCTTCGCAGGCGGCCAAGGCGCGCGAGACCTCGTAGGTGAAATCGACATGCCCGGGGGTGTCGATTAGATTCAGGTGGTATTCGGTTCCGTCCGCGTCTTGGTAGGGCAGGGTGACGGTATTGCTTTTTACCGTGATGCCGCGCTCTCTCTCTATGTCGAGGTCGTCAAGCATTTGATCGCGAAAGTCACGCTCGTTGACCAGGCCCGCTTTTTGGATCAAGCGATCAGCCAGGGTGGATTTGCCGTGATCAATATGAGCCACGATACTGAAATTACGAATGGTCTTGGTCATGCAGCTTGCTTCCTTTGCGCGGTCGGTCGGCCCCATCCATCGGCGAAAACGGGAGAAAAGTCAAGGCTTTCCGCGTGGGAACGGGAATGCTTCTGTCTGTGGTGATAATACCATGGCGGCTAAGGGCCCATAGGCGGCTTTTGCGTGTTGAAAATGTGCAATTGTTTTGAGTGGTTAAATTTATAGTGGATCTGTTGCCGTTGAAATAGCTCATTTTGAACAGGGTGACAATGCCATTGTTAGCCCAACAGCGTTGTTTTTGCCCAAACAGGGTTGCTGAGAAAAAAGTCGTAAATTCAGTCACTTGATGAAACAAGCAAGCAATACCTATTTGGGCACAAGTATTGCATTGGCTATCTGTAGGTCGTTTATAACATGTCATGGATAGAGCCCTGGGGGGCCAACGGAGGGATGAACCATGTACGCTCAAATCTTGACCGAAAAGAATGGAAGCGAAAAGATCTTGTTGAAATCTGCCCTGGAGATCTTTTCCCGTGTGGGTCGCAATCAAAACTTGATTTTTGAGTTTGTCCCCGGCAGTGGCGTCAACCTTTATATGGCGAACGACGGTCCGGTTTGGTCGGAGATTCCGAATTTGCCCAGCAAAAAAATCAACCGCAAAGTGGTCATGGAAGATCGACGGGATCCTTCCTTGTTTCGCCATAGCTGGATTCATTCTGAAAAACCGAAGGAAGACGATCCGGTAGCCAAATTCACGCCCGGCAAGGGTGTCCACTATTTTCGTGCCACCCGCTATCAACCGGAAAACCTCGCCTTGACCTCATGCGCCCTGAGAATCCTCAAGCGCGCCGAAGTTACCGGTACCATCAATATCCGTTCAAATTAATTACGACAACAAAGGACCCCACCCTTGTCGGAGTTGTTGATGGGGTGGCCGTCGTAGCTGCATGAGGAGGAGCCACAGCCGCTCTTGCGCACCAGTGAGCCTTCGTGCAGATGGCTGTCGGCGTCGCCGGAGCAGAGCCAAGGACCCAAGGGTGGTTCGGCTTCGTTGAAGCCACAGCTGTCGGCGTGCATGCTGGCCAGGACCCGGTTGAGCGGGCCGCAGTTTCTATCGGCGGGCAGGATGGAGCCCAGGTTACCGCAGCCAAAGATGTCGTTGCCCTGGTCGCTTTGATCGCAAATGCTGTCGGCCTGGGAGTTTTGGGCTACGGCAAAGAAAAGGGACTTGTCGGGTGTGCCTGGTGGGACGGCGTCTCCACAGCCGCTCGGTGCCTTGGCGGATACTTCATCTTTGCCGAGACAGACATGCCAGCCGGCGGCGCAGAGGTCGGCGGCGCTGCAGCCCGTGCCTTCTGGGTTGGCCGAGTCGTTGCCGGAATTGTGGGCGCATTGGGCGGCCAGATCCGGGCGGGTAATGCCGCCGATATCCCAGGCGCCGGCACAGGCGGCGATGGCGGGGTAGTCGTCCAGGGAGACAAAACCTTCGCGGCTGTCATCGGCGCAACCATATTCGGGTGCCTGATTATCGACGCAGATTCCTTGGCGACAAATCTTGGCCGGGCCACAGGGCGTATCGTCGGGAGACCGGATTACCATGGGCGAGCTCGAAGTACATTGATCAATGGTGTGACAGAGACCGGCCTTGGCTACCAGGACCTCTTCCAGTGGGCAAAGTTCAGCGCTGGCGCTGATGCATTGATCCGGGCCGAGACAGCGATTCTCGGTGATGTCTTTGCCGGCACCGTGCACACATTCGGATTCGCCACTGGCGTCGTTCATGCCTCTGAGTTGGTACCACTCGAAAGAACTACAATCGATAGCTCCGCAGCGCGGGTCGTCGTCACTGGGCGTCCACTCGCCCTCTTGGCATTCCATACACAAGGGCGCTTCACTGGCCAGGGTGCATTCGGGTTCGACCGGCACACAGTCGCCACTCTGACAAATCAGGTCGATGCCGCAAACGGTGCCGTCGGCGGAGATAAGAACTTGCGGATTGTCGCTAGCGCAGGACTCGATGGTGTGGCAGCGCTCGGCGGTGGCGGCGGTGAACTCGGTAGTGACACAGGTTTCGGCACTGGCTGTCAGACATTGGCCGGCCTCGGTACAGAGATTTTCGCTGAGGTCGGGGGCGTCGGCTTGGACGCACTGAGAGCTGCCCGCGGCCGTGTTGTCGCCGCGAATCTCAGACCAAGCGAAGGCGCTGCAATCAACATTGGCACAGCGCGAGTCGTGCTGGGCCGTGGCCCATTCTCCCTCGCGGCACTCCCAGCACAGGGGCGCGGCACTGTTTTCGTCGCAGGCAACTTGCTCGACACCCAGATCGACGACTACCTCGGTGGTCTGTCCGTCTTTGATGATGATGTTCGACACCTCGATGAACTGCAGTTGTTCGCCTTGCTGGTCAAGGGTAACGACTTGGGTGGACCAGCGCCCGGGGGTCAGATGGTTGATGGCCACCAATGTTTCTTGGCTGCCGATATCGCCGCTCGCTTGGCGAAATCCGTCATCCGTTTGTTGGGCGACCACATGTACCGATTCGGCCGACAAATCCGCGTTCAAGATCTTAACCAGCAGCGAACCCTCAAGCCGAACCAGCTTGTTGTCGCTGCAGCCGAAAGAATAAATGGAGAACACGATCAAGAACGCTGCTGCCGAAACTCCGGCAGGCAAGGAGAGGATTCCGCGAAAACGATTCATACTGACCTCCTTGTTACTATCGGAGCTGGGCTTATACAGCTCGTTTATTGCTTCGGCGATTATAACCGTAACTCATGTATGAGTCAATAGTGAATTGGGGACGTTAAAATGAAAGTTTATCAAACACTTGCGTTTTTTATCTTCAGTTCCTATCCTTTGCCTTTGACATCGACTGGGGCATGTATAACTTGAAAAGAAGGGTGATAAGCAATGGAGATGCAAGAGTCGGAAACACGACAGCGCCTGGGTATTCCTGTTGAGGCCGAGCGGGTGCTCGTTTTCGGGGAGAGCAGTCACTGGGATCCCAATTGGCTGTATACCTCGGATGAGTACTACCGGCGAAAAATCCAGCCCATCATGCTGCGGGTGATTTCCGAGCTAGAAAAAAATCCACGCCGCGTGTTTTCGATCGAGAGCCTTTTCTTTTTGGTCCAGTTTTTCGAGCAAGAAAGCTCCCAGCGAGAGAAACTGCGAGAACTGATCCATAGCGGACAACTGCGTTTGATCGGCACCGGCATGACCACCCCGGATACCAATTTGCCCGACCCCGAGTCCATCCTACGCGATTATCTGTTGGGCCAGGAATGGCTGCGGCGAAATGGAATCGAGGCCGAACCGGATCTTGCCTATCTGCCCGACGATTTCGGTTCATCGCCGGGCGTACCGGCAATGCTATCAGCACTGGGATTCGACAAGACAGTCATCACCCGAATCGATGGCATGCACTTCGTGGGATGTGATTACCGGACGGAAAAAAGTTTTCCCCAGCGAGGTTCGAGTGCGCAGTTGCTGTTGAAAGAGCTACAGACCTTAGACTTTGTCTGGCGGGCGCCCGACGGGGCCGAAGTCTTGTGCCATTGGAACGCTTTTACTTATTTTCAGGGAGACATGCTTGGTTCTCGCGGGGTGATTCGTTGGATGGACAAGTTGTTCGGGGTTCCCTGGCGTACGGAGCGTCATGTGGCGGCGCAGATTGCCGCCCTGATCAAGCAACTGGCCCCCTTGGCCAAAACACCTTATATGTCCTGCCCCATCGGTTGTGATTTCAACGGACCCATGCCGCAATTGATCGAATTGCTGGATCGCTATAACCGCAAGCGCTATCCCGATACCGGCGTCTGGGTGGTCAATGCCGCCGCCGACGATTACCTGAGACTGGTTGATTTTCACCGTGAGTGTTTGCCCACGGTGGACCTCGATCCCAATCCTTTTTGGATGGGCCACTATGCCAGCCGACCGGGGCTCAAGCAACGCTGCCGGGAGTTGACCGACAAGCTGCAATTGGCGGAAAAACTGGTGCTGGCTGATGGTCGGCAGCAGTCGGCGGACCCGCGCCTGCAGGATCTGGAGTCGGCCTGGAATCTGGCCGTGTTGAGCAATCACCATGATTTTATCACCGGCACTTCCCCTGACCGAACGGTGATCGAAGAGCAAGAACCCTGGTTGGCAGAGGGATTGGCACTGGTCGATGGTGTGCTTTCGCAGTGCCAAGCGGTCGCTGCCGTCGAAAAGAAACCGGCACCGGCAGCGCCACCCAGCCTGCGCCGGCAAGACGGAAAGTGGCTGGTGACCACGTCTCACTATCAGCTGGTGCTCGACGAACGGCTTGGTGGCTGCATCGTGAGTCTTCAGGATGCTTCCGGCAGCACCGAGTATCTGCGTGGTCCGGCCAACGACATGATTGCCTACGGCGACACCGGCGGTTTGTGGCGTTTGGGTCACGAGTACTGCGGTGGTCATTTTCGAGAGCGGGACCGATGCAGTCTCAATCAGGCCGAGATCCAGGCCACCGAGCGCGGCAATGTGCTTGAGCTACGGGTGGATTGTCGGCTTGATTTTCAGCCCACCACCCGTTGGCTCTGGTTTCGTGCCGATTCACCGGTCATCCGGATGCGAACCCGCGGGGCCGCGTCGCGTCGGCAAACTGTGACCTGCAGCTTTCCGATCAAGTTATCGGTGGGCAAGCTGCACATGGATGTGCCCGGCGCCCTAATCACCCGACCGGCCCACAAACTAACGCGACCGACTTTCTGGTGTGCCCAGAGCTTTGTGCAATTGCAAGATCGTCGCCGGGATCGCGAGTGCCTGCTTTTGTTGGGCCGGCCGGCCAGCGTATCAGCACGGGCCCACGGAGCGCTGGAGTGGATGGTGTTGCGCTATGCCCCCTGGGAGCGGGCCTTTGGTTTTTTGCCGGTTCCAGCGCATCCCGCCGCGGGCCACGATGACCAAGAGCATGACTTTGACTATGCGGTTCGTTTTGCCGCGCTCGGGGATGGCGCGCCGGGCGATTTTGCGGGTCAAGCGCGGCAGGTCATGTCTCCAGCCTGGCTTGATTCTTCGGCCCCGGATTTAGAAGGGGCGACTGCTTCCCTGGTTCAAAGCAATCGGGCCGATGTGCGGGTCACCGCGGTCAAGCCGGCCCACCGCGGCCCCGGGATCATTGTTCGGCTTTCAAGCTCGGCCCCCAAGGGCACCCAAGTAAGCCTTCGCTGCCCATCGCGTTCGGTGCAGAAAGCTTACCGCTGCGATGCCCGCGAACGCGATCTGGAGCAGTTAGAAGTAGAGCAGGGAACGGTATCCTTGGCCGTCTCCTCCCGCATCAGCAGTATTCGTCTTATCGATTGACTCCTGTCTCAGTACTGTCTCGATAAAGTGTCTCGTAAGGTGTGTCACTGAGCCTGGGCGTTCGTGCTGAAGTGGGATACTTTCTGTAATGCGCCGTTATCAATGATTATGTCGAAAAATATGCTGATGGCACGCTCATTGCTGGTAGCAAAAATCAAGAGAAAGGGGGCCGCCATGAGAATAGGAACGAAGGTTATAATATGGACGGTCTTTATGATTGTCCTGCCAGTTTCTGGCGCCGAGCTCACCCCATTGGACGAGAATTTGAACGGCGTGGGTTTTGAAAAGATTGCCTATAAATACGGGGTTACAGTGTATAAGCACAAGACCTCGGATAATATCCGGGTGGCCGCCGAAGGCACAATTGCGGCGCCGCCCGATTTGGTGCGGGCAGTGCTGCTCGATTACGCTTCGCAAAAGGGCAACATTGCCCGGGTGAGCGAGAGCGTAGTGCTAAAGAACGGACCCGGTTGGATTGTGGTCTACCAGCATCTGAATCTGCCCATTATCAGTGATCGGGATTTTACTCTCTATGTGACCTGGGGCGCAGATGGCGAAAATCAGTGGATTGTGTACCGGACGGCCAACAGTCTTGGTTTAGAAGAAAGAGACGGCATCGTACGTGTTCCCTTTCATCATGGCAGTTGGCAACTTGTGCCGCTGGCCAGCGGTAAGGCCACGCGCCTGCGTTTTCAAGCCCAATTGGATCTAGCCGGCTGGTTGCCTAAGTGGCTGGCCCGATCCAATGCGGGTAGGGAAGTTCCCGATCTGTTTGCCTCCATCCGGAAGTTGGTTGCCGCCCGGTGAAAGGAGCCGAACCATGTACTTCGAAATCTTGTTGATTCTGTTGGCGGCGGTTTTGTTGTGGCAAACCGCTCGATCTCATATTCGACTCAGCCGCGCTTTGCGCGCGCAGAAAAACAGCAGCCCCCTCGTCCGTTACCCATCGGTATCGGTTATCCGTCCCATCAAAGGACTGGACGTTGGTGCCCAGGAGAACCTGAGGGCTTCTCTGGATAACGACTATCCGGCTTCGGTGGAGACGATCTTCGTTTTTGATAATCAGACCGAGCCGGCCTTGGCCTTGGCGCAAAAGGCCATCGCCGCGGCGGCAGCATCCATAGACCGCAGCGCTTCGATTCTCTTTTCGGGTGAACCGCTGGCGGGTCGCACCGGCAAGCTCCATGCCATGATCGCGGGTTTGGCCAAAGCCAAGGGCGAGATTGTTGTTTTTGCCGATTCGGACATTCGCACCGGTCGCCAATCTCTGGCCCAACTAGTCGAGACGTTAATGTCCGATGAGAAGGCGGGCTCTGCCTTTGCCCCGGTGGTCGTGACCAGCGACGCCGAGACCCTGGGCGATGCCGGCTATGCCATGATGATCAACGGCCTCTACGGGCCGGCGGCGGCCGCGGCGGCCGCGAGTGGTGGTGGAAAACTGCCCTTTATCATGGGACAGTTCATGGCCTTTCGGCGCGAGGCGCTTGCAGCCATTGGCGGTTTGCAGAGTGTCGAAGGACAACTGGTGGATGACATGTACATCGGTGCCCGGGTGCAGGCCGCCGGTTTTGACAACCGGGTGGTGCCCCAGTCTGTGCCCATCATTCAACATGGCGTCGGCCTGGGTGAGTTTCTGCGCACCTATGCCCGCTGGTTGACCTTTTCGCGCAGTGGTTTGCCTGGCCGGCAGTTCAAGATACATGGTTATGTGCGTGGCGCGGTGTTTTGGTTGGGCTTGGCCGCATCGGCCATTGCCTGGTCACAGTCTTGGTGGTTGGCCGCCGCCTTAAGCGGCTTGGCGCCCATGGCGGTTAGCCTCTCGTATCATCGCCTGCATCGGATGATCGGCGGCGGACGGCTCCATGGTTTTGGCCGCCTGGTTGCCTTTGCTGTTTTGCTGTCGGCGCCCTTGGTCTTGGCCATGGTTTCATTCAAGCGCGAGCTTCGCTGGCGCGGCCGAATCTACAATCTCAATCAGAGCGGTCGTTTGGCAACTGGACGGGCACTTAAGCCAGATCAGGTTTGTACCGATTGTGAACAGTCTTCTTGATGGGCAAGATCATGTTTCGTTCTCCAGGCCGAGGCTGGACAGCGATAATACCGGTTTTGTTCCTCTGTCTTTGGCTAGGTCCAGTCTCGGCGACTGAAAAAAGACCGATGCCGGACTACGGGCGAGCCGAACCGGCACCGCCCACCGCGGCCGAGGCGCTGCGTTGGGTGCCGCGCGTCCTGTTTCATCCGGCCCATGTTTTGGTGGAACGCGTGTTGCGGGGACCATTAGTGGCGGTGGTCGATTGGGGGGAAGAGCACCATGTTTTTGCCCGGCTCAAACGCTTCTTTACTTGGGTAGACGGCCAGGCCGGTTTCTTTCCTACCGCCTTTGTCGAGTTCGGCCTCAATCCCCACGTGGGTTTTTATGCTTATTTGGAGAACTTGCTGCTTAGCCATCACAAGCTGATCGTACGCGCTGGATTCTGGTCGGACCAGTGGATCCGGCTGGCCGCCGAGAATCGGTTGGGAGTATTTGCCGGCAACACCGGCAGTCTGGTTCTCAGGGCTGAGTACACCACCCGGCCCGACCATTTGTTTGCCGGAGTTGGCCTGGGCCCCGACGGTCGATCGGGTCTGTTGACTCGTTATCGTGAAACGCTCTTGTCGGTCGACGCCGGTTTGGAGAGTAAAATATCCGGGCTCAACACGGTCTCGTTTTGGCTAGGCTTCCGGCAAACGCGCTTTGGCAGCGGACAGGGTCGATCCATCGAGGAAGTCTACGACTTGACCGACCCGGTTCTGGTTCCCGGTTTCGCAACCTACCAACTGGCCGAGGCTTCGGCGAAACTGGCGCTCGACAGCCGCAGTGATCAGCGCCAGTGGTCCCCGGGGACTGGGCTGCGGCTGGAACTGCAAAGCGCCCTGGCCGTGGATCCTGCTGATTCGTCTCTTGCCTTTGTGCGCTATGGCGGAGAGCTAGCCGGCTTCTGGGATTGGAGCGGCGTCAACCACGTGCTGGGTTTGCGCTTGCATGCCGAGCAAGTGAGTAAAATCGGTGCGCGACCGGTGCCCTTTACTGAGCTCACCAGTTTTGGTGGTTTGGAGTACCTGCGTGGTTTCTTGGCCGGACGCTTGCGCGGACAAAGCGGGGCGGTGGTGACCGCCGACTATCGTTTTCCGGTCTGGGCCTTTCTGGATGCCGACATGTTTGTCAGCGCCGGTGGTGTTTTCGGACCCGATTTTGAGGGCTTTGCGGTAGATCGTACCCGTTTGAGTTGGGGTTTCGGTTTACGCTCGAACAATTCTCGCGATGTCTCATTTGACATGATGCTGGCCTTTGGCAGCAGCCGGCTGGACGAAGGTTCGTTACAAGTCGACCGGGTTCATTTCGTCCTGGGCATTAACCAGGGGTACTGATATGGCGGACCTTCGCAATAAATGGATTTGGATTGCCATGGCTATGCTGGGGGCCGCTTGCAGCCATGCGCCCCGCGGTTTTCCGGCCACCGAGACCTTGTGGCAGGATCCGGATAGGGAGCATGTGTCGACCCAACCCCAAGCGCGATCTTCCACCCTGGTTGGCGATGCTTTGGACCAAACAGTTTTGCGGCCCTGGTCTGATTTTCTCGCTTTTTCCGATCCGCTGGAATCAATCAATGTCAACAGCCTGGACGAAGTGCCTGATTCTTCCTGGTTTGTAAACCGCATCGGCCGTGTGGACATGACGCCCGCGGAAGTGGCCCGGGGCAGTTGCCAGGCACCGTCACTGGATCCGCAACGCGGGCCCTGGCTGATTACCCGCGCCAAAACCGAAGGCATCAACCCGGGCTTCTTCATCAAGGCTCCCGACGGTTTCACTTACCTGCTCAAGTTCGACGGTTCTCATCGGCCGCAGCGGGAGACGGTTGCGGACGTCATTGGCTCGAAGCTCTATTTTGCCGCCGGCTACCATGCACCCTGTAACGAGATTGTTTATTTCCGGCGAAACATTTTGCAGCTTGATCCCGCCGCCGTGACCGTCAATGAGTTTGGCGAAAAGATTGCCTTAGCGCCGGCCGCCGTCGAGCGGGCCCTGGCCCATGCCTTTCGGCTTAAAACCGGCGAGCTACGTGCCTCGGCTAGCCGTTTTCTGCCCGGCATTCCCTTAGGACCCCACCAACTCGAAGGCACGCGCTTAGACGATCCCAACGACATCATTGCCCATGAGAACCGGCGTGAGTTGAGAGCCGTGCGCTTGTTGGCCGCCTGGTTCAATAATTTCGATACCCGCGAGCAGAACTCCTTGGATATGTTTGTCGAAGAAGATGGCCGTCGCTTTGTTCGCCATTACATGATTGATTTCGGCCACGCCTTGGCCAGTCCCTGGGACGATCGGCTCGATCGGCGCGTAGGTCACTCCTACTATTTCGATATCGAGCACATTGTGGTCGACATGCTCAGCCTTGGGCTCATGCCTCGGCCCTGGACCCACGCCCGCATTAACGACGAGGCCGAGATCTTCGGATATTTCGACTGGCAAAACTTCACGCCCTCGAAGTGGCGATCGGTCTACCCGCACCCGGCCCACGCGCGCATGACTTTCCGCGATGCCTTGTGGATGGTGCGCATCATTGCCCGTTTTAGCGATGCGCAGCTCTATGCCGTGGTCAAAACCGGGCGCTTGCACAATGCGCGCCATGAGCAATACTTATTCGAGGCCCTGCGCAAAAGACGCGATCTTATCACCGAAGAATACCTGCAAAAGCATGTACCGCTAGATCGTTTTCGCCTGCTTAGACGCCAAGCCGGAAACTCCGCCCAATCGCTGTGCTTCGAAGACCTGGCTATTCGCCACGCCGGTGCCAATCCCGCTCAGGTCCTGTACCAAGTCAAAATGATGGCCGGCCCCCAATTGGACCAGCGCCTGGGCTGGCTACAATTTCAACCCGACCCCGATCACCCCGATCGTTCCTGCGTCTTGCTGCCGCTCGGCGATCGCTCACCGGGCTACGGTGTCCTGCGCATTGACGTTCGCCGCCGATCCTCGGTCCCGCCCACCGCCATCGAAGTTCACCTCTTCGATCATGGTTTACCCCGTGGTCAGCAGATTGTCGGTCTGGACCGCCTGAACTGAAATAGGGCTTGTCAAAAAGAGCCGATTCATGCAAAAATTACCTTTAAGGTATCATTAGATTCTCGGGGGACCGAGTTGATACCCAAGGGGTAGAATGAAAACCGTAGTCACCCTAGTTGTCTCGCTGTCGTTGATTGGAACGCAGGTCCAAGCCAAATCCCCAGCAGAAGTTGAGCGCCTGGAAAGTTCCAGCGCAGGCGCGGAGGCGAGCGATGACCAAGCGCCTGTCGATGAGGACCGTCTGTTCCAGCTGCATATGCCTTCCGATCTGTCACTTAGCTTGAGCGGTATTTTCATCGGCATTGCGCCGAAGCTCCTGGGCGGAGACTTGGGCAGAGACCTGAGCTTGCGCAATTTGAACCCAGCCGAACTCAATGGCATGGACCGATCGGTTTTGGGCAATCACTCACCAAGCGCGGCCATGGCCTCGGATGTCACCCTGGCTGCCAGCGTTGTGTTACCCTTTTTGGCAAGCTCGCTTGACTACTGGTTGGTGGGCAAGGATCGAGGCCTCGAAGGTTTTGCCCAGGACGCCCTGATTCTAACCGAGGCCGTGGCGGTCAACCTCACCGTGTGTACCTTGACCAAGTTCATGGTTCGCCGGCCTCGACCTTATATGTACCAGACCGGTTTTGATTCTACGGCCACCGAAGACTCTTTGTCCTTTTTCTCCGGACACACTTCCTTGTCGTTTACCATGGCCACCGCCTATAGCTATCTCTTTAGCCAACGCCATCCCGACAGCTGGGCCGTGGTTCCGGTTTGGCTGGGCAGCCACGCGCTCGCTGCTTCCACCGCGTTCCTGCGAGTGGAAGCCGGCAAACACTTTTGGTCCGACGTTCTGGTCGGCGCCGCCGTTGGCAGTGCCATTGGCTTTGCCGTACCCTACTTACACACCCGCGACCCAGATGATTCGGAGCCTTTCCTTGGTCTGGCCCAAGTCATGGCCACCCCATCCTTCTACCAAGACGGATTTGGCATTACCTTGACCGCTCTGTGGTAGCAAGCAAGTGGGTATCCGGGCTTGTACAGCCGCGCTGTCGAGTGGTATGAACAGCCGATGAACGTGAAAAAGCCCTACTCGATCAGACATGGACGCCGCTTTCCGCAAGGGGCCACCGTGGATCCCTCTGGGGTGAACTTTTCGATTTTCTGTCGGCATGCTACTTGGGTCGAGCTCAACCTGTACCAATCGGCCGAAGCTGCAAAACCCTTCCAGGTAATCCGGCTGGATCCGACTCACCATCAGACTTACTTCACCTGGCATGTCTACGTCGAGGGTTTGCCCAGCGGGGTTTGGTACACTTACCGGGTTGATGGGCCGACCAATACCCGCGAAACCGGTTTTCGCCACAACGCCAACAAAGAACTGCTAGATCCCTGGGCGCGGGCGGTCTCGGATATTCACTGGGACCGGGCGCGGGCCAGCCGGCCCGAAGAGCGCAGCCCGTCCATGCGGGCTATGGTGGTTAATGATGACTACGACTGGGAGGGCGACCAGCCCCTTGGCCACCCTTTCGAGGAAACCATTCTCTACGAGTTGCACTTGGGGGCGTTTACGCGCCATCCATCAGCCGGCGTACAGCATCCGGGCACCTTTGCCGGGATGATCGAGAAGATTCCCTATCTCAAGGATCTCGGCATCACCGACGTCGAACTGATGCCGATCATGGCCTTCGATGTGCAAGACCTGCCGGCAAGTTCCAGCCGGCTTGGGCTTAGCAACTTCTGGGGCTACAGCACCCATAGTTTTTTCAGCCCCCACCCGGGCTATTGCGTTACCCCCGAGCAAGGAACCCACCGGCGGGAGTTCAAGGACCTGGTTCGCGCGCTGCATCGGGCCGGGATCGGCGTTATCCTGGACGTGGTGTTTAACCACACCGCCGAGGGCGGTGCGACCGGCCCGTGGATCAATTACAAGGGCTTTGGCAACGATACCTTCTACCACCTCGATCCCAGCGACCGGCGCCAATACCGGGACTTCACCGGTTGCGGCAACACCGTCAACTGCAACCACCCGCTGGTCAACGCTTGTCTGCTCGACAGCCTGGAGTATTGGGTGCGGGAGTTCCACGTGGACGGATTTCGCTTTGATCTTGCTTCCGCGCTGGCGCGGGGCGAGGACGGCCAGCCCATGACCCACCCGTCTTTCCTTTGGCACATCGAGTTGTCAGAGCAGCTGGCGCAGACCAAGATCATCGCCGAGGCCTGGGACGCCGCCGGTCTCTATCAGGTGGGTGGATTTCCCGGCTATCGCTGGCGCGAGTGGAATGGTCGCTACCGCGACGTGATTCGTCGCTTCGTCCGCGGGGAAGGGGGGCTCATTGGCGAGTTGGCTACCCGCCTGAGCGGCAACAGCGATCTTTACCAGAGCGCCGGGCGGCTGCCCTCCAACAGCATTAACTTTGTGACCTGCCACGACGGCTTCACTCTCCGCGATCTGGTCAGCTACGATCGCAAGCACAACCTGGCCAATGGGGAGGATGACCGCGACGGAACCAACGAGAACTATGGCCACAACTACGGGCAGGAGGGCGAGAGCGACGATTCTAGGCTCATTGAGCTGCGGCGGCGCCAGGCCAAGAACCTGTTGGCCATCCTGCTGCTGAGCCAGGGCGTGCCCATGTTGTTGTACGGCGACGAGGTGTTGCGCACCCAGCGGGGCAACAACAACGCCTATTGCCAGGACAACGAGATTGGCTGGATGGACTGGGACTTGCTTGCGCCCAACGCGGACATGCTGCGTTTTGTCCGGGGCCTGATTGCCTTTCGCAAGCGTCATCCCTGTCTGCGGCACCGGCGCTTCTTGACCGGGGAACGCGGCTCTGCCCAGCGCTTGCCCGAGATACGTTGGCATGGCGCCCAGCTAAACGCGCCGGCCTGGCAAGATCCACAGGCGCGAGTGCTGGCCTTCACCCTGGGAGCGGTGGCCAAGGGTGAAGAAGACCTGCATATCGTTCTGAACCTGTCCGAAGACCCAGTCGCTGCCGAGCTACCCGTGCTTGAAGGCTACCGCTGGGCGGTGGCGATCGATACCGCCCAATCGGCGCCGGCGGATGTCCGCAACCGCTCCGAGCAACCCCCGGCCGGTCCGGCGGCGGTGCGAGTATCATCCCGCAGCGTCATGGTGCTAGAGGCGCGACCCGGCAGGGTTTCACCCGACGCCTAGCGCAACTTACGCCCTAACGTCCCCCGAAAGAACCTTACTTACTGGTCATGGTCCAGATGCCGTCCCAGTCGTCCGCGGGTGGGGTGGTGTGGAAGTGTTGGCAGCGTTTGAGATACAGGCCGGAGACGCTGTCGTTGGGGTTGAGGGACAGGGCTTCGGCGAAAAGGGTTTGGGCCATGGACCAGTTACGGTTGTGGTAGTGCTCGAGACCGTGCTGGTAGCGGGCCAGGACTTCGTTCATGCGGGGGAAACTTTGTTCGTCGTGGCAGTCCATGACGGCGAAGACTGAAACTGGTTCGTTTTTGCCCTTGACCCGGATTTTGTCGACTTCGCGCAGGCGGTAGTCTTTGCGCAGCGCCTGGGCGGTGTTTTCGCTGATGAGGATCTTGGTGCCATAAAGTTTGTTGGCGCTTTCTAAGCGCGAGGCCAGGTTCACGCCGTCGCCGATGACGGTGTAGTCCATGCGTTTGATGGAGCCGATGTTGCCCGAGAGTACTTCGTCGGTGTTGATGCCCACGCCCATGTGTACCGGATCTTCGCCGGCCGAAACACGGGTTTGGTTGAACCGACGCAAGGCCACCACCATCTCGATGGCGCCTTGTAAGGCATTGTCGGCGTCTTCGGAGGTGGCGAAGGGGGCGCCAAAAACCGCCATCATGGCGTCGCCGATGTATTTGTCCAGGATGCCGTTGTGGTCGAGGATGATGTCGACCATGATGCTGAAGTAGTCGTTGAGCAAGCGAACGGTCTCGGTGGCGCCTAGCACTTCAGAGATGGAGGTAAAGCTGCGGATGTCGGTGAACAAGATGGTGGCTTTTTGGGTCTGGCCGCCGAGGACGGCCTCGCCATCTTCGAGCAGCTTGTCGGCTACCTCTTTGGTCATGTAACGGGCCATGGTGCTGCGCAAACGTTTTTCCTTGGTGATATCTTCGAGCATGAGCAGGCAGCCGATGTGTTGTTCTTTGCTGTCGAGCAAAGGCAGTACCGAGAGATTAACCGAAGCCGCGCTGGGTTCTTCTTGGTTGAGCCACAATTCGACGTCCAGGGCCACGGATGTTTTGCCGCTTGAGCGCACCGAGTCCAGGGTGACGGCGATCCAGGCGTTTTGGCCGAAGAAGAAACTCTCGGTGCTTTTACCGAGCAGCTTTTCGGGCTGGTCAACGCAACGAAAGAGGGACAAAGCCGCGCGGTTGGCGGTGGCGATTTCGTTGTCGGCGGTGATGGTAATCACGCCGTTGGACATACTCTCGAGGATGCTCTCGTTGTAGTTCTTCATCGAGACCACTTCTTCAAACAACTGGGCGTTCTCGATGGCAATGGTGGCCTGGGAGGTAAAGGCCCGCAGGCGCAACTCGTCTTTGGTGCGGAAAGGCCCGCCCTGCTTGTTGAGCACCTGGACCACCCCGATGGTTTTGCTCTGCTTGTTGATCACGGGCATGCACAGGATGGTGTGAGTGTGGTAGCCGGTTTTCTTGTCGACCTCCTGGTTGAAACGATCATCGGCATAGGCATCAGGGATGTTGATAGTCTCGCCGCTCTTGAACACCGAGCCGGCAATGCCCAGGTGGGCGGGAAAGCGGATCTCCTTGGTCTCCATGCCCTGGGCCACGTGAGACCAAAGCTCGTCGGTCTTTTTGTCATACATAAACAAAGTAGAGCGATCGGCGTTGAGATTGGCGGTGACCGTCTCCATGATCTTTTGCAGCAAGGGCTCGAGTTGCAACTCTTGCGAGATAGCAGTGGTGATTTCCAGTAGCTCTGATTCGTCGCGCCGGGCGCGCTCGATGTCTTCGTGCAGCTGAGCGTTGACGAAGGCCGAGGCCGCCTGCGAGGTGAGCACCTGGAGCAGATCCAGATCGTCGGGACTAAAGTCGCCCTGGTTCTTGTTTAGCACCTGGGCCACGCCGATGATTTCGCCCCGTCCGGTTTTGATAGGCGCGCACAGGATATTGCGGGTGCGATAGCCGGTCTTGCGGTCGACCTCTTGGTTGAAACGATCATCGGCGTAGGCATCTTCGATGATGGCTGATTCGCCGCTCTTGAACACCGAGCCGGCGATGCCCAGGTGATTAGGAAAGCGGATCTCATGGGTCAGATCGCCCTCGGCCACCCGCGAGAATAGCTCACTGCTGGCTTGATCGTTGAGAAACAAAGTACAACGATCCGCGTCGAGAAACTCCGAGATCAAGGTCACCGTGCGCGGCAGCAGCACGTCCAAAGAAAGCGTGTCCGACACTTGCTTGCTGACCTCAAGCAAGGCCGTGGTCTTGCGCAAGGTGTCGGCCACCTTCACCACGAATTCGTCGCGATCATCTTCACTAAGCGCCGTAAGCATCTGACGCAGATCGTCCTGCTTGATCCGATGATCGATGATCCTGGCAACGACGTCTTTGTCTTTGCGAGCTAACTTGTCCATGTACTATGAAAATAGGTCACTTTTCTAAGGGCTGTCAAGCAAGCTCTTCTTTCGCTCGGCTTTGCCGAGCTACTTAGGACTGGGTTGGATGGTGATGGTGCGCCCGCAGGAGTAGGCCGTAAATTCGGGGGCGTACATGGGTTGGACGGTGGCGGGGGCGGCTTTGAAGGTGCCGGCGACGGCGGCGCGTAGGCGGTATTTGAAGGGGTAGTTTCCTTGGGGGAGTCTTTCCAGGAAGAAATTGGTGCCGCTGTCGCGGATTTCTTGGTACCAGCCGATGCCCAGGTTCCAATGGTGGCGGGAGACGATTGATGTGGGCTCGAAGCCTGCCGGGCGCGGGTCGCGCAGGTGGATGTATTCCATGGGATGCTTGGCTACCAGCTGCAGTTGTACTTCCAGCTCGTCGCCGACTTCGATGCGGGCGCCTTCTTTTAACGGCTGGAGGACGACTTCGCGGCCGGTTTTTACGCGCTTGAAAAACTTGCGGGTGACTTGGATGAAATCGCCGCGGGCTTCGGCGGGCAACTTGTCGGTGGAAAAGTGCCAGGTGGCCGAGGCAAAGGCATAGCCTTTGGTGTCTTTCTCGACCACGACAGTGGCGTGTTTCTGGGCATCGATTTCTTCGCCGGGGATGACGATTTGGTTCTTCTTGCCGGTGTATTCATCGGGCTCGAAGACGAAATTCTTTTGGGTGTCGCCGGCGGTGACCCTGATTTCTTCGCGCAGGCCTAGTTGGGCGGTCTTTTTCAGGTAGTGGGCCAGGGAGTAAATGACCTCGGCGGTGGCCCGGGTGGATTTCCAGTGGGAGAGTTTCTTGTTGAGGAAGATCCACAAGACCAGGCCGTCCAGGTGCTCGGATTTGGGCATCAGTTCCATTACCGTGCGAATGGCGAAGGCGTGGGTCTCGATGGTGTCGTTGTACCAGAGCCAGGCACGGTCCTCGGGGGCCCAGAAGGTGCCCTGATCTTCTTTGGTCTGGGCAGAATCCATTACGCTTTCCCAGACCAGCAGGGCGTCTTTCTTGCGGTCGGCGCGGCTCAGGGTCAAGGACAGGTAGCCCTTAAGATAAGGCGAGTGTTCTTTCCAATGGCTGAAAGAATAGTCCAGCATCTGCTTGCGTTCTAGTTTGCTGAAGACACCGCCGGACCAGGAGGCATCAGGATAGTTGGACAGGGTGTAGTTCAAGAAAGTGATAAACTCCCAGCAGCAGTTGTTCTTCATCATCCAATCGACCACCTGGTCGATGTAGTGCTGGTGCAGATAGCGCCAGGCTCGCTGGGTCATGTTTTTGGGTACCTCGACGCCGAACTCGATGCTCTTGGAAAAACCGTACAGCAGATAAAGGGTCATGTAGGGCGAGGGCGGGCCACCGGCAAACCAGGGGAAGCTTCCGTTGGCGGTTTGGATCTTTTTCAACTTGGCCAGGGAAGCATCGCGCTGGGCGCGGGTGATGCGCGGATCCAGCACGTTGATCAGGGGATGGCTACGCTGGGGTCCGCCCTGGGCCATCTGCAGCCAGGGTGTTTCTTCCAGGGCCATTTTTCGGTTTGGATCGTTGTTGTTCCAGGTCTCGTATTGTTGCTTGCGGCTGGCAAACTTCTTGGCCATGCGCTCTATCGCCGGGAAATCTTTGTACATCGAGGCCAGAATGCCGGTGGAGACAAAGCGGTTCAGGGTCTGTTCGGTGCACTCATAGGGATAGTTTACTAGATAGGGCAGGGCATTGAGCACCGAGTAGAACAACTGGGCGTCGATCGTCACCACCATCTGCTCGTGGATCATCGAGTCGTCGTCGTTGCGGGCCATGTCGGCAAAATGCAGTTCGCGGCGGGTCTTGTCTTTCAGGGTAACGAAACGAGATTGGGCCAGGTGAATCCGGCCCGGCAGCACCGGGAGGGGGCGCAGTTCGCCGTCTGAGAAATCGCCCGAGCGGGCAATGACCTTGAAGGCAATGGGTCCTACCTTGGCCGGTGTTTCAATGGCGAAGCTCAGGGTGGTTCCGCCCTTGGCCGCGACGGTAAAGGGCCGGTCCCGTGTTTCTTTCTCTGTTAGCCCGAAGTCTGCCAGTAGGCTGCGTTCGGTGGCCGGGTCGATGATGTCGAAGTCCAGGCTTCCGGTAAGTTTTCGCGCGGAGGCGTTGTTGATTGCCACCTTGATCTGGGCCTGGTCGCCTTCGCGCAAAAAGCGGGGCAAATAGGGCCGCACCATGAGATCCTTGACTGTCTTGGCCTCTTTTTTCAAGCTGCCGGATTCAAGATCGTTGGTGATGGCGTGTACCCAGACGTTCCAGGAGGTGACCGAGTCGGGCACGGTGAATTCGAAACTCACGCTGCCGTCTTGGCCGGTAAGCAAATGGGGCTTGAAGAAGGCCGTCTCGGAAAAGTCTGTGCGCATCTGTACCGGCGCCGGGGCGGCGGCAGCGCCGTTGACATCCTCGCCGCCTTCTGATTCGCGATCCTCGGCATCTCTTGGTTCGGCTGAGGCAAGCTCCTCATTGGCTAACAGCCCGTCAGACACCCTGGCATCTAGCGAAGTACTCCTCGCCGATTGAGCTGCCGCGACCGTGGATCCAGTCGCGACCGCATAAAAAAGTTGGCCGCGCTTGCCCACGCCGCCGATGCCGTAGCCGGAGAAAAAGCGCAGAATGTCGGAACCGAGGTGGGGATAGCCCGGCAGGGTGCTGAGGCCATGGCTTCTGAGCCAGCCACTGCGCGCCCCACCCAGGCTGGTGCGGGCCCAGACGGCCCGGGCGCGGTGGGGAAAGAGCGCCAGTGGTGAGGGTGGGTTATGGCTGGCAAAGGTGTCTAAGCTACGGTCATACATATAGGCTAGGACTTCGGCTGCTCGGGCCGGCGTATCGCGGCCGGCAGGGCCGCTTACCTTGACCGTCCACTTTTCCTTGCCACCGGGCCGGAGCAAATCACGGAAGCTGCTGAAGCTGACTTTTAACTCCTTGTTGTCCCAGGGTACGTACAGGTTGCGGGTAAACTTCATGACCTGATGGTCGCGCAGGGCGGTGAGCACCACGCTGAAGCCGCCGCGGTGATCTTCTGAGATGGGGATTTCGATCAGGGTGGCGTCGCGGCCTGATTCCAGGCGCCGGCGCTCGCGGCGGACGCCGTCTCGGTAGATGTCGAGGACCAATGGTTGATCGGAAAGTCCGGAGAGCGCCAAGATGCGCGCGGTGCCGCCGACTTTGACCGAGCTTTGCTCTACTTGCAGATAGGCCGGCAGGGACAGGCGCGATTGGGTCCCGGCTACCATGAACTCCTGGCTCATTTGGTACTGGGCGCCGAAGGCGTCCCGGGTTTTATAGTGCAGGCGGTAGGCGCCGGCAGGCAGGCCGGGCAGTTTGATCTCGGCCTTGCCTTCATCATTATGGATAAGCCCACCCTTGCTCTTTTGGGCTCCGTCGGCCCAGCCACGCAAAACGGCTTCGGGCCGGTAGCCGGGATTCCAGCGCGATCGCAGCAGATCTCCCGGGGTGACATAGGCCGGGCTCTTTTTTGCGCCCGGCATTTCGAGCAAGGGCTGGTCAGCAGGCAGCAGGGCCCGGGCCGGCGACTGCAGGGCTACGATACGGTAGCTGCCCCGGCCGGGGTCGGCGATGCCGTCCAGGTTGCTTCGGGTAACGGTCAGCACCCCGGGCCGGTCTTCGAGCATGAAGTGGGTCTCCATGTTCATGCGTGCCTCGACGGCCACGAAACCCAGGCGGAAGCTGCGACTGGCGGTACGGGTCTCGCCGCCTTCGTCGGTTACTTCGGCGCTGACGGCATAGCGATAGGAAAAGCCCTTCGTTTGCCCATCCCCACGTTCATCGGCCTTGGGGGTGAAGGCAATGGAAAAAGTTCCGTCGTCGGCCAGTGTGGCCGTGCCGGCGTCGATGGTTTGAGCCTGGTTGGATACGGCGCCGCCCCGCCACCAGTAATAACTCCACCACCAGGGAAAGACCGGGGCCCGGGTGACGCGCCACCTGACTTTGCCGTTGGTCACCGGTAAGCCGAAGTAATAGCGGGCCTCGCCCTTGAGTTGGGCCTGCCGGTTCAAGCGCAGGGGGCTCTCGGGGTCCAGCAGCTTGGCTTCAAATGTGGGGCGCTTGTACTCTTCGACCCGGATATGGGCGTAGCCGCTCCAGTTGGCGCGCAGTTGCCAGCGTCCCAACAGCCGGCCGGCCGGGATTACGAAGCTACCCGAAGCGCTGCCGAAGCGATTGGTCTTGAGTTTTTTCTTGGCTACTTCCTGGTGATTGGCGTCCAGCAAGGAGACGGTCAGCGGAGTGGCTGGAGCGGTCTTGAAGTCGGCCCGATCATAGTTTCCGCGATAGGCCACCACCTTGAAGTGCACGCTTTGTTGCGGCCGGTAGATGCTGCGGTCGGTGTAGATGAGGGAGGCGTAGGTCTCCCCGGGTTTGGGTCTGGCGTTGAGGTAGATGTTTTGGGGGTCAATGGCTACTTGCTTGCGTTTCTGGGCAAAGAGAAAATAGGAGTGCGAACCTTTCTTCTTGAGCACCACCCGGCCGTCCTTGCCGGTTACCCGGGAGGCGACCGAACGGTGCCCCCGCTTATAGTCGAATCGGTACAGGTGCACCTTGGCCCCGGAGATGGGCCGGCCGGTCTGGCCCGATAGGATTTCCACCTCTACCCGGTCTCCCAACTGGCGGCTGAGCAGCACCAGATCGCCTACCACCATGAACAGGGCCTGGAGCTTGTTCTGCTTGGGGGCGAAGTCCTTGGTGGCCGAGAATACCACTACGTAGAAGCCCGGCCGATCCATGGGCGGAACCACATAGCTGCGGTGCATCTTGTAGTCGGGGGTGGCGGCGAGATCCGCTTGCCAGCGCTTTGAGGGGGTGGACTTGTCGATCAGCTTCTGGAGTTGGTCGTGTTGAGGATAAAGATTGTAATCGCGCGCCGACTCGATCTGCTTCTTCAAGTCGAGGCGATAGGCGCGGAAGTAGAGTCGACCCAGGTTTTTGTGCTGGATGCCGATGGAACGCTTGCCTGGCCCATCGCTGGCCATGGCCATGGGGCGGAAATCCGGCATCTCGATGGATTTAACCAGGTGATGGCAGCGCATGCCGCCTATGCTTTCGGGATAGGCTTGCTGCCCGTCCAGGGCAATTTTACGGGCGCGAATCAGGTTGTCGGCAGTCTGCTCGGCGCGGACGAACTCGGCCAACACGTTCATGCCCATCGACCACCAGGCGAGTTTGCGCATGGAGGGTAGGCGCTCGCGCAAATCCGCGCGCAGGCGGGCACGATCCGGTTCGCGTTTGAAATGGGCGTGTAAATTGCGCAGCCGGGTGAGCCGGGTCTCAAAATGGGCCTCGGCCTCACCGCGTGCCCGGTGCCATTGCTCCAGGTCATCGAGCACGGCGCAGATTTTTAGCAAGGGATGGACCGCCGGATCTGTCAGTGACACCGGAGCCGGTTGGCTAAGCATCTTGCCAAGGTCCAGCCGATAAACCTCATTGCTGTGCTCCGGTCGCCAACCAGAAGTATCGGCCAGCATTTCCACCCACAGATAGGAGACGGCGTCGCGCAGAGTGGGGCGAATCTGCCGGGGATAGTTATTGGCTTGCACGTATTCAGACAGAGATGTGACCGCATGTTTCCCCAGCTGTTGCCGGTGCTGCCAAACCTTCTGATAGGCGCGCTGCGCCTCCTCGTATATCTGGTCCAGGGTCCAGGCTTTCAGATCGACCACGCCCTTGGAATCCACCCGCTCCCGCTTGCGGATTTCCCAGGAGTAGCTGCGGGCATATTGAACCAGCGACTGCGCGTAAAATAGATGCAGCACCGCGCTGCTCAGCAGATCTTCGGGCCAGGGCTGCTCCCGGAAAAAGCGAACCGACTTTTCGTATCCATGCAGGGCCGTGCGCAGTTGGACAAAACGGATGAGACCCCTGACCCACTCTTCGGACTTGCCGGTGCTCTTGGCCTTCTCCAACATGTCCTCGACCGACTTGGCCGCCTGCTCAAACTTCTGCTCCTTGACCAGTCGGTCGTACTCTTTCCAACCCTGGTCAAACTTTCCGCTCCAGGCGACCACGGTAAGCGGCTCGACTCGTTCGGGCTGCTTGTCCACGGCTACGGCTCCCGAGCCACCACCCGGTTCCAAAAGCCCCTGGTTGCCCGGGCAGCCGAAGGACCAGCCACTGGAAATGAGAATGATTATCAGCCATTTACACCATAGCGCAGGCATGCATTTCATATAGATCTCCCCTTGGTCACCGGTCTCACTGGAATGGTACTACGCCCCAGAAACATAATAGTTTCAAGCCAACAGAAAAAATTTGAGCCAAAAGGTCTTCCTCAAGAGACTGGTGCCATAGGAAAAGGGAGGTTGAAAAATGCTGATGAAGAGATACGGATTGCTCATGTCATTGGTTTTGCTGTTTTCTTGCCCGGGGTGCAGCGACGATAATCCCTCGGAATACACCACTGGTGACGGTGGCGCCGGCGACGATGCTAGCGATAGCCAGGACGCGAACCGCGATGACCAAAGCGATGGTGGTTTGGATGACGGTGGTTTTGAGCCCTGCGAGGGTGTTCAGGTAAGCGCCCAGGAACGAGCGCGTCCGGTGGATGTGGTGTGGGTGATCGACGATTCCCCATCCATGATCGGCGAGGCTTTGATTGTTCAGCGCAACATGAACACTTTTGCCGAGCGCGTTAGCAACTCGGCCATTGATTTCCGGGTGATTGTTATTACCAAGAAAGAACTCGTCCGGGTGCCGGCCCCGCTGGGGACCGATCCAGAGCATTTCCTGGCCGTGGACTACCTGGTCCTGTCTAACAATGCCTTGACCGTGACCCTCAACTTGCTGCCCTTCTATCAAGATTTCTTGCGCGATGAAGCAAGCACCCATTTTGTCTTTGTCACCGATGATGAGAGTGAAATGAAATACGGTGATTTCCAGGCGCAAATGGAGGCCAAGCTAGGCCATGCCTTTACCGCCCATGCTATTGTGTCGCCTCCCGGTTCCTATCACGACATATTTGATGCCGGCTGTACCGGACCCAATGGGGATGCCTACGACAACGGCGAGGAATACTGGGACCTGGCCGCCGATACCTCAGGACAACAACATTCTATTTGCACCAACGACTGGACCGCGGTCTTCGATGCCCTCTCGGTGGAAATGGGCGAGCGAATTCCCATTCCCTGTGAACTAGAACTGCCTGAACCACCGGAGTATATGACTTTTGATTCGGACCTGGTCAACGTTGAATACACCCACGGCGGTGTCACGGAGACGGTATTGCGGACCCCATCAGAAGGGGACTGCACACCGGGCGAGCTCTTGTGGTATTACGACAATCCCGATGCGCCCACGGCCATCGTGTTCTGCCCCGATTTCTGCACCATGGTTAGCGATGATGAATCGGCCCAACTCGACGTACAACTCGGCTGTGAGTCTCAAGTGTGGACCCCGGAGATATAGAATAGCTTTACTCGACGACCAGACCTGGCACTTTTTTTGGGGTTAAAGTATGCCGATAGGGATGGCGTTGATGGTGGGGCTCAGGGGGAGCGGCTGTGGGCAAAGACACAGGATTCCGCCGGGGCCGATGGGAACTTGCAGGCGCTGGAGGGCCTGAAAATGGCGAGCATCAACGAGTTTAGGCGAAGCGGACTTCTTGCATTCTAATGGATAGATGGTTCCGTCTTGGACCAAAAGAAAGTCGATCTCTACCTGGTCTTTGTCTCGATAGAAAAACAGCGTTGCTTCCCTGCCGTTGTGCCGATAGCCTTTGAGTAGTTCGCCCAGGATCCAGGTCTCCAGAAAGGCGCCCGACATGGCGCCCGCTTCCAAGGTTTGGGGGCTAGTCCAACCGGTGAGATAGGCTGCGAGCCCGGTGTCGAGAAAATAGAGCTTGGGCGCTTTGATCAGGCGCTTGGTGAGGTTCGAGTGGTAGGGCATAAGCAAGTACACCACTGCCGATGCTTGCAAGATGCCCAGCCAGCTCTTGGCGGTGTTGACGGCGATATCGGCGTCGCGGGCCAGATCAGTCAAATTCAATAGTTGACCAGTGCGCGCGGCGGTGGCCCGCAAGAAACGCACGAACTTCATCTCGTTGCCAACCTGGGTCAGATCGTGGACATCCCGCATGAGATAGGTTTGCACATAAGAGCTGTAGAACAGCTGCCAATCCACATCGGGATGAAGCGCGGCGGCAGGAAAGGAGCCGCGCCAGATGTTTTGGTACAGTCGGTTCAGGTCGAGCGTCTTGCCCGGGATCGCGCGCCGTGAGATCTCTTCGGGCAGAGGCAGAAAAGGCGCTGCCTGGCTTCCCTGACCGAGTTGCTCTCTTTGCGACAAACCGAGTAATTCGATAACGGCCACCCGGCCGGCAAGGGATTCCGACACACCTTGCATGAGGTGGAAGGCCTGCGAGCCGGTGAGCCAGAACCCGCCTGCCGCTCGCTCGCGGTCGACCGCCATTTTTATATAGGGTAACAACTGCGGAGCGTACTGAATCTCGTCGATGATCACCGGCGGAGTATAGCGCTGCATGAACAACGCCGGATCCTCCCGGGCCAGGTTCCTTAGCAATGGGTCGTCGAGAGTGACGTATTGCCGCTCCTCGTCACGCAAATGATTCAACAAAGTGGTCTTGCCCACCTGCCGCGCCCCGGTCATGAGCAACACTGGAAATTGGCGCGAAGCGGACCTAACGAATATCTCCATGGTTCTAGTTACATACATTACGCAACCCCCGGCATCGTCCATTGTGCATTCTTATTGCATTATGGACGATGCCGGGGACAACATCAAGGAAAAACCCGGGGAAATACGGGATCAGGATATGACCCTCGTGCCTCTTGTGTTCGGCGGGCAAACTGCCTAAAATATAGAGGAGTGGTCAACGAGGGGAGACAGAAATGGGTCAGGCAAGAAATGAACCTTGTGCTTGTGGCAGCGGGCGCAAGTACAAACAATGTTGTCTGGGAAAGCCGCTTCCTCAGGTGCGCAAGCGCCGAAAAACCATGGCGGCGTTGATTGTTGTGCTGGCTCTGGCCGGTGCGGTAGTGGTTGGCATTTTCTACGGGTTCAAACCCGCCTTTTTTGTGGGTCTGGCCGGGTTGGTTGCCGCGGGCGGATATCTTATCGTGTCCGATGCCGCTCCCAGCAAGGGTCGAGACGGCTCCTCCGGGATCAATTTCGGCAATTGATGGCTCAGGAGACGAAGCCCTAACCAAATGCATCCCGACACGAGATTCTGGAAGAAGTTGTCCAGGGGGGCATGGCTCGGGTGTGCCGGACTGATTAGGCTGATTTGATCATGGACATCTGGAGCATGCTGCAGAGCGCCGCGGAAGGCGCGCCCGAAAAAATCGCGGTGGTGGATGGAGATCAGCGCTGGTCATATGCGCAGGTGCATGATCGGGCCCTTTGCCTGGGCGGCTTCTTTGCCGAGCAAGGCATCGGCGCGGGCGATCGGATTGCGATCCTGGCGGTCAACTCGGCTGCCTATCTGGAGACCTACTTTGCCGCCGCCGGCTTGGGCGCCATTGTTTGTCCCTTGAACATACGCTTGTCGGCACCGGAGCTGGCCTTCATTCTGCGCGACGCGGGCGCTCGCTGGCTGGTGGCCGATGTGGCCTTTGCCCCCGTGCTGAGCGAGCTTTGGTCTGAGCAACTGCCGGTAGCGGGTATTTTATGGATCGGTGAATCCCTGGCGGAGGCTTGGGCGGGGCCCGCTTGGCAATACCAGCAAGCCCTGGTCGCCTCGGCGCCGATGACGCCGGTCAGACAGGATCCGGCCACGGTGGCGCAGCTTTATTATACCAGTGGGACCACCGGCAAACCCAAGGGAGTGGCGTTGACTCATGGCAATGTTGGGGTACACGCGCTTTGCGCCATCGACGAATTGTCGCTGAGCGAAGCGGATGTTTGGGCTCACATTGCGCCCATGTTTCACCTGGCCGACGCCTGGGCCTGCTTTGCTCTGACCGCGGTGGGCGGCCAACACGTGATCTTGCCGCGCTTCGATGCTGAAAGCGCGCTTAGCACCATGGCCCGCGAAGGGGTTTCCATTACCAACTTGATTCCCACCATGCTCAACTTGATGAATGAGCGCTTGTCGGCGCATCCTCATGATCTATCAAATCTTCGGCTTATTCTGTCCGGGGGCGCGCCTATTGCCCCCAGCCTGGTCCGCGCGGTCATGGAGAACTTCGACTGCCAATATGTTCAGACCTACGGCATGACCGAGACCAGCCCCTACCTGACTCTGAGCTTGCTACACCCTCATCTGCAACAGCTGCCGGCCGAAGAACAGTTTGTTTACCAGGCCAAGACCGGCCGGCCCTTTGCCGCCGTGGAGCTAAAAGTGGTCGATGAGGCAGGCACAGAGATTGCCAGTGACGAGCACGCGGTAGGTGAGATATGGGTTCGCGGACCCACTGTGACCACCGGTTACTGGAACCGACCCCAAGAGACCGCGGCCGCCTTTGCTGGTGATTGGCTCAAGACTGGCGATTTGGCTACCATGGACCCCGAAGGCTACGTCAATATCGTCGACCGCAAGAAGGACATGATCATTACCGGCGGTGAGAACGTCTATTGCGTGGAAGTCGAAAACGTTCTCTATCAGCACCCGGATGTTTTAGAGGCCGCCGTTTTCGGTTTGCCCGATCCAAAATGGGGAGAGGCCGTCAGCGCGGCCGTGGTTTTGCGCGCTAAATCTACACTTTCCGCCGAGGTGCTGGTTTCTTTTTGCAAGCGGCAGCTGGCCGGCTTCAAGTCGCCGAAACGGGTCATATTCTTGGCTTCCCTGCCAAGAACTGGCTCGGGCAAGATTTCGAAAAAGAAGATCAGAGAAGAAATCAAATCATAAAAAACCGCCCAGAATCGAAACTCTTCCGTATACTGTAATTAACCCATGGAAAGGTGGTGGACGGTTGTGGTGCCGCGATAAATTCTGGGCTTTGGTTTTGGCGCTTGCCTTCTTGGCGGCCTGTGCGCCCAAGGATCGCTCTGTAGACGAATGTGGCCAAGACGACGATTGTCTGGACGAGACGCCTTTTTGCCAAGAGCAATACGGGATTTGCGTCGAGTGTCGTGATGATGAAAATTGCAGTGGCGAGCTGCTGTGTTTGGCCGATGCCTGCAGGCAAGGTTGCCATGACGACAACGACTGCGATCGAGGCAAGATTTGCGAGTCCAGCGTTTGTATTGATGGTTGTCGCTCCAGCCGAGATTGTCCGACCGACTGGGCCTGCCTGCAAGATGTCGGCAGCTGGGGTGCTTGTGCCGAGTGCCAACAAAACACTGATTGTCCCGGCGCTTTCTGTGATTTCGCCATCTGGCGCTGTGTAGACTGTCTGGTCGACGCCGACTGTCCGGCCGATCGTCAATGTGTGGAAAATGCCTGTATAGAAGGTGCCGACACCCGCCCGCCCGAGATCTTGGCGACGGTACCGCCGGCCGAGGCACTGGATGTGCCGCTGGACATCAAGATTCGCATTCAGTTCAACGAAAGCGTCGAACGCATTTCTCTCGATGAAGACAAGTTCCACTTGATTCTGGACGGTAGCTCGCTTTACGGCAGCGTTAGCTACGATCAGACCCGGCGCGAAGCCACCCTGGTCATAGCCGCTCCGCTGCAAAACGGAGCCAACTACCAAGCGGTGCTGGAACCCGGCATCAAGGATCTGAGCGGAAATACCAGGACCGAACTTTATCAGTGGTCGTTTCGCTCCCAGCCCTGATCTAAAAAAAGATACTCAAGCCCCATTGAACCGCCAGAATGTGCTCAAGGTCTTCGCCGCTTACGTAAACTAGGCCATAGCAAAGCCTGGGGCTGAGGGCGATGTTTTCGACGATAAAGAAGTGGATGCCGACGGAAGTAGTGGCGGTTATAAAAGGGTCGAGATCCTCGACGAAAAGGGCGCCCAACTCCAGACCCACAAATGGCGCCAGGTAAGAAGGCAAGCTTTCAGCGAAGGCAAAGGGAAAGACGCGCAGCAGGGCTTTTGCATCTGCGCCCCAGCCGGCGGCGTTGTGACTGCCGGTCCCGACCAGGCCCAACTCAAGCCAATCATTGACAAAGTACCCCACCGTCAGGCCCAGGTTGAAGTTGGTTTTCTCGCTGTTGAATTCACGGGCCAGGTCTCCACTGAGCGCAATTTCGATAACCCCGGTTTCGACTTGATCATGAGCCGGGGCGGGTTCCGGTAGGCAGAGCCATGCCAATATCGCCATCCCCGACATGAGTTTCCGCGTCATCATTTCCTCCCATTTGTCGTCCGCGCCCATTCCTGCCTGGTTTTGTCCCTGGCGTCAATGCTTGACATCATGCCAATTTGATCCATATTACGCACGTCGCTATAGACCAGTACCACCGGAGGATGAGGAATGACCAAGAGAAAATTCGAAACCGAAGTCAGTGATTTATTACAGCTTATTATTCATTCATTGTATTCGCACAAAGAGATCTTTTTACGCGAGCTGATCTCCAATGGTTCGGATGCCCTCGATAAATTGCGGCACTTGACCTTGGTTGAAGAAGAATACAAGTCGATCGAGTTTGCCCCGCGTATCGATATCGATTTCGATAGTGTGGCCCGCACGCTAACGATTTCCGATAGCGGTCTGGGTATGAATCAAGAGGATCTGGTCGAGCAAATCGGTACCATTGCCCGCTCCGGCACCCGTAAGTTTGTAGAGCAGCTCACCGGTGACAAGAAAGCCGATTCGAATCTCATCGGCCAGTTCGGGGTCGGTTTTTACTCCAGCTTCATGGTGGCTAACTTTGTCGAGATCATCTCCCGCAAGGCCGGTGAGGAACAGGCTTGGAGCTGGCGTTCCAACGGCCAGGGCGACTACGAAATCAGTGAGGCCGAGCGTGACTCCCACGGCACCACCATTGAGCTGCGGCTCAATGAAGCCGGCCAGGAATACACCAATCGCTGGGGCCTGGAGTCGATCATTAAGAAGTATTCCAATCACATCTCCTATCCCATCTTCCTGCACTTTGAAGATTCACGCTTCGAAGGCGAGGGCGATGACCGCAAAGAGATCAAAGAGCCCAAGATCGAGCAAGTAAACGAGGCCAGCGCGCTTTGGAAACGAAGCAAGCGTGAGTTGAAAGACGAGGACTACCAGAAGTTTTACCAGTCCATGACCAACGACAGCCAGGCGCCGATGTTGACTCTGCACAACCAGGCCGAAGGCACCCTGGAATACACCACCTTGTTTTTCGTGCCCAAAGAGACCCCGGCCGACATCTTTCATGCCAACTACCGCTCTGGGGTCAAGCTCTACGTCAAGCGCGTGTTTATCACCGACGACAGCAAAGAGTTGTTACCGCCCTGGTTGCGTTTTGTACGTGGCATCATTGACTCCGAAGATTTGCCCTTGAACGTCAGCCGCGAAATCCTGCAACAGAACCCCATCATGGAAAGCATCCGCACCGCTTCGGTCAAAAAGCTGCTCGAAGAGTTCGCCCGCCTGGCCGAAGACGAAGAGAAGTATCTGGTCTTCCATGCTGAATTCGGCCGCCTGCTCAAAGAAGGGCTGTATACCGACTACGTCAACCGCGACAAGTTGTTAGAATTGGTTCGCTACAAGACCACCCGCGACGAAACTTTCACCAGCCTGGCCGCCTACCAAGAGCGCATGGGCGAAGATCAAAAAGTAATCTACTATCTCACCGGCGAAAAAGAACAAAGCCTGCGCCAATCGCCTTTGTTAGAGGCCTACCGGGAAAAGAAGATCGAAGTTCTGCTGCTCGACGACGAAGTAGACGAGATCGTGATCTCGGCGGTGGGCAAATATAAAGAACTGGAACTGGTTTCGATCAACCGCTCGGACGCCGCCGAAGGCCTCAAAACCGAAGACGACAAAGCCGCCGAACGCGAGATTGATCCTCTGATTGCCCGCATCAAGGAAGTGCTCGGCGACCAGGTCAAGGAAGTCAAAGCCTCCACCCGGCTCTCCGATTCCCCCTGCTGCCTGGTGGTTGACGGCAAAGACCCCTCCATCCAAATGCAGGCCCTGTTCAAATCCATGGGCCAGGACGACATGCCCAACATCAAGCCCATCCTAGAGGTCAACCCCAATCACGAAATCATCCACAAGCTGGAAAAGCTAGAAGACGAAACCCTCTTCGCCGCTTCCAGCCGCCTGCTGCTCGAACAAGCCATGCTTCTAGAAGGCGTAGAAATGCAAAACCCCGCCGAATTCGTCCAACGCCTCAACACCATCCTGAATCGCGCCCTGTAAAGCACTGCCAGTCACCCCAATTGGACTACTCGCAGCCATAGGCGGCACCGTTGCATGAGTGGTAGCAACTGTCGCAAATCACACAATCGAAAATGTCATCGTTGAGAATTTTTCCGTCAGGATGGATCGCCGCACATTGGTCCGCACAATACTCATCTTGGCAGTCTTCCATGCAGAACCAGTAGTCCATGCATTCCGAATTTTCAGAGCAAGCGGCGTTTTGGCTCACACAACTGCTAGTAATCGCACAATCAAGGCAGGAGTTGCAGTCACTGCCGTCATCACAGCCATGGTCGAATCCTAGGCAACTTGACGGATCTATATAGTCACAGTCGTAGACGCAAGTCAGAGTGCCTCCGTCATATCCCAGCGATTCGCAGCTAATTTCTCCGAAATCGGAGCCGTCGCATTCTTCTCCGGGTTCGAGCCGGTTGTTGCCGCAACTGCGGCACTGGGAAGTATCCAACATACAATCATCACCACAGGACAAGATGCCATCGTCATAGCCAATAAGGGTACAGGTTTTGCCCCGAAGGTCGAATCCCTCGCATTCCTCGTAGGTTTCGAGTTGACCGTTGTCACAAGTTCCGGTTATGACACAGGTTCCGCTGTTGCAGGTCCAGCCTTCATCGCACTGGCCGCAGTTGTCATTGTCTCCGCAGCCGTCTGACCCACACTCCAGGCCCAGACAAGATGGCTCGCAGGTACAGTCCTCACAGCCGTAACCGTCTGGAGTGCAAGCGCATTCGCATACTTCAATGAGCTCCTCTGCTTGCCCGCAGCTGTCGGACCAGTATACGATCCCATCTTGGCAGACAGTGCCGGTGTGAGAGTCGCAATTGCAAAGTTTACAGGCGCTAAAGTCGGCAATGCACCCGCAATTGCAGACTTCCAGCACCGCTTCCAGCTCCCCGCAACTATTGGTGGAGTAAGTGACTTCCTCGATACAGTAGGTACCCGGCTCTGCATTGCACTCCGCTCCCTCACCACTGAAGCACCCAGCTAGCAAACCGGCCATCAGTCCGGTAATGGTTATCATAATTTGTCGATCTCTGGTCATCGTAAACCCTCCTTTCATCCATCTAACCCGGGGCCCTCTTGGCGAGTGAAAAATAAGCAGAAGGAAAGATGCTTTTGGATGTCTGTGGTCAAAATTGGCATGTCAAGAGTATTTCGAAGGATGTAGAAATACTATTGACTATCTAGGTATGTTTTGATAGATATAGAAATAGAAACTGACAGGGAGTTAGCATGAATCTTGCCCGCAGCCTATTAATTGTCAAAGCCTTGGCCGATCCTTCCCGTTTGCGAATCGTAAACGCCTTGGCCGGCAAAGACCATTATGTGGAAGAGTTAGCCGAGCGGGTGAAGCTGGCGGTATCAACGGTGTCGTTTCACCTGAAAAAACTAGAGAAGGCCGGACTAGTGCACAAGCGCAAAGAACAATATTATGTGGTTTATACGCTCAATCAAGAAGTTCTGAAAATGCGTTTGGCCGACCTTCTAACCGTCAGCGATGACGAACAACAGCGGCAGCAAGTGCGATTGCAACAGTACCGGGCAAAGATTTTACGGACGTTTTTCCGCAAGGGGAAGTTACTTCAACTCCCAGTGCAGAAGAAAAAACGACGCATCGTGCTAGAGGAAATCGCCAAAGATTTTCAGGCCAAGCAGATTTATGACCAGCAAGAAATCAACGCCATCATCGCCAAGCGTTACCCCGATTACTGCACGATTCGACGCGAATTTATCGAGGGACAAATCATGTCACGAGAGAACCAGCAATACCGTCTGACCGCGGAAGAAGCCAAACCGGCGCCGCAGATCCAAAAACCACCAATGATCCAGCAAGCAGCGCCGACCCCAACCCAAAGAGAGGCGCTCAAGCGGGCCTACCAGCAAAATCCGCCGCGGGCCGGTATTTTCAAAATTACCAACCAGACAAACGGCAAGATTCTTATCGGCAAAGGGCTAAACGTTGCCGGGATTCTCAATAGCCAACAAAGCCAGCTAAAATGGGGCACCCATAAAAACCAACTCCTGCAAGAAGATTGGAACAAATACGGCGCCCAGCAATTCAACGTTGAAGTGCTCGATACCCTGGAAGCCGATGATGACTTCCAACTCCTACGCCAGGATCTGGCCGCCCTGGAAGAACTCTGGCTAAACAAGCTGCAACCCTACGGCGAAAACGGCTATCACCTTTAGTTCTGCATAACAACCAGGAACTCTTATTGATGTCAGGATAGGAAATCACTCAACCGAATTCAATGTTCCATGTTCATTCACACGTTCCTGCACCGTCATTATCAAAGATGTAAATGGTATCGCCGATGCCGTCAGCGGCCAGTACCTGATCGCGTAAGGCTTCGGCTTCGCAAGTTGGCAAAACCCGATTTTCGATGATATAAAAATTATTCCCCACTAAGGCGAGATTGGTCAAACCAAGAGTTGTTAGAGAATCGTTGTCTACAACGCTGAGACTTTCCCTCACCGAGATGATGCTACTCAATCCAGCCAAACTTGTCAGGACAGTGTTGTAACTAATTGACAAGGCCACGCCCACCGAGGTGAGGCCGGTTAACTCAAGAGTTGTCAGGGCATCGTTGCCACTAATTCTCAGATTCATGCCCACCGAGGTGAGGTTGGTCAGACTAATAGTTGTCAGCGCATTATGGTCATCAATGCGCAAGTCCCCCTCGACCGAGGTGAGGTTGGTCAGACTAATAGTTGTCAGCGCATCATGGTCATCAATGTGCAAGTCCCCCTCGACCGAGGTGAGGCTGGTGAAACCAAGAGTTGTCAAGGAAATGTTTCCAATAAGGTACAATCTCCCCCGAACCGTGATAATGCTATTAAGCATGTCCAGGCTAGTCAGGGCATCGTTTCTAAAAATTTCCAAATTTCCGCCCACTGAAGTGAGGCCGCTCAAACCTGTTATACTCGAAAGGGCAACGTTGTAATTAATGACCAAATCTCCCCCAACCGAGCTAATGCCACTCAATCCGTCTAAGCTCGTCAGGTCATCGCAGTTCTCAATGAGCAACGCCCCTCCGACTGACGTGAGACTGGTCAAGTCAAAGGTTGTCAGGTCAGTGCTGGTACGAATTTCCAGGTCTCCGCCAACGGATGACAGAAGTGGAAGCTGGAATTCGGAAATCCAAGGAGCCTCAATGACAAGGTCTCCCGTGATCTCCGTGTATCCCGCCAGAAAAATCAAATCGAGGGAATTTCTAATTGTATAGTCTCCTTCAAGCACTCCGTTTCCAGCCGAACTTTCACCGTTACAAACGTAGGAAGTACTTAGAATCTCATCATTACCGAGTTGCCCATTTTCGTCATAGTCGATGCCTGCATGCATGGCAGTTCCCCCCGCCGCACAATTTACTCCTGCAGGCTCCTCGTCAAGGCGGATCAGTACAGGACCCGTTATATTTACGTCGCAAACATAGGACGAGCTGAGAATTTCATCATCGCCAAGCTGGCCATCGTCGTTGGTGTCAACGCCAGCGTGAATGGCTGTTCCTCCCATAGCACAGTTATTTCCAGCTGGTTCTTCATCCATTCGAATCAGTGAGTTTACCCCGATGCAAACATAGGACGAGCTGAGAACTTCATCATCGCCAAGCTGGCCATCGTCGTTGGTGTCAACGCCGGTGTGAACGGCCGTCCCGCCCCCGGTACAGTTATCTCCGGCTGGTTCTTCATCCATTCGAATCAGCAAGTTTACCTCGGAGCAAACATAGGAGGTGCTGAGAATTTCATCATCGCCAAGTTGGCCATCGTCGTTGGTGTCAACGCCAGCCTGAATGGCCGTCCCACCCCCGGTACAGTTATTTCCGGCTGGTTCTTCATCCATTCGAATCAGCGAGTTTGCCTCGGAGCAAACATAGGAGGTGCTGAGAATTTCATCATCGCCAAGCTGGCCATCGTCGTTGGTGTCAACGCCAGCGTGAATGGCCGTTCCGCCCCCGGTACAGTTATTTCCGGCTGGTTCTTCATTCATTCGAATCAGCGAGTTTGTCCCGGCGGCTCCCTGTTCCCCTGCACCACAAGACATGATCAAACCAATGAATAAGACAGCAGACAGTAAAAAGAGGACAAATCTCTTCACGGCTTTCTCCCCAGGACCATCGGTAAAATAAAGCTGCTTAAAGGGCCAAATTCCGTCACCTACATTTTCCATTATTAATAATCTCGGAGCTGAATCACTCCGTCAAGCACGAAATTTGCCGGATGCGCTTTGGTGACCGTGCCATTGTCGTGAACAAGCCGATTGAGTGCAGACCAATCCTGTTTGTCTTCAAAGACAAAGATTGGACGCCATTCTTTCAGCGGCGTTTCCCGAGCCAATTTTGCACTTCGCGCATTTTTGATTGGCCACGATTATCGGTGGCTAAAAAATCTTTTTGGGCCATTTCGGCAAGTTGGATGGATCGTTTTCGCTCCTTACCGGCTCTCCAAAGAGCCCTCGCCAGGGTGAAGCGGGCATCACCCAGCAACATGGGATCCTTGGTCTCCTTTTCTCGAATACCAAGCCCTCTTTCCAGCAGAGGTAGCGCTTTGTGGACTCGACCGTCAGTCAAGAGAAGCGAGCCTAGCCCCGTTAGCGCGTAACTATTCATCGGGTGATCTGGGCCGGCGACTCGGGAAAGCATGTCTAATGAGCGTTGGTATGCCCGATAGGCTCCTGCTTTGTCGTTCAGTCCAACCAGCACATCTCCCAAGCCACTCAAGGTGACAGCGGACAGAACGTGGTCTTCTCCAAAGGCATGCCGGTAGATCTTTAGGGCCTCCATCATGTATTTTTTTGCGCTTGCAAAGTCACCAATTTGGGTGGCCAGAATGCCCATGTTTTGTAATCCCGTGGCCAAGTCAGGGTCATCCGGATTGTGGGATCTTTTTTGGATTTCATGGGCTTTCTTGTACAATTTCAAAGCTTCGTCATAATTTCCTTTGGCAAAGAATACCATGCCCAAGTTGTGTATGGCCCAACCAACGTTTGGGTGTTCGGGTCCAAGTGTTCTTTCACTGATAATAAGAGCTTTTTGGTAGTATTTCCTACATTCATCGAAATGTCCTAAACGGTATAAGGTATTGCCTACATCTATCATGGATTGGCTCACTTTGAGGTGGCTAGAACCCAAAACTTTTTTACGTAAAGTCAGCGCTTGCTCAAAGAGTTTCCTTCCTAGTTCGAATTTCCCTTGTTCATAGTAACTTCGCCCAAGAGCTCGTTTCATATCCGCCGTCAACAGTGGCTCACGGCCTGCGAGCGCAACGGCCACCCCGACCACGGTCTCTAGGGCCAAGGCGTCTTCGAATTTGTTTTGTTGGGCCAGGTTCATCAGCAGGGAAATCCACACCTTAGCCACCAGCTTGCTGTCTCCAGCATCTGCTGCTGCCCAGATGGTTTCTTTGAACTCCTGTTCCGCCGCGTGAAACTCTCCCAGGAATTCCTTGACGGTGGCTTGCAGAAAACGAGCTTCCGCATGGAAGGGTAGATAGCCAAGTTCCGCGGATTCCTTTGTGATCTTGATTATCTGGGCAAGACCCGGTTTGTACTTTCCGGTCTTTTGGAGTACGTCGGCGCGATCTAATTGTTGGCGCAGTTCTTTTACTCGGGCGCGTATCTTGGGATCCTCGGGGGGCGCAATGGTCGCCAGCAAGGACTCGGTATCTTTGCATTGGCTCAAGGTGCTTAGATCCATAACGATTTTTACTGCCTTATCGACTATCTCGGCATCAGGCGCGCCAGCGAATAAATCGATTAACGCCGCAAACTGGGTCAGCTTTCGATCCAAACAGTTCTTACGTAAGTCCATCAAACGTTCGGATTGGACGCCGTGGATATGGGTGGCCGCGCAGGAATCGTTTGCCATCTGTACCCAATCGACGGCATAGGCGTCGATAATCTTCTCTACTCGCTTGAAGGTATCGCCAGCATAGCTTCTTCTTGTCGCTTCGAAGGCCTCACGAATGGCTGTTTTTTGGGGAGGGTTCCAGAACGCGGCAAGACTATGCTTGGCGCTTTGGCAAAGAGAATGATCGACGTCTCGCAGCAGACCGTAGGCTGCGAGACTCATCAGAATAATGATGATTACCGCAAGCAGTCCGTGTCGCAGGGTAGCTCGGGGGTCCTTCGAAAGGTCGGCCAGAAGCACTTCCATGGAAGGATAACGATCCTTCCTATCTACGGACAAGCCCCGCAAAGCGATGCGATGCAGCCGTCTCGATACTTTTGCTGCCGGAGGGGGCGGAGTTATCTGGCCTTTGATTACTTTGTTCTTCAGCTCTTTGAATGATCTGGCGTTGAAAGCTTTTACTTTGTAAAGGGCAAAATACAGAGTGGCGCAAAAACTGAATTGATCAGATTGCTCGTCCAGCTTGTCTCCCAAGCACTGTTCTGGAGACATGTAACCCGGGGTGCCAACGACAGCGCCGGTCATGGTTAGTGATGAACGCAATATCTTTGAAACTGAACCCAAGTGATCGTCGGTGCTGCCAGATGAATTGCCCTGCGAGTTGGAGCGCGATTCTTGGCTCAATGTCGGATCAGTACCGTTACCCAGCAATGCGCTTTTATCCAGGGTGGTGGATCGGGCCAAGCCGAAATCGAGCACTCGGGCTCGGCCATCATTGCCCACGATGATGTTGTCTGGTTTGAAATCGCGGTGAATAAGTCCAACCTGGTGTGCCGCCACCATTCCGCGGCCAGCGGCTACCAGAACATTGACAATCTGCTGGACAGACAACTTGTCCGACTTTATCCATTGGCTAAGGGTTTTTCCTTCCACCAATTCCATGGCGATGAATACCTGGTTGCCGATTGCGCCAACATCGTAGGCTGAAACTACGTTGGGATGAGCAAGCTGGGCCAAAGCCTGGGCTTCGCGAAGTAGGCGCTCACGAGCCAACTCCACTTGTGACTCGCTACCGATGGCTTTTTTTACGCTGAGCAGCTTAAGGGCAATGCGACGATCCAGTTCGGGATCATAGGCCTGGTACACTTTGCCCATGCCACCTTCGCCGATGACATCGAGAATTACATAGCGACCAACTGACGCTCCCCGGTCCAGTTCCAGTTTTGCTATTTGTTCATTCTCTTCATCATTTACGTCGCTATCTGAACAAGTGTCCTTTTGATCAAACACATCTTCAGCTTCGGTCAACTTGACGTCCGGCTTGTCCTCTCGATCAGACATCCACCACGCCCCTCCACTAGATCTTGAAGTAGCAAACTCGATCAAGCTGGTCTATCGCCTAGAATTCCTTGTGGACAGTAGTACTCAGTCGTTCGCCTCGTCAATGTTTTGTGTCAGCAACCGCTTCGGTGGCTTGTTTTAGTACTCCAGACCCATGAGATCACGTTCGGCTTGGCCGAGGGGGTCGATGAGGTAGAGCAAAGCATGTCGGCCGGGGCCGGGGTCCATGGCGCGGATTTGGCTATAGACCCAGAAGCGGCCTTCGCCGATGAGTGCGCCGCCCACGGGGGTCCAGGCCAAGTCGATGCCCGAGGGTTGTTTGTGCCAGCTTTCGGCCAGGTACTCCCAGGCAAAGGACCAGGCCAGGGTCATGCCCAGGGCCATCCACCAATCGAAATTGGCTTGTCGGTGGCGCAGGTAGAACTCCGAGCCCATCAGCCCATGACCGATCAGATTGATGGACCAGGGGTCGGCGTCCCATTCGAAGAAGGCCTCATTGCCATCCCAGTGCGGAGGCGCGGACCAGGCATGGACGAAGCGATCCCAGTTGTCTCCGGTGGTAGTAGGGTCGTAGGCATCGGGCCAGCATATCGATAAGCCTATGCGGGTACCCGTTAAAATACTGGCACTATGGAGCGAAGGCACCCACCATTGCGGTTCTGCCTCAACTGCCGGCTCCTCTGTAGCCATGGTGGCACTGGGCGTAAGCACCAACAAACCCAATAGGACCCAGGCGGCCCACCTGTGTACTGGCAAATGGATTTCGATCACCTCCTGAAGGTCCAGCGTAGCTTGGCTACGACTTGGTCGCTGATCGGAGTCAGAGCCCAAGGATCGCGGCTGTCGATGGGGTGCTGCCAGTCGTGGTTCCAGACCACAAACAGGTCGGTGCCGGGGCGGATGATCCAGCGCAGCCGGGTGTTAGAGCCCAGGTTACGCGATTCCGAGTCGTATTGTGCGTAAATCGTAAGGATCAGGTTGGGAGTGAAGGCCCCCACCAGTTTGACTTGCCACAAGCTCTGGCTGAAGTTCCCTTGGGGCAGGAAGGCTCGGTTGTGATTGGCCATGACTTGGATCTGCAGGTGGCCGCGGGGGGTGGTGTAGCCGACAAAGCCCTCCAACTGAGTGAGAGAGCCGGTATAGAAGTCTCCGAACCAGACGGTGGCGCCTACCTCCCATGGCCGTTGCTGGGAGCTCTGCGCCTCCACCCGGTAGCGGGTGAAGCGGTACTCGCCGGGGGGAATGAGCACTCCGTCGGCGATTTCGAAGGGCGCATCCAGCCGTTCGAATTGGGGTACCAGGTTGGCCTCCAGGTGCTCGCCGGACTCGGTGTGGGCGTTGAAGGGGGCGGTGAACAATTGCCAAGATTCGGTTCGGCCGTTGAGATCCTGCGCATAAGAGGCGTAGAGCTCAAAGTTGAACTGCCGCACCCAGCCGAAGCCCCCGCCTTGGGGGCGGGGTTGGTAGGCTCCGCCGCCCTGGAACCAGCGAGTTCCCGGGCGGGGCAAGAAACCGAGCGCTGGGTCGAGACCGTCGCCGAACTCTTTGTAAATGAAAAAGAGGTCCCAAAGATCGTTGGGGTAGTCGAGTTTTAGCCCCCAACCGCTGTGGCGGCCATCGGGTACTTGACCGCCGGACCAGCTTGCCCAAGCGCCCAATGATAGGTTTTTGTCACCACGGAAAGTCGAGGTCCGCCAGAGGAGATCCGCGCCTACCAGGAGGTTGTCATCGACGCCGTTGGGATTGCCGTGGGTGACGATGGTTCCTACGGTCAGGTGCTCGCTTGCGTCGTAGGTCAGGCGGCCCGCGAACAGGTTGGTCAATTGGGTAACTGAAGTCTCCTTGGCGATGGTATCGAGCACCGCCAAATCCCACTTGCCCAATTGTCCCAGGACTTTGACTCCGCCAAGCAGCGGCACCTGTTGACCTTGGTACAGCCCGAACCGGCGCGAGAAAAAGGGGATGAAGTCTTGGTCGATACCGGCGCCAAAAGAGAAGAGGTTAGAGCCCTCGAGAAAGAACGAGCGCTTCTCGGGAAAGAACAGTGGAAATCGGGTGAGATTTACCTGGCGGGTGTCTACTTCTGTCTCGGAGAAATCGGTGTTGACCGTCAGCACGGCGGCAATATTCGGGGTGATGTTGTAGGTGAGGTCGATGCCGGCATCCCCCTGAACCGTGAAGCGGCCCGTGGTCAGGTCTGCCTCTCGCCATAGCATGCCGAAGGGGCTGATGCTTAGCCCCTTTCCCTGCTTGAGTCCGGCCATGCCCTCGATCCGGCCGGCGCGGCGTAGATCTTCGATGCGGGCGTCGAGCCCAGTGCCGGCCCAGCGAAGGGTGAGGAGGTCACGGGCAACCCGTCGTTGCACGTTAAATCCCCAGCTCTCGGCGCCCGGCGTGAAACGCAGGCTTTGGGCGGGGATACGAATCTCGGCGGTCCAGCCGTCCGGGCTCCGCTGGGTTTGCGCGTCCCAAATTCCATCCCAGTCGGGGGATATCTCTTCGGGTCCCGCTATTAAACCGTCGAGCCTGGCCCCGGCCGCATTGATCTCGAAATAGTAGCCGCGCCGCCGATTGCCAAAGGTGTCAAGGACCACCGTCACCGTTTGATCGCCTTCCAGCATACCGTCGCGCTGCATGGTGTGAACCGCGATCCGGGCCGGCTCCGGGTCGTGGCAGGTAAGCCCGAAGTAGAGGTTCTGATTATCCACCAGCACCCGGATCTCGGTCCGGTAAGGGGTGGCTTCGCCCGGCCGAGGATCCTGTTGGGTCAGATCGGAGATGATCCCGGCAACGCGCCAGGCGGGCTCGTCGAGCACACCGTCGATCCGAAGTTCCGCCTCCAAGCGGCCCGCTTCCACCCGCGGCGGAGGTTCGGCCGCGACTGCAGAGGTAAGTATCAGTAAACCCAGTATTATCCAGGTGCGGTGCCTTGCCCTGGGGAAATGTTTGTTCACTATTTTCTCCGCCACATTGGTAGTTGGTGTTGCTCCTGAGTATTTTATCCGTTGCGTGAGCATAAGTTGAGAGTTTTTTGTGCCATTAGGCAGGTGCCCTGTTACTATTGGTTACTGTAGCCAATAGTTGCGATGGCGCGAGCCCATAGATTGTCGAACCCGCAAGACTGAAGAAGTCGGAAGGGGTAAGCCAGTGGATGAGAAGTCCAGAGTTGAGAAATCTCGATTTGAACGGCGAGGGGAATTGGGAGCGGGTGGGATGGGGACGGTTTACCGCGTCTACGACCAGGTGCGGCGACAGGAAGTAGCTTCCAAGACTTTGCACAAACTTGATGGTGCCAGTCTCTATAGCTTCAAACAAGAGTTCCGCTCACTGGCCGGAATTGTGCACGATAACCTGGTTGTTCTTTACGAGTTACACAACGACAATGATGAGTGGTTTTTCACCATGGAGCTTATCGATGGTGTCTCCTTGCTCGAATACGTTCGTCCGTTCAAGCAGATACTGAAGGAACATAGCAGCAAGAGCATGTCTGCCGTAGAGATCTCTGGCGACGAAGAAAGTACGGTGGTGGAAGCAGAACCTGGTAAGTGGGATGATCTGGACCCGAAATCAGAGGTGTTGGGACTACGCAGGAAATCAATCCTGGAAGCAAGTTTGCGTTCGGATAGGTTGCGGGCGACCTTGGTCCAGTTGGTCAAGGGCATTCTTGCCCTTCATCGGGCCGGCAAGCTGCACTGTGATATCAAACCTTCCAATGTCCTGGTTGATAAGCAAGGCCGGGTAGTCATATGTGATTTTGGTTTGGTATCGGATGCGGCTTTGCAAACCGGCAGTGGCCGTTCCCGAGGCACGCCTAAGTATATGTCGCCAGAGCAGGCTGCCGGCCGGGCGCTTACGGAGGCCAGTGACTGGTACAGCGTCGGCGTGGTGTTGTACGAAGCCATGACTGGGCAGATTCCTTTCGATGGTCTCTCTAGCAAAGATACCCTTCGGCGCAAGCAGGTAGAGTCTCTGGTCTTGCCAGAGGGATGGAACCAGGTGGACCTACCGCTGCTCAAGGAGCTGTGTGTCAAATTGTTGGTTCTTGCGCCCGCCGAGCGACCCACGGGAGAGGAAATTCTTGCCTTTTTGACCCAAGCCGGCCAGCCGGCAGCGGGCAGGACCCCGGCCAAGTCATCGGCCAACATTCCATTTGTCGGCCGCCGGAGTCATCTGGCCACCTTGCATGACGCCATGGCCGCTTCGAGCCAAGGCAGAAACGTGACGGTCCTGGTCCATGGTTTGTCCGGAATGGGCAAGAGCGCACTGATTCAGACCTTTCTGGAGCAAGAGAAGTCGAACACGATCATCTTGCAGGGGCGCTGTCATCATCGTGAGTCGGTGCCGTATAAGGCCCTGGACTCGATCGTTGACACTTTGAGCAATACTTTGATGTCCTTGCCGCTGAGCCAGATCGAGG